>DWUQ01000009.1 GCA_019120675.1 Candidatus Paenalcaligenes intestinipullorum | reverse complement strand
TTTTTGCAGCACTTGGCCGATCAATATGCGCCCATGGCCACTCAGCGAGGGTTGCGGCTCAAAGTGTATGCGCCCGCCTTATATGTACGCAGTGACCCGCGTTTATTGCGCCGTGTGCTGCAGAATTTTTTGGCGAACGCCTTGCGGTATACGCGCAGCGGCCGGATTGTTTTGGCCGCCCGCAAACGGGGCCCTGAGGTAGAATTTCAAGTGTGGGATACCGGTCAAGGCATTCCCGAGCACCATGTGGCTCAAATTTACACCGAGTTCCATCGTTACGAACAACCTTTTGATTGGGACGGTAAAGGTTTAGGACTGGGGTTATCCATTTGTCAGCGCATTGCGTTGTTGTTGGAGCATCGGCTGGATGCACGGTCCACGCTAGGGCGGGGCAGTATGTTCGCGATTTGGGCTCCACTGGCTGAAGCGCCTTTGGCGATGACGTCTGTCGATCGTTTGGATGCACCCATTCCTGGTTTACGGTTACAGCTGCAAGGCAGCGTGCTGTGCTTAGATAATGACCCCGATATTTTAGCGGGCATGGAAGCGTTGCTGAATCGTTGGGGCATCACGTGCTTGCTGGCAACGCATGTGGATGAAGCGTTGGTATTAATGGCTCAGCAACCGCAGGTGTTGTTGGTCGATTATCATTTGCACGATCGGCTCAATGGTTTGGACGCTTTGGAAGCACTACGCAAGCTGGGCCCTGACACCCCTGGGGCTTTGCTGACAGCGGATGGCAGCGATGAGCTTAAAGCTGCTGCCAAAGCCCGTGGATACCGAGTGCTGTCGAAACCTGTACGGCCCGCATCGCTACGAGCGTTTTTGACCGCCCATTTGCCTCAGCCTTAGGCAGGTAAGTGGTATTGAGTGTCTTGCAGGCCAAGACGATTCGCAATTAATACGGCTTGGGTGCGGTTTGAGGCCCCTAGTTTGCGCAAAATAGCCGTCATGTGCGCTTTGATGGTGGCCTCAGATACGTCGAGCTCGTGCGCAATTTGCTTGTTGAGCTGCCCCGTGCTGACCATTTGCAAGACTCTAAACTGCTGTGGGGTCAGCTCTTTTAATTGGTTGGCCGCATGACGTTCGTCTTGGTCTACACCTGGCGTGTTGTGTGCAATATGGGGAATCCACGTTTCGCCTTCGAGCACGGCCTCTAGGGCTTGCCCCAGTTGGGCGCTGTCCAATGACTTTGGTATGTAGCCTAATGCACCATGATCCACGGCACGTCGAATAAAACGCGGATCCTCGTGTGCCGAGACCATCACAATCGGCAATGAAGGGTGTGTCGCGCGTAAATGCACCAGTGCACTAAAACCGACGGCACCGGGCATATCTAAATCGAGTAGCAATAAATCGGCTTCAGGATGGGCTTCGGCCAGTTGGTACAGAGCGGCCACCCGATCAGCTTCGAAAATTTGTGCAGTGGGATACAAGCGTGCCACCACACCGCGTAACGCTTCTCGAAATAGAGGATGGTCGTCCGCAATAAGCAATTCGGTCATGCTGGAAATAGGCCTGGAAGAAATGGAAATGAAATACTATACCGAGCTTATTAGTATAGAGAATAAAACGGGGTACCGCAGTACCCCGTATTTACCCTTGTATGCAGCACAAAAGGGTGAGCTTAGTGATCCACCGCCGCAGAGGCGCCTAAGCCGGTTTGGCTGCGTACCGTCAAGGCATCAAAAGCTGCCTTTTCGTTAGCAGCGCGTGCGCTTTTATCCGTAATCGAGAAGAACCAGATCGAGATAAAGGCTAAGGGGATAGAAATAATGCCTGGGTTCGGGAAGGGCGCGATGGGCGTTGCAAAGCCAAACACATCCACCCAAACCGTTTTACTGAGCACCACCCAAGCCGTGGCCACCACCAAGCCAATAAAACCGCCCATTGTGGCACCACGAGTGGTACAACCGCGCCAAGAAATGGACAGCACCAGTACGGGGAAGTTAGCGCTGGCCGCGATCGCAAAGGCCAAGCCCACCATAAAGGCGACGTTTTGGTTCTCGAAAATAATTCCCAGCAAAATCGCCAGTACCCCCAAGACCACCGTAGAGATACGGGAAATACGCATTTGGTCTTTTTCCGTAGCGCGGCCTTTAGCAATCACGTTGGCATACAAGTCGTGGGAAATCGCTGCGGCGCCAGCCAGTGCCAAACCGGCCACCACCGCCACAATCGTGGCAAAGGTCACCGCTGCCAAGAAGCCAAGTAGTAAATTACCGCCCACCGCATTGGCCAAGTGCACCGCCACCATGTTGGTGCCGCCAATTAAGCCATTAATAATGTCGATTTTGCCATCTGGGCCGGGAATAAAGTATTCGGGGTGCTTAATCAACAAAGCGATGGCACCGAAACCAATCACAAAGGTGAGGAGGTAAAAATACCCAATAAAGCCGCTCGCATAAATGACCGATTTACGAGCTTCTTTGGCGTTGGATACCGTAAAGAAGCGCATCAAAATGTGTGGTAAGCCAGCCGTACCAAAAGCCAAACCTAAGCCTAGCGACAGAGCGTTTAATGGGTTGCTACTTACGGAAGCGCCCGGCGCTAAAATAGCCTTGCCGTCAGGGTGAACCGCCACCGCTTCGGCCAAGAGGTGGTCAAAATCCCAACCGAAGGCCGCCATAATCAAAATGGTCATGAGGGTGGCACCGAACAGCATCAGTACCGCTTTAATGATTTGCACCCAAGTGGTGGCTGTCATGCCGCCAAAGGCCACGTAGATCATCATGAGCGAACCCACAATCACTACGGCAATGTTGTAGTCCAAGCCAAACAACAGCACGATCAGCTTGCCCGCACCCACCATTTGCGCAATCAAATACAGGGCAATAATCAGCAGAGACGCACTGGCTGCTAAGATCCGCATGGGGGTTTGCGAGAGGCGGAAAGAGGTGACGTCCGCAAAGTTGTAACGCCCTAGGTTACGTAAGCGTTCGGCCACCAAAAACATCACCACTGGCCAACCAAACAAAAAACCAATGGCGTAAATCATGCCGTCAAAGCCCGACACATACACCATCCCAGCGATCCCTAGGAACGACGCGGCCGATAGATAATCCCCAGCAATAGCTAAACCATTTTGAAAACCGGTTAAGCCTCCACCTGCGGTATAAAAGTCAGACGTCGTATGGGTGCGACGTGCGGCCCACCAAGTAATCACCATGGTGGCAGCAATAAACACCAAAAACATCACAATGGCGGACGTGTTGGCTTTGCTAGGCTGAGCTTGAGCGAAAGCGGGCAGGCTCAGCGCACTGAGTGCACCCGCGATAAGCAATCGTTTGGTCATAGCACGTCCTTTTCAATTTTAGCCAGCAGCGGATCAAATACGCGGTTGGATATATACACGTAGGCGAAAATTAAAATGACCGCGCTAACGGCCACAAGCAAGGCGCAAAGTACGCCGATACTCATGGTCATATTGCCTACGGGCTCGCCAAAGAGTTCGGGATCAAAAGCAAGGGTGAGAATAAACCCTGCATAAATGACAAGGGTAATAGCAAAAAAGATATAACTGATGCGCGTTCTTTTTTGAACCAAAAGCTGATAGTTTGGGTCTGCAAGAACCGCAGAAACCACATCTCGCGGTGCGTTCATGGCTCTGTCTCCTGGGGGGAAATGTTTTAATCAATGTCAACGCCTTAGGGCTAAGGGTGACATTGCGCTTTTTTACGCTTTGTAAGGCAATATAAAGCGACTAAGCGGCTGCACATAGGCGACTTTGGTCTTAAGGGGTAAGCCCTTAGCCCATATCAGTGCATTCCCTAGGTGTGCCGAGGATAAAAGTAGGGCACAATGGTTTCCATGCAGGTGAGGAGACATCTCTGCAGCCCGATACAGGGCACCCACAGCATCAACGCGTGGTACTACTATAAAGCTCGCAGCACCCATAACAACTAGAAATGACAAAGGCCAACAGTTTGCTGTTGGCCTTTGTTTTGCGCGCTATATCCTTTAAGAGCGTTGTCGCCGTAACAGAATTTTGACCGCGCCTTTCCCCCCTTCGTGTGGCTCACATTCGGTAAAGGCTAACACCGCATGCATCTGCCCCAGCCAGCGACGTACGGTAGGCAGTAGTACTGGGCCATCGCTGCGTGACCCATAGCCGATACCATGCACGATCCGAACGCACTTCACACCGTACTCCAGGCTTTCAGCAATAAAGTTGGCGACCAACAAGCGGGCTTCGTCGAGCGTCGCACCATGCAAGTCCAAATGAGAGCGAATTTCCCAGCGGCCACGCTGTAAATTTTTAAGCACATCCGTCCCGCAGGCTGGGCTAAGGTATTCGGTGGTGTCTTCGTCGAAGCCCAGCGCATAGTATTGATCCGACGATACAAACTCCAACGCAGGTGTAAGCACTTGCCCAGTCGCATGCTGTTGTCGGGACTGTGCCAGCTCTTGTGCAAGCGGTATGGTGTCGAACCCTTGCCTGCCTGAGCGCTTTAAAGGCTGTACATGCCGCATTTGTTGACGAAACAATTGCTGGTCATTGGGCTGAAGCGACGCCGCAGAGTGCGCCTCGGAGGTCTGCTGTATCAACTGCGCAAAACTGTGTGCGCTCTCCTCTGGGACAGCATTGGGGGCATTGGGAGCTGCGTTAGGTGCTGCGCGGCTCGTCGTTGTGTCACCAGTAGGGCGCGGGTCATGCTGAGGCTGAGCCGCTTTAGCCGAGATATCCTGAGGGTGCGAGCGTCGTCGCTGCACAGCGGGGGAGCGCACGAGCAGCGGACGCACCTGCTCACGCTCAGCCTGCTGCTGGGCAGCGTGCTGGCGTAAGCGTTTTAGATCAGAGAGCTGAGCGCCCAGCGCAGGGAGGGGTTTAGAGTTTTTCCTCATTCTCTAACCAACGCTGTGCATCCAAAGCAGCCATGCACCCCGCACCGGCACTGGTAATGGCTTGACGGTAGATGTTGTCTTGGACATCCCCTGCAGCAAACACACCTGGCACGGACGTCATGGTTGCCATGCCACCATGACCCATACGAGTGAGGATATAGCCGTCTTGCATATCGACTTGGCCTTGGAAAATTTCGGTATTGGGGTGGTGACCAATGGCAATGAACACACCGGTGACCGCCAGCTCCTCGGTTTCACCGCTTTGGTTGTTGCGTAAACGTACGCCTGTGACGCCAGAGTCGTCGCCCAGCACTTCGTCCAGCTCGCTAAACAGCTTGAGCTTCACGTTGCCCGTTTCAACGGCTTTCATCAAGCGATCCGTTAAAATAGGCTCCGAGCGGAAGCTGTCGCGACGGTGTACAACTGTAACGGTTTTACAAATATTTGACAGGTACAATGCTTCTTCGACCGCTGTGTTGCCTCCGCCGACGACAATCACGTCTTGGTTTTTATAAAAGAAACCATCGCATGTGGCGCAGCCCGATACCCCTTTGCCCATAAAAGCCTGCTCAGAGGGCAGACCCAAATACATTGCTGAAGCACCTGTACTTATAATCAGGCTATCGCAGGTATACTGGTTGCCACTGTCGCCAGTTAATGTAAAGGGGCGTTGGCTTAAATCAACGGCACTAATTTGATCAAAGATCATTTCAGTTTCGAAACGCTCAGCGTGCGCTTGAAAGCGTGCCATCAGATCCGGCCCTTGTACGCCCATTGCATCCGCTGGCCAGTTTTCTACGTCGGT
>DWUQ01000077.1 GCA_019120675.1 Candidatus Paenalcaligenes intestinipullorum | reverse complement strand
CGAAGAAGGTGCTACCTGCTTAACCGGTGGCCAGCAAGACGCCCCCGCTACCGGTCTTGAGCAAGGCTTTTACGTCAGCCCCACCCTGTTGCTGGGTAAAAATGATATGCGCGTGTTCCAAGAGGAAATCTTTGGCCCTGTGGCGGCCGTCACTACGTTTAAGGACGAGGACGAAGCCTTAGCGATTGCCAACGACACCATCTATGGCTTAGGGGCAGGCGTATGGAGCCGTAATGGTGCCCAAGCCTATCGTATGGGGCGTGGTATTCAAGCCGGTCGTGTGTGGACCAACTGCTACCACGTCTATCCCGCGCACGCGGCCTTTGGGGGCTATAAGCAGTCTGGAATTGGCCGTGAAACTCACAAAATGGCGCTCGCCAATTACCAACAAACCAAGTGTGTGTTGGTGAGCTACAGCGATGAGCCGGCGGGGTTGTTTTAAGGTGGAGTTTGGACGTCTGTAAGCTTAGCGCACTAAGCTCGGCATTTTTTGCCCTCTCGCCCGCTCAGGCAGAGGGCATTTATGTTGGGGATCCGTCGTGGTGCAAGGCTTCTACTGAAATAGGAGCCGCTTTCCCCCTTTAAGAAGACGAAAGATGAGTTATAGGAGGTGCGAGTTCCAGCCCCAGTTCATGAAGGGTGGCTAAAACGTAGAGGAAGATTTTTTGTTGCCGCTCTAAAAATACGCTTTGTTCTACTGACTACTAACCCGAAAAGACGAAGGGGGTGGCTAATGCGCTACCTATTAGTAGGACATTGGCAGCAAAAAAGCCCCGCTGCAGACGCAGCGAGGCTTAAGATTACCTAGAGTTGGATAATTAGCTTAATTTACTGGTTTAGAAGCGCCCTGTAAGGCTAATCCAGAAGTTTCGGGCTTTATCCTTGTTATTGTAGTCATCTAAGTAGGTGGGGCTATACGTGCCATTTCCCTCGTCCGTAAAGACCGTGTTATAAGAGCGGAAGTCTTTGTTGAACAAGTTATTGATGCGCGCGTTTAGCGTAAAGTTTTTGCTGATATTGTAGTGACCACCTAGATGAAAGACTGTATACGCTTTGTAGTACTCTTGGTTCACAGCACCACGATAACGCTTCGAACGATACTCGGCAGTTAGGAAAGTACGAGCTTGGGGCAGGAAATCCCACTCGACAGTACCATTGGCCATGTGCTTAGCGTTGCCAGTTAATGGCTTGCCTTCGTTAGCCCCTTTGGTCACCTTGCTGTTGGTATAGGTGTAATTGGCTTTTAGGCCAATGGTTGGTAGTAACTGATAGCGAGCACCCATTTCTAAGCCACGGATACGTGCACGATCCATATTAATATTCTGTGCGTAGGTGTTATAGCCTAAGTTTCCGTATTCACCTAAGTTCACGCATGGACGTACTCCGCCTGTATCGGCACAACTTTGTGTCGTTTCGCCTCGGGCAATTTTGTCTTTAAATTGGTTATTAAAGAAAGTGATATTAAAACCATGGCGTTCAGGGTGTTCCCAATAGAGCGCAATTTCACTGTTAACGCTGGTTTCAGGCTTTAAATCCGGATTGCCTACAAAAGGACTTGTGCCTTGGCCACCAAAACCAGTAATACCGTCATATAAGTCGGTAGTGTTTGGAGTCTTGTAGCCTGTGCTGACGCCTCCTTTTACTGTCCACTGGGGGTTGATCTCATACACACCATATATCCGTGGGGAAACGTGACCCTTAAACGTTTTATGGTGGTCATAGCGTACCCCACCTGTAATAGTTAAAGGTTGAATGGGTGACCAACTGTCTTCGAGGAAAACAGAGTACATACGCTGAGGCTGCTTTTTGGTATCGAGATTGCTTTCCATACCAAATACACCGTCTTTTAGATTACCGTGGATCCATTGACCGCCCACCACCACAATATGGTCGCCAGCCAAGTTTTCGATGGGCATATCCAGTTTTGCATCAAGCGTGTATTGGCTGCTTTCTAAACTACGCTTAGGACGAGGCAGAAACTCTGCTTCGGCAATTTGTTTACGCTCCGCTGTGGTTAAACCAGCATAAGGACCTGTACCCTCATAAATTTCTTGAAGCTTTAAACGCTCGTCGGGACGAAAAGGTAAAGAGCGACCGTCATTGGTGGTGCGAACATGAGACAGCGACACCATACTGTGTCCAAAGCTCCAGTCCCCTTCATGCGTGACACCCCACTGATCACGATTGAATTTTTGATCCGCGGCATACCCTACGCGTGGTTGTACCGTGCCACGACTGGCACGCCAAATAGAATCAATACCATCTAAGGTGCCAACTTGAGATTCAGAGTTATCGTATTTTTGACGAGAGGTATCCCAATCTAGAGTGATTGTTTGATTTTTGGTCGGGGTAAAGGCTAGCGAAAGGCCAAGAGATTTATTGGTATTATCGACTGTGCGTCCGCCACCACCAAAGCCTAAACCGCGTTGGTGTAAAACACCGCTAGGGTCCGTTACTGGGGCAAACTCTGGGCTGGAAGCATCACGTTTATAGAAGCTGCCACGCACTGATAAGCCGAGTAAATCCTGAATAATGGGACCCTGTACAAAGAAGTCATATGTCGTATCGTCACCAAATTCTTTCTTCTGTTGGAATGTGCGGCTGACCGTGGCTGAACCTCCCCATTTATCCGTAATGCGTTTGGTAATGATATTGATAACGCCTCCTAATGCGTCTGCGCCATATAGAGTGGAAGCCGGACCACGAATAACTTCAATACGCTCGATCGCATCTAAGGGAGGGATGTGGTTGAATTGGTTGCCACCAAAGTTATTGGGGTAGATGTTGCCGTGATTATTTTGGCGTTTACCATTAACAAGAATCAGCGTGTACTCGGAACCCATACCGCGAATACTAATCGTGCGTTGGCCGGTTTTATCTGTGGTTTCGCCGACGTCCACCCCTTCGAGATCACGTACGGCATCAACCAAGCTTGTATAAGGCCGAGAGCGTAAATCTTCTTCGGTAATAACTGAAATACTAGCAGGGGCATCAACAATTTTTTGCTCAAAACCTGCAGCGGTTACCACGACACTGCCCAATTGAGGGGTTTGGTCTTGCTGAGCTGAAGCTATGGTAGCTGTAAAGGCACCAGTGAGCGCAATAGAAAGCACACTTAAATTTAAATAGGTCTTCAAGGACACAACTCCAACAAAAATTCCAAGGGTATTCCTTGCTTGTTTAATTTTTACAAGACTATTAATAGGAATCATTCTTGTTAGCATTAAATATTAAGCGTGTAAAAAAGCAAAACAAAACTTTCAGAAATGTTGTTTTAAGGGGAAATTAAGCTTAAAAGACAGCACTTGGCAGGCAGATAAGCGTTGAAAACACAAAAGCCCCGCTGCAGACACAGCGAGGCTTTTTGGTACTGCTTACGGGGCGACTGACTTAATGTTGCCGCCCAACGTACTTTATAGACCCGACAATTTCAATGCAGGGTGACGGTTAACGTCTTTGTACAGCAAGTAGCGGAAGCGACCTGGGCCACCGGCGTAGCACGCTTGGGGGCAGAAAGCACGTAGCCACATGTAATCACCGGCTTCGACTTCAACCCAGTCTTGGTTGAGGCGGTAAACGGCTTTCCCTTCGAGCACGTACAGGCCGTGTTCCATGATGTGGGTTTCGGCGAAAGGAATAACGCCACCGGGTTCGAAGTTAACGATGTTGACGTGCATGTCGTGACGCATGTCGGACATGTCCACAAAGCGTGTGGTGGTCCAACGACCTTCGGTGTCTGGCATTACCACAGGCTCGATGTCTTTTTCGTTGGTGACAAATGGCTCGGGGTAAGGAATGCCTTCGACGGCTTGGTAGTGCTTACGGATCCAGTGGAAGTTTGCGATGTCTTTGCTGTTGTTGCGCAAGGTCCATTTAACTTGTGGAGGCAAGAACGCGTAACCGCCTTCTTCCATCACGTGTTTTTCACCGTCGATGGTGACTTCGATTTGACCTTTGACCACAAACAATACGCTTTCGGAGTTGGGGTCGGTATCGGGTTTGTCGCTACCGCCGCCAGGGCTGACTTCCATGATGTACTGAGCAAAGGTCTCGGCAAAGCCAGTTAGTGGACGCGCCAATACCCATAAACGGGTGTCATCCCAGAAGGGTAACCAGCTGGTGACGATGTCACGGATCACGCCTTTAGGAATGATGGCGTAGGCTTCGGTCAATACAGCACGATCAGTCAATAATTGGGTTTGGGGCGGATGACCGCCTGTAGGAGCGTAGTACGTAATATCCTTGGACATGTTTGCTATCTCGAGTAAGTTGTTTACGTTGTAGAGACGGTGCAGCCAGCACGTAGCGGCGCACTCAGTGCACAGGGGACAACGACAAACCCCAGTGTTGGGAACCACAAGAATGAAAATGCAGGCACGCCTGAGGCCGCGACACTAAGATACGGTGGGCGCAAGTCGGCGTGTGTAGCTATACAATAGCGAGATGGCTAGTTATGTACAAGTTAAATGTATTAATACACCGTATTCATTTTTTGAATAGTACTTAAAATAGGTCTTTCTAGTGATTTTCACCCTTTCGGGATGGCAGCTGTGAACACGTTTACTCCTATTCAACGCGTGGTGTTTGATTTGGACTTGCTGCAAGCGGTCTTGGTGGTGGCTGAGTGTGGCAGCTTCACTTTGGCAGCAGCGCGTCTGCATTCCACTCAGTCTACCGTGAGCCAGCAAGTGAAACGCTTAGAAGATTTGATCGGGCATCGTCTGTTGGAGCGGCATGCTCGTGGGGTAGAGCCCACCGATGCGGGCCGCACAGTGTTGGCTTACGCACAACAATTGCTAGGTTTGAACGATCAGTTGCACGAGGCCATCAGTGGTGTGCAAGTGCGCGTGACCGTGCGTTTGGGTTTACCTGAGGACTTCACCAGTGGCAAAACCATGCGAGCGTTGGCGGATTTTAATCGGGCGTATCCTCAGGTGAAGCTCGAAGTCACCAGTGGCATGAGCAGTGATTTAATTGCTGCTTACGATCGCGGTGAGCTGGATCTAATTCTGATTAAGCAACGCCAAAACGCCCGTGCCGCCATCTCGCACATACCCGAAGAAACCGCTTGGGTAGACAGCGCGTTGTATCCCGCTTTTGATAAAAACCCTATCCCGTTGGTGACCTTTCCTCAGCGTGGTGTGTATCGTGAAGAGATTATTAACGCAGTCGAATCCTTAGGTCGTGCTTGGCATATGAGCTGCACCAGCTCCAGTTTGAGCGGCATTCAATCCGCGGTAGCCAATGGTATGGGGGTTAGCCTTTTGCCTAAACGCGCGGTCACTGACGAGCATATTGTGTTGGGCAGTGAGCAAGGCTTGCCCGTAGTCGATATGTTCGAGTTGGCAATTTGCCATCATACAAATGCGGACATGATGGTCAAGGCCTTAGCAAGCGTGTTAAATGGTGTGGTGCTGCTGAAATCCTAAGGAGTCTGTATGAGTCAATGGCCCAATCAAGCGCTGCCTTTGTGGAGCCTGCACCTAGATGCCGAGGCGGCGATTAGTATTACCTTTAACCATCCGCGTGTCAGTGAGGCCAATCGGTGTGCAGCGAACTTAGCACGTCTGTTGGCGGAATCCACCTTGTTGGGTGTTCAGGCTGTGGTGCCTGCTATGGTCAGTGTCACAGTATTCGTGGATTTGTCTGTATGGGCGCAGCAGATTGAGCCCAGCTTGTTAGATAAAGCCGAGTTTTGGGCGCACCAGTTGGCCCCTCTCGCGGAGCAGGCTTGTCAACTGGAAACCGAGCAACCTATCGGCAAGCGTTGGCGGGTGCCCATGTGTTTTGAGGCTGAATTTGCACCCGACTTACCCGCTGTGGCGGAGCAGATTGGACAAACACCGCAGCGTTTGATTGCTCAGTTTTTGCATTTACCCATACGGGTTTTAATGCTGGGTTTTGCGCCTGGCCATCCCTATTTGGGTTTTTATCCCGGCCTATCTGGTTTGGGCCGTCGGGCTACACCTCGTACCGAAGTGCCTGCGGGGAGCTTCGGGGTAGCGAACGGGCAAGGGGTACTGTATTCGGTGCCCTCACCAGGCGGCTGGTCTTTGGTAGGGCGTACGCCTTGGCGTCTGTTTGATGCGCTGCGTGATGAGCCAGTACTATTTCGGGCAGGAGATACCTTAAGTTTTTATCCGATTGATCGCGATACCTTCTGGCGTCTGCACGAGCAAGCTGGAGCTATGTATGAGCGTTGAGGTTATTAAGGGGGGCTTACTGAGCAGTTTGCAAGACTTAGGGCGCATAAGCGGTCTGGCCTTAGGTATGCCACGTAATGGAGTTTTAGATGAGCGTGCGCATCGGGTCGCAAATTATTTGGTGGGGAATGCGCCCACCTACCCAACCTTAGAGGTCACGCTTTTAGGCCCAACCTTACGCTTTCGGCAGGCTGCGATGATTGCGTTAGGGGGGGCAGATTTAGGGGCGGAGCTTTCTGGGCAGGTATTGCCATTAAACCAAGCCATAGCCGTAAAGCCAGAGGATGTGTTGCGCTTTACGGGTCGTAAAGCAGGCCTGCGTAGCTATTTGGCGGTTCAAGGGGGCTGGCTGGGCGAGAGCTTGCTTGACAGTCAAAGCACGCATTTAGCAGGCGGCTATGGCGGTTATCAAGGGCGTGCCTTAAAGACGGGGGATGTGTTGGAAATCGCTAACTTGCCCCATCTAGGCAGCCAGATTTTACCGGCACAGTTTAGTTTCGGGGATCACGTGGTACGGGGTAAGCAGGCAGCTTTACGTATGATCCGAGGCCCCGAGGCCGTAACGTTTACGGAAAGCAGTTTGCACACTTGGGCAGGGCAAACGTATACCGTTCAAGCTCAGTCGAACCGCATGGGGTGCCGATTAGCAGGCCCGATTCTACAGCGTACCACGCAACGTGAATTACTTTCCGTAGCGGTATCGCCGGGCACCGTCCAAGTTCCACCCGACGGGCAACCCATTGTGTTGTTAGCGGATGCGCAAACCAC
>DWUQ01000076.1 GCA_019120675.1 Candidatus Paenalcaligenes intestinipullorum | reverse complement strand
TCATCAAAGCTACGGAAAATAGCGGGGTCAGGCGTGCCCACAAGCTCGGGGTCAAGGCTATAGCCCTGCGGGGAAGAGAGGTGCAACGTGAAGCCGAGTAGTTCGGCGGCTTGCAACCATGTATTGGCCATGTTGTTGCCATCGCCAATCCAGGCTACGGTTTTGCCTTCGATGCTGCCGCGTTTTTCCATAAAGGTAAAAATATCCGCCAAAATTTGGCAAGGGTGGTATTCGTTGGTCAGGCCATTGATGACCGGCACCCGTGAATGTGCCGCAAAGCGTTCGATGCGGCTTTGCTCAAAGGTGCGAATCATGACAATATCAACCATACGTGAGACCACACGAGCAGTATCCTCAATGGGCTCAGAGCGCCCTAATTGGGAGTCATTGGCAGTGAGGTTGATGACGGAACCACCAAGTTGATACATGCCCGCTTCAAAAGAAACACGCGTACGCGTACTGGCTTTTTCAAAAATCATGGCCAAAGTACGGTCATGTAGGGTCAGGTGAGGTTGGTAGCGCTTGAAGTTATCTTTGATAATACGCGCGCGATCCAGTACGTAGAGGAGCTCTTGTTTGCTTAAATCACGGAATTGAAGAAAATGCCTCAATGGGCCAGCTTGGACAGTTGCGCTCATACAAAACTCTCAATAAAAGAAAATATCTTACCCTGTCTAGTCAAAGAGCGCAAAAGCCCATGCGTAAAAGCATATACCTATCCTTTAGTTGTAAAGGGTGCGAGTAATAAATCGATGCGCTACAATTTATAGTTATTAGGAAAGACGTACACATCTGTTTTTTATAGAGTATGGTTTTAGATCTATGACCGAACAACCTCAGCAGCTTATTATTCATGGCACCACAATTGCGGGGCAACGTTTTCGTCCCAGTGATTGGGCCGAACGGCTAGCGGGGGTGATGTCGCAGTTTCGCCCGGCAGGTAGTTTAGGGGGGCATCTAACTTATTCCCCTTATGTGGTGCCACGGCTGATCGACGGCGTTCGTTGTGTGGTGGTGGATGCGCGCTTGCGCGAGCTGGAGCCTTTGGCGTGGAAGTTTGTGGTTGGTTTTGCCAAAGACAATCAACTCAAAATGTCGGGCGTTGACGAAGATTAAGCGTTGATGCCAAGGTTAGGCGGGGTGTTTCGTTCGCGGATTAGGGACCTTGAGCGCGTCAGGCTGTGATTATTGACGAATCAAACAATAGCAGTAGCCATAAAAAAAAAGGTGCTTTATAGCACCTTTTTTGTGACCACGTCACTGCCAATTAAACCAAACTGACTTTAGGAATCCATTGCCTTGATGGCAGCAGACAGGCGGCTTTTATGACGAGCAGCCTTGTTTTTGTGGATGATGTTTTTGTCGGCTACGCGATCAATAACGCTGCTGGCTTTGCGGTAAAGCTCATTGGCGTTGTCTTTGTCGCCAGCTTCGATAGCCTGACGTACGCGTTTGATGGAAGTGCGCAGCATCGAACGGATGCTGGAATTGTGCTTGTTGCGTGCTACTGCTTGACGAGCACGTTTGCGAGCTTGTGCGGTGTTAGCCATATATATAAATAAGTAAGTAGGTTTAATCGGCAAAGAAAGCTATTCTACGATATCAATGTGATCTTGTAAAGTCTGAGATGCGAAAACCGGCTATATACAGTGGGATAAAATAAGCCAGAGCGCAAGCCAGCATGACACCGGCTAAATACCCAACCCGTAACCAAGGTTGCGTGGCGAGCGCTAGCCAATCAATCCAATGCTGGGCACTGTATAAGGTGAGGCTGAGTGCCAAAAGGGCAGGGAGCATGCGCAGCGCAAAGCGTAGCCAGCCTGTGCCACGTTGATAGATACCTTGGCGGCTTAGCAAAAACAGCAAAGTCAGCGCATTCACGGTAGCACCAATCCCAATCGATAAGGCCAAGCCGGCATGCCCCAACCAAGGCACCAAAACTAGATTGCACAGCTGGGTTAGTATCAACACAAAGATGGCGACGCGAACAGGGGTTTTGATGTTCTGACGCGCATAAAAAGCGGGAGCGAGAATTTTAATCGCTAGCAAGCCTAATAAACCCACCGCATATGCCATGACGGCAGTTTTGGTTTGCAGCACATCCTGAGCATTAAAAGCCCCATAGTTAAATAGGGTGGCGACCAACGCGTCCGCAATAAAAGCCAAGGCTAAGGCACAAGGTAACCCCAATAACAGTACGAGCTGTAAGCCCCAGTTTAATAAGTGATGATACTCATCGTGGGCTTGTTTGGCGTATGCAGCTGATAGCTTGGGCAGCAAAATCGTGCCCAAAGCCACACCGAGCAAAGCGGTAGGGAATTCCATTAATCGATCGGCAAACGATAACCACGTCACGCTACCGGGTTGGAGCCAGGTCGCAATGTTGGTGTTAATAAGCAGTGAGATCTGCGCAACCGATACACCGACAATAGCGGGTAACATTTGGCGTAGTACACGTCGTACGGTTGGGTTTTGCCAAGCTTCTCTCAGCTTTAGGTTAAATCTAGGCGCAAAGCCGAGACGCTTTAAGGCCAGCCACTGAATCGCCAATTGCAAAACCCCTCCTACGAT
>DWUQ01000075.1 GCA_019120675.1 Candidatus Paenalcaligenes intestinipullorum | reverse complement strand
TCACCATTTACATACTCTGGCCATTTGCCCATAAAGGGCCGGCCTAAAACACGAATCCCCCATGGGGAATACGGTGTGGCCTCGAACTTAAATTGCTTTAACTTTTTGTGGCGTAAGCTAGCGAGTACCGTATCGCGGTCGGACTTTAGCGTATTCACACGCAGATCTAAAGGTGCCTCTTGATTCAGCGCGGCGGCTAAGGCTTCGGGTTCGGGGAGCTGCTGAATGGCTTCGGCCAGCCAGTCTGGCAGACTGTATTGCAGCTCGAAGGCCATCGGAGTGCGCAGAAGCGTTTGCGCATGCTCAAGCCAAGCCTGCTCTTCGGGGTTCAGCCCAGAGTGCACATACTCCACCTCCGCAACAGTGCTCAAGCCTAAAATGGCGAGCGCCCGTGTATTTGAACCTGCAAAGCTTTGTACCGCTTGACGAAATAAACGTAAATGCCGCAGCACGGCAAACACTGCATTGGTCACCTCAGCCCGATCGCGTCCACCCATTTTCTTTTGATTGCGCATCCAATACGACAAACATTGATCTGCGGGGTGTGTCCATTGCAAGACTTCGCCAAGCACTTGGGTGATTTGTTCGATCCGTCGCGTTGCAGGAGGGATAACCACGGTATTCGTGGGACGCTCGCTGGTATGGCGAGGGGTTGAGCGACTGGGAGTCACGTTAGAGCGCCCAGTTTTTGGCTTAGAAGAACGACGTTGAGACATAACCACCTAAAACAAGAGCCAGATTAACTGGCAGAGGAAAAGAAAACTCGCGACTGATCCTGAGCCAAGACGACCTGCTGCTGAGCAGTCAAACGCACTTGACGCGTCACTAACCAACGGAACACTTCAGTATAAACGCGATGCTCTAGAGGGAGTAAACGTTTTGCTAAATCGCTTACGCTATCGTTGGCGTAGATCGGTAATACACCTTGCGCAATAATTGGCCCAGCGTCCACTTCAGGCGTAACAAAATGCACTGTACATCCATGACAGGCCATGCCAGAATCTATAGCTTGCTGGTGCGTGTGCAACCCAGGGAACAACGGCAGCAACGACGGGTGTATATTAATTAGGCGTCCTAGGTAGTGTTCGACAAACCCCGAGGTGAGCACCCGCATAAAGCCCGCTAGCAAGACATAATCAGGCTGATAACGATCAATTTCTGCCAGCAGCTGTGCATCAAATGCGTCTCGGGAGCTGTAGTCTTGATGATTCACAATATGGGTTGGTATACCCTGAGCGGTCGCCCACACCAAACCTGCTGCCTGAGGCCGATTTGAAATCACCGCACAAATATCCACGGGCAGTTGCTCTGAGCGCGCAGCCTGCACCATGGCTTGCATATTACTGCCTTGGCCGGATATTAAAATGACAACCCTACACTTGGTAGCCCGTGTACTCACTATTTTTCCCCGCGTATTTTTAGACTGAAAACCGTGCCCACTGCTTTAACTATCTATCGTACTTTGCCTCGCTTTAACTGCACTCAACCCAGTGCGGTCACGATTGGCAACTTTGATGGCGTACACCGTGGTCATCAAGCTATTTTAGCTCCGGTCAAAAAGGCTGCTGATCAGTATGGCCTTTTGCCTAGCGTTGTAACGTTTACGCCTCACCCACGAGCTTTTTTCGCAGAAAAAGGCCATCGTCCTGAGCTCATCCCGACGCAGATTAGTAATCTGCGCGATAAGTTCACGTTATTGCACGAATATGGAATGCAGCAGATTGTACTGGCAAAATTCAATCATGCTTTAGCGACATTGCCCGCCGAGCAATTTATACAACAGTTGCTTTTAAAAGGTCTTAATACCAAATGGTTATTGGTAGGCGAGGATTTCCGTTTTGGTTTTCAGCGCAAAGGCGATCTAGACCTATTGGCACAGTACGCCCAACGCTATGACTTTACTTTGCATACGATTGAAGACATTCAAGATGCAGGCGGACAGCGCATTTCCAGTAGTGAAGTGCGTACTGCTTTGGCGGTTGGAAATTTAGAACGCTCTCAGGCCTTATTAGGGCACCCCTATCGCTTAACCGGTCATGTGATTCATGGTCAAAAGCTTGGGCGTACTATTGGTTTTCCTACTTTAAACTTACGTGCTCCCGCTTTTTGTGCGGCTCGATCGGGTATTTACATCGTGCGGGTGTTGGGTTTGAGCGATCAACCTCTGCCCGGAGTGGCCAGTTTGGGGGTTCGACCCACCGTGACCGACAATGGTGCGTTATTATTAGAGGTTCACCTGTTAGACCGTAACGTGGATGCGTACGGTAAACTTGTACGGGTTGAATTTTTACATTTTGTGCGGGACGAAGAAAAATTCCCGAATATTGAAACTATGACTGCCGCCATCAACAGCGATGCGTGCCGTGCTCGTGAGTATTTCGCCATCAATGGACTATAAAAACACCCTCAACCTCCCCAGTACTCCCTTCCCTATGCGCGGCGATTTGCCCAAGCGCGAACCCAAATGGGTGCAAGAGTGGGAAGAGAACCACGTTTACCAAGCGATTCGTGAAGCCAGTGCGGGCCGACCCAAATTTATCCTGCACGATGGCCCTCCCTATGCGAATGGTGATATTCATATTGGGCACGCAGTCAACAAAATACTCAAAGACATCATCATTAAAAGCCGAAACATGTCCGGCTTTGATGCGCAATACGTACCCGGCTGGGACTGCCATGGCATGCCCATCGAGATTCAAATCGAAAAAAAGTACGGCAAAAATTTAGCCGTTGCGGAAGTCCAAGCCAAGGCGCGCGCGTATGCGCTTGAGCAAGTCGACAGCCAACGTCGTGACTTCAAACGTCTGGGTGTACTGGCAGACTGGGATCGCCCGTATCTCACCATGAATTATGGCAACGAAGCCGATGAGCTGCGCGCTTTGGCTCGCATCCTAGAAAAAGGCTTTGTGTTTCGTGGACTGAAGCCTGTGAACTGGTGCTTTGATTGTGGTTCGGCCCTCGCAGAAGCTGAGGTCGAGTACGCAGATCGCACCGATCCCTCCGTGCACATTGCATTTCCCTTTGCCGACAAAGCGGCACTAGCCAAGATCTTTAATCAGACTGAGGTCGAGGATGGCGCCATTGTAATTTGGACCACCACGCCTTGGACGATCCCAGCCAACCAAGCCCTAAACGTTCATCCCGAAGTCGACTACGCCTTGGTTGAATTGGACCAACCCCGTGCTACAGGAAAGTACCTGATTCTTGCTAAGGATCTCGTTGACACGAGCCTTGAACAATGGGGATTAACGGGTCAAGTGGTCGCAACAACCTTAGGTGCGAATTTAGAAAACTTAGCTTTCCATCACCCTTTAGCCCAAGCCGATGCAGGCTATGCTCGTACCGCTCCCATCATCTGTGCCGAGTACGTGACGTTGGACTCCGGTACTGGCGTGGTGCATTCCGCGCCCGCCTATGGGGTAGAGGATTTCATCAGCTGCCGTCAGCACGGTTTAGCGGACGACGATATCCTTAATCCTGTCATGGGCAACGGTGTTTACGCCAGCAGCTTACCTTTATTTGGTGGGCAGTTTATTTGGAAAGCCAACCCAAAAATTGTGGAAGCCTTAGACGAGGCAGGTACGCTATTAAAGGCCGAAGCCCATCAACACAGCTACATGCATTGCTGGCGTCACAAAACACCTGTGATTTATCGTGCCACCAGCCAATGGTTTGCCGGTATGGATCGCGAAAATTCTACCGGCCACAGTCTACGCGATATGGCGTTGCGTGCGGTTGACAACACCGAGTTTTACCCTGCTTGGGGCCGCGCACGCTTGCATGCCATGATTGCCAACCGACCGGACTGGACCTTGTCACGTCAACGCCAGTGGGGCGTGCCCATGGCGTTCTTTGTACACAAAGAAACCGGCGAGCTTCATCCACGCACCCCCGAACTCATGGAGCAGGTTGCACAGCTCATTGAGCTCGAAGGCATCGAGGCGTGGCAGCGTCTTGAAGTCGAAGACCTGCTAGGCTCCGAGGCGGCAAATTACGAAAAAAACCGCGACACTCTAGACGTCTGGTTTGATTCCGGCACCACACACGCTACCGTACTGGGTGGTGACAACGACCCACTCATCAAAGGCTCACACAGCGATGCCTTACAGTGGCCCGCAGACTTATACCTTGAGGGCTCGGATCAGCACCGTGGTTGGTTCCACTCTTCGCTGCTGACCGGCTGCATGCTGTATGGTCGTGCGCCCTACAAAGCCTTGCTCACCCACGGCTTTGTGGTGGATGGCAAAGGCCGCAAAATGAGCAAATCCGTCGGCAACGTCATTGTTCCGCAAAAGATTTCCGATACGCTTGGCGCAGAAATCCTACGCCTCTGGGCCGCCGCCACGGATTATTCAGGCGAGCTATCGATTTCCGATGAAATCCTCAAACGCGTGGTGGAAAGCTATCGCCGTATTCGCAATACTTTAAAATTCTTGCTCGGTAATGTGGCGGATTTTGATGCGCCTACGCAAGCGGTTCCCCTTCAAGATATGCTAGAGATCGATCGCTACGCCTTAGCGATGACGCAGCGCATGCAGGTGGAAGTGCTCGATCATTACAGCCGTTATGAGTTTCACCCAATCGTCTCGCGTTTACAAATCTTTTGCTCTGAAGACCTAGGCGCATTTTATTTGGATATCCTCAAAGACCGTTTGTATACAAGCGCACCAAATAGCCTTGCCCGTCGCTCTGCACAAACCGCGCTGTATCACATCAGTCATACGTTGGTGAAATTGATGGCACCAATTTTGTCGTTCACGGCCGAAGAAGCATGGCAAGACCTACACATCGGCGAGCAACCTGCACCGTTGACCATCTTCACCGAGCTTTTCCATAACCTAACGGTTGCCGATGACTCGGTCGCTCTAGAAAGCAAGTGGACGCGTTTACGCGAAATTCGTGCTGACGTGATGAAGCACATCGAAGCGGTACGCAATACAGGGCAAATTGGTTCGTCGTTAGCGGCCACCTTAACGCTTTATGCAGCACCGGACGATTATGCACTGCTGCAAAGCCTCGGCGACGACCTGCGCTTTGTCATGATGGTGTCTGAAGCGCACTTAGCGCCTGATCAAGCGTTACGTATTGAGGTGCAACCCAGCACGGCTGAAAAGTGTGAGCGCTGTTGGCACCATCGTGACGATGTACAAAGCGATCCGGAGCATCCGACGCTTTGTGGTCGCTGCGTCGATAACCTATTTGGCTCAGGCGAGACGCGTCAGTATGCCTAGCAACCTATCCAAAGCCTCCAGCACCAACCGCAAGCTTTTTTGGCTGTGGTTGGTGGTGGCCGCGGTCATTATTGTGGCCGATCAGCAAAGCAAAGCGTGGGTCAGTACGCATTTTTTCGATTACGAGCGCTACAATATTTGGCCCTTTTTTGACTTAACACTGATGTACAACACCGGAGCAGCTTTTAGCTTTTTAGCAGGCGGCTCGGGATGGCAAAAATGGTTTTTCATTGGTGTTGCGGCCGTGGCTACCGTATTAATTTTATATTGGCTGCACCGCAACCCCAATGAAAAAACCTTTTGCCTAGCACTAAGCCTAATTTTAGGCGGAGCAATCGGCAATGTACTGGATCGGCTCCAACATGGGCATGTGGTGGACTTCCTGCTTTTTTATTGGAAGGACGCCTATTTTCCAGCCTTTAATGTGGCGGATATTGCGATTACGCTTGGGGCTTTTTTGTTAATTGCTGATGAGTTTCGTCGCTTACGCAAAGCGCGGTTAGCACGCAGCAAATAAAGACCGAGCTTTTTTGCTCTTTCCTATCCTTCGCGTTCACCCTATTGCAATCAGGAGCCTCTATGTTTACCCACTTGGCACACAAGCACGTGTTAATTGGCCTTACCGGAGGCATCGCGTGCTACAAAATTGCCGAATTGATTCGCCGCTTGCGTGATGCAGGCGCTACGGTTGATGTCGTCATGACCGAATCGGCTACGCAATTTATTACACCCGTCACCCTGCAAGCTTTGTCGGGACGCCCCGTGTATATGGATTTATGGGATGCACGGCCGAACGATAATATGGCGCACATCCATTTGAGCCGCGACGCTGATGTCATTCTTATTGCTCCCGCCAGTACGAACTTTATCGCTAAGCTTGCTCAAGGCTTATGTGATGATTTACTGAGCACGTTGTGCATCGCTCGTGGCAACAAAGCGCTGCTTGTTGCGCCAGCCATGAACAAAGAAATGTGGGCGCACCCCGCTACCCAGCGTAATATACAGTGCTTAATTCAAGATGGCGTCACTATTTTGGGTCCAGGCTGTGGTGATCAAGCGTGTGGCGAGTTTGGTGACGGACGCATGTTGGAAGCCCACCAATTATTAACCGCTTTAGACACCCATTTCGCACCGAAGCTGTTAGCCAACAAGCAAGTCGTGATTACCGCTGGGCCAACCCTTGAGCCCATTGATCCAGTGCGGGTGCTCACCAACCGCTCCTCTGGGAAAATGGGCTACGCCTTGGCCGACGCCGCAGCCAAAGCCGGTGCCCACGTCACGTTGATTTCTGGCCCTGTCTCTTTGACCACGCCAGCAGGCGTGCAACGCATTAATGTTGAAACGGCTGCACAAATGCATGAAACCGTGATGCAGCATATGGATCAATGTGAGGTGTTTATCGCCGTAGCGGCCGTATCCGACTGGCGCGTGACCCAGCCCAGCACACAAAAGCTCAAAAAAACCACCCATACTGAAGCGCCAATTTTGCACTTTTCCGTTAATCCGGATATTTTGGCTGAGGTGGCAGCCCGCCCGCAACCTCCCTATTGTGTAGGTTTTGCGGCAGAAACGGAGCATTTGCTCGAATACGCGTCGCAAAAACGTCAACGCAAAGGAATCCCCTTATTGGTCGCCAACTTAGCCCAAGAGGCTATGGATAAGGATCACAGTCAACTTGTGCTGATTGACGATCAAGGCAGCACAACCTGGCCAAGCCAAAGCAAACAAGACTCTGCTCAAGCCTTAATTAGCCATATTGCTCAACAACTCACCCCTTCCCCTTAGCACGGTTTACTATGCAAGAACTTGCAATAAAAATTTTAGATGAGCGCATCCGTGATGCGCTGCCCTCTTATGCGACCCCTGGCTCAGCAGGCTTAGACCTACGTGCCTGCATCGATACACCCTTAACCTTAGCCCCTGGAGAAAGCGCGTTTATTTCAACGGGCATGGCAATTTATTTGGCCAACCCGAATTACGCAGCGATGATTCTGCCCCGTTCAGGTCTAGGGCATAAGCACGGCATTGTATTGGGCAACCTAGTGGGCTTAGTGGATTCTGACTATCAAGGTCCACTTACCGTCTCTGCATGGAACCGTAGCCAAACGGCCTACACTATTCACCCTATGGATCGCATCGCCCAATTAGTGATCGTGCCCGTGGTCCAGCCTACGTTAACCATCGTCGACGAGTTCCCCTCTACCGAACGCGGAGTGGGGGGGTTTGGTAGCACGGGCAGTCGTTAATCAATTAACGCGACGGATTAGGTTGCTTTGATGGTGAGGTCGATGCTCTCGTTGCGCTGCAATGTAGGGCCAACACGGTATTATTGGTGTCCTTGGCACGTAAGGCTTGGCCTTGCATTTGCTGAGTAACGAAGCCAGCAACTTGTGCCGTAAGGGCTTGATGCCCAGCCGCTAAGCCTTCGACGCCCGCCGTGACGTGCTGCTGCACACTCGCACGACAAAGTTGTGGTGTAGCCGAAAAGTTCACCGGTGCTAAACGCCAAGAAACGTCTTGGCGCACGTAATCGTCAAACACTGACTCAAAGCGTTGTACCGTCACATCCACCTGCCAATAAGGGTAGGTGTCTTTGCCAATCGCATCTGCTGTGGGCAAGCCCAAACCCTGAGTGAGCAAAGCGTTGAGCGCCATCCGATACTCATCCGATAATGCTGAGGCCCACTGATAGTCATTCAGCAATTGCACCCCTTGGTTATCGCGTAAGTTTAAAACGATTTGCCTACGATCAATCTGGGCCGGCATGCCTACTGCGTTGACCAAAATAGCCTGAGCGGATTGCGCTGCTGGCATTGAACTCTGGGCACTTTGCTCTGACAAGGCGTGATAGGTTGGCGAGGTGCCATTGGTTTGTAAACTGTAATAGCTGGGCGCGGAGACACTGCTGCATGCGCTTAGTGCCATAGCCCCGACAACAGCCACACTGAGTTGAAGACGACTAAAAGAAAGATAGCGATTCATTATCTGGACTCCGGCAGTTTGTCTTTGGCTCGACCACGCAGCAAGCTGCTGGGCTGTGTTTGTAGCTCCGAGGTAACATCCGTCAGACTACGCAAGGTACGCTGCAACTCTCCAAGGCTCTGTTCGATATTGCGTGATAGGGGCGAATCATCGGCTAAGACAGCCTCTACCCTTTCCAGCGCCTTTTGTGCCGCCTCAAGCGCTGCACGACTGCTTGGCACCACTTGCTCATCTAAGCGTTTGATTAATCCATTTAGGCTCTTGAAATTAGCCTCTAAAGAGCCACTTAATTCTTTGAGCGGCAATTGCTCAATTTTAGTCATGACATTGGTGACCTGCTCTTGCAAACGAGCAAATTCGCCTTTGATCACAGGGATGAGCAAGGGCGTGGATTCAATTTGAAACTCTACCGGCTCAGCATTGCGTATAAAGTCCAACGCCACATACTGTTGGCCCGTAAGGATATTGCCTTGGCGCAACTGCGCGCGGAAGCCATGGGCAATTAGGCCTCCAAAAAACTCACGTACTGGCTCTTGGGTTTCGTCCAAACGCTTTAACAGTAGCTCATACGCACGACCTAAACGTAAAGGGTAGATCTCTGCATGTACCACGCTATAAAAACGCTGCTCTTTAACATCGTAGTCTAAAAAAATCTCCGTGACTTTGCCCAGCTCTAAACCTTGAAAATCAATGGTAGCACCAGTGCGTAAACCTCGTACACTTTGATAGAAGTGGAAAGCCACTAAGAAGGGCTCCCCGTCTGGGCGCGCCATCGCGTGATCCTTGTTCTTGAAGAGCTTAAAACGATGATTGGAGGGTGCCTTTTTAGCCGACTCATCGGGTCCGCTTGCAAACTCGATCCCTCCTATCAAAGCCGACACAATCGAAGCGGCTTGCAAAGAAAAGCCATTGGCATCCAGCTCTAAATCAATGCCACTCACATTCCAAAACCGGGAGTCAGTGGTTACGTAGCGATCATAGGGCGCATCCACAAACACCTGTAAACTTACCGCATCCCCATGCTCGTCTAGGTTATAGCCAATGACCTGCCCTACCGTTAAGCCACGATAATAAATGGGCGAGCCTCGTTCAATTGATGCTAAATCATTAGTCAGTAAGCTAAAGCGTGTGCCAGGACGTGAGGCAGTGATCTCAGGAGGGTCTTCAAGTCCAACAAAACGCGTGACGGTGTCCGAATCCTCTTTAAGTGTGGTTGGCGCATCCACACTAATATACGCTCCAGACAACAGCGTCCCTAACCCTGACACACCGCTAATACCCAAACGTGGGCGCACTACCCAAAAACGAGAAGTCGGTTGGGTGATAAAATCGGAGCCTTCTTTGTTGAGCTTAATGTGAACTTCGACCTGCTCCCGATCCGAAGCCACCGCCAGCTCGCTGACCGTGCCCACCACCACATCACGATAGCGCAGCTGTGTCTGACCAGCTTTTAGGCCCTCAGCGGAATTAAAGGTCACCACAATCGTCGGCCCTATCCCCATCCACATACGTACTAAGACAGAAAGCCCCACAATAATCGCTAAAATAGGTAAAAGCCAGATCCAGGAGATACGGCGCTCGCGCTGCACGCGCGTAGGAGCTCTAACCGGTCGCGGCTGGGCCGCTGAGACTTCAGCGTTCGAGTCGGATGAAATAGAATCTGAGTCGTTATTCATATTATTAGGCATCAAGTTTTGCCAGCCCTCCGCTGGCGTGTGGATCAGGAAAAAACGATTGCGATGGATGGGCTGAGGAAACTCGGGCACGCGCATCCCACCCACAGCGCGGATCAAAGCTAAGAGCGGCCAACATGGTTAAGACGACCACTGCACCAAAATTGACTGCAGCCGGCCCAGCGATGATTTGCGATAAGCCAGGAAAATCCGCCATGGCCGCCATCAGTACGACAACAATCACGTCTAACATCGACCATTGCCCAATAAACTCCACCATACGATAAAGTTTGGTACGTTGACGTTGAATGACTCGCCCTTTCCAACGCTTGTAATTCAACAACAAAATCGTTAAGGCCAAAAACTTAGTAAAGGGCACCACAATACTGGCGACAAACACAATAATAGCCAAATCTGCCGAGCCACTCTCCCATAACTCCACCACGCCACCTAGGATCGTATGCTCACTGGCACTAATCGGCGTGCGCAGTAACATCATGGGTAACGTATTCGCAGGAATATACAGCACGATTGCGGTCAACATCAGCGCCCAAGTACGGCTGACCATATTGACTTTGCGCTTATATAGACCTCCATGACATCGAACACATTGACAGTGATGAATGGGCTCAGGCTCGACGCCACCGGGTCGCTTTTCTGACTCATTATTGCCCTCTAAGCTGTGATCATTTTGTAAGGTTGGCGTTTGCACTAAACCACAATGTGTACACGCTATGTAGTCCTTAACAGAATACGGAACCTGATCCATCACGAGCTGTCGCTGCGCTGCAAACCACCAAAGACGCTTAGCAGTTAGGCGTAAGGTGGCCGTATACAAAAACATCAACGCCACATAGGCTAAAAGCCCCGCTGCCAATTCAAGACGCGCTAAGCCTGCAAACTTTACTAATGAAACCACCATGCCTAAAAAGACTACTGGCACCAATGACCAGTGTTGCAATGCATTGATGATGCGTAAGACCAATGCGAAGTCTTGGGGTAAGCGTCCGCGCAGCAGTACCCCTACAGCCCACAAACGAAACAGCACATAAAACAAGGGCAGCCAAATGCTCACCAACCCCGTCATTGTGGCGAGTACGTAATGCCCCTGATCCCATATAAAATAGACCGCTTCGAATAAACTAGGGCTGACCTCTTGGCCTTGCATATGAATATGTGCAACCGGCAAAAAGCTGCCCATAATAAAGAACACTAAGGTGGCGAGCAGCAGCGCCAACCAAGCGCTCAGGTTTAGGGAAGAGTATCGATATAATTCGGACGCACACTGCCCGCAGGTGGCGCTTTCGCCTGCCTGCAGGGCAATGTCTTGATGCAGCGCATCACAGTGAGGACACGCTGTAACCGCAAGGTTATCGGACATTAATCAATGAGCTCGACTTCGGGCTTTATAGAAGGATTGGGCTGTTGATAGTCCGAATCCGAACCACCATTGTCGCCCAACTCAAAATGCAATACGACCTGCTCCTGCTCATCCAAGCCGACCTCAACCACCCCACCTTGACGCAAACGTCCAAATAACAGCTCATCGGCCAAAGCCCGACGGATGGTGTCTTGGATTAGGCGATGCATGGGGCGTGCGCCCATTGTGGGATCAAAGCCTTTTTTCGCTAAGAACTCACGTAAAGCATCTGTAAAGCTCACTTCGACTTTGCGTTCATTGAGCTGCTGCTCAAGTTGCAACAAGAACTTATCGACCACGAGCAGGATAATTTCGGACGAAAGTGGCTGGAAGTTAATGATGGCGTCCAAACGGTTGCGGAACTCGGGCGTAAAAGCGCGTTTTAGCTCTTGCATTTCATTGCCCGCCGTATGATGCTGCACAAAACCGATGTGATGACGGCTCAGCGTGTCGGCTCCCACGTTGGTGGTCATAATTAATATGACATTACGAAAATCGGTTTTGCGACCATTGGTGTCGGTTAAGGTGCCGTGATCCATCACCTGCAGCAAAATATTATAGACATCGGGGTGCGCTTTTTCGATCTCGTCGAGCAGTAAGACACAATGAGGCTGTTTGGTGACGGCCTCAGTGAGTAACCCCCCCTGATCAAAGCCCACATAGCCAGGAGGCGCACCAATCAGACGTGAAACCGTGTGGCGCTCCATGTACTCGGACATATCAAAGCGCAACAACTCAACCCCCATCACAAAAGCCAGCTGTCGGGCCACTTCGGTTTTACCAACCCCAGTCGGACCAGAAAACAAAAAGGAACCGATGGGTTTGTCGGGACGCCCTAAGCCGGAGCGAGCCATTTTGATGGCACCCGCTAGGGCATCGATAGCAGGTTGCTGACCAAATACCACTGCATTCAGATCGCGCTCTAAGGTCGCCAAACGATCGCGGTCGTCACTGGAGACGTTTTGGGGCGGGATCCGAGCAATCTGCGCCACGGTGGCTTGGATATCGTGTTCGTTGATGGTTTTCTTGCGACGAGATGGCGGCAACAAACGTTGGGCGGCGCCTGCTTCATCAATCACGTCGATGGCTTTGTCCGGTAAAAACCGGTCATTGATGTGGCGAGCAGCCAGCTCAGCCGCTGCAACTAAAGCTCCTTGGGTATAGCGTAAACCGTGATGGGCTTCAAAATGAGTTTTTAACCCCCGTAAAATATCAATGGTATCCGCTACAGAAGGCTCAACCACATCGATCTTTTGGAAACGACGAGATAAGGCATGATCTTTTTCAAAAATGCCGCGATACTCGCTGTATGTGGTGGCCCCCATGCACTTTAGTTTGCCCGACGACAAGGCAGGCTTGAGTAGATTTGAGGCATCGAGAGTGCCCCCCGAAGCCGAGCCAGCACCAATTAAGGTATGAATTTCATCAATAAATAAAATAGCGTGCGGCTGCTCGGCAAGGTCTTTTAGGACATTTTTAAGGCGTTGCTCAAAGTCGCCACGATATTTAGTACCCGCTAAGAGCGCCCCCATATCGAGAGAGTACACAACGGCCTCAGAGAGGATTTCGGGGATTTTGCCTTGAACGATACGTGCGGCTAAACCCTCTGCAATCGCGGTTTTACCCACGCCCGCTTCGCCCACTAATAAGGGATTGTTTTTGCGACGACGGCACAACACTTGAATGACACGCTCCACCTCTTTTTCGCGACCAATTAAGGGGTCAATACGACCTTGACCGGCTTCGGCGTTGAGGTTGGTGGTGTATTGATCAAGGGAGGATTTGGCTGCCTCGCTGCTACGTCCACTCGTACTGCCTGTGGCAGAGGAGGATGCGTTATCCGCGTCACTAGCACTACTGGCTTTAGGAGGCGTTGCCGTACGTTCCTTGGTAATGCCGTGGGAGAGATAATTGACCACATCCAATCGGGTAATGCCCTGCTGTAATAAATAATACACAGCATGAGAGTCACGCTCGCCATAAATGGCTACCACAACATTGGCACCCGTGACGGCAGTTTTGTTGTTGCCACTGGAGGACACATGCATGATCGCACGCTGGATCACACGCTGAAAGCCAAGAGTAGGCTGCGTATCGACTTCTTCTTGGCCAGGAATGACTGGGGTATTTTCAGCGATAAATTGACGCAATTGCTTCCGTAGTTGATCCAAATCTGCAGCGCATGCCCGCAACACTTCGACTGCTGCGGCGTTATCCAATAGAGCCAGCAGCAAATGTTCGACGGTAATAAATTCATGACGTTGGGCACGTGCCTCAACAAAAGCCATATGTAGGCTAACTTCAAGTTCTTCGGAGATCACATTTCCTCCTACGCGCAATAAGAAATTTCTGACGCCCACCTTTTGGGGTGGGTTAGCCTAAGGGGATCATACTAAAGCTGTACCACAGTACAGCATTGGATGCTACAGATCACTTTCTGGTTCCATAATACATTGAAGTGGGTGCTCATGTGCAACCGCAAAGCGCAGGACTTGTTCGACCTTAGTGGCCGCGACATCGTGGGTGTAAAGCCCACAAACGCCCTGCCCTTCGTGATGCACCTTTAGCATAATACGTTCTGCCTCAACGATGCTTTTGTGGAAAACCCGCTGCAGGATCGCCACCACAAACTCCATGGGTGTGTAATCGTCATTTAATAATATGACTTTATACTTACTCGGTGGACGCAACTCAGTTTGAATATCACGCTGAACCTGAACGTCAGAATTTTTTATACTCGTACTCATAGTCTATATGTTCTAGGTAATTTCCATAGTTGCTGGAATAACTAATTCCTATCATTATTTAACTGTCCCTGTTTATACAAGCATTAATTGCTTACAGGTTCAGCAGTTATGATTCATTTTCAAAAAGTATTTTTTAAAAGAGGCACTACATGTCGGAACTGAACACCGCAACCGCTATTGATACACAAGCCAGCACAGGTACGGTCAAATGGTTTAACGATGCGAAGGGATTCGGCTTTATCACCCCAGATTGCGGCGGAGAAGACCTTTTTGCGCACTTCTCCTCAATCCAAATGAATGGCTTCAAAACCCTCAAAGAAGGACAAAAAGTGAACTTTGAAATTGCTCAAGGGCCCAAAGGCCAACAGGCATTGAACATCACTGCTGCCTAACTTACCTCACCACCCAAAACAAGACCAACGAATTCTTCGCGTATGCAGCACATTCTATTAGGGCGTACTTTACGCCCTTTTTTTTACACCTTAATTCTTATATCACTGATCACTCTAGGATATAGCCCACTCATTTTTTCTCAAACCACTAACAACAATTACAACAAAAAAACAGAAATTACAATTAAAAACACTTTATTGAGCATTGAGCTTGTCGATACACCAACTAGCCGTGCTTTAGGCTTAATGCATCGCAAACATTTAGCCGAGAATCATGGGATGCTGTTTATTTTCCAACAAGATACTCAAAGCTGCTTTTGGATGAAAAACACCTATATTCCATTAAGTATTGCTTTTATTGATGATACTGGGAGTATTCTGAATATAGAAGACATGACCCCCTTGGATGAACGCTCAGTGTGCCCTCATGCTGCCTACCGTTACGCCTTAGAGGTCAACCAAGGCTGGTTTGCCACGCACACTATTCAACCCGGTGATCGGATCGCAGGTTCTTTTTTGGAGCCTTAGTAAAATGAGTAAACCCCGCCCCTCCATATTACGGCCTTGGAGGGGCGGGGTTTTAAAAGATAACCGCTAAGGTTACTGAGCAACTAAGCCTGTGTTAGGCAAAGTTTTTTGCTGCAAAATCCCAGTGCACTAAATTCCAAAAATGCTCGAGGTATTTAGGACGAGCATTACGGTAATCAATGTAATAAGCATGCTCCCAGACGTCACAGGTGAGCAAGGCAACATCGTCAGTGGTTAGCGGTGTCTCGGCGTTGCTGGTGTTAACAATATCAACACTCCCGTCGGCTTTTTTGACTAACCAAGTCCAGCCCGAGCCAAAATTACCGACTGCGGATTTAGTGAAGGCTTCTTTGAAAGCCTCAAAACTGCCCCATTTGGCGGTAATGGCTTCGGCGAGCGCACCGGTTGGTTCGCCCCCACCATTGGGAGACAAACAGTTCCAGTAGAACGTGTGATTCCATACTTGAGCGGCATTATTAAACACACCACCCGATGATTTTTTAACGACCTCTTCGAGCGAAGCATTTTCGAACTCGGTACCCGCAACCAGGTTATTTAGGTTGGTCACGTAGGCTTGGTGATGCTTGCCGTAATGGTACTCTAAAGTTTCTTTAGAAATATGCGGCTCCAATGCCGTCATAGCATATGGAAGCTCAGGTAGCGTAAAGGCCATAACTCAATTCCCTTTTAATAAACATAAATGAAACCGCTTAGTGCTTTGAGTGATGGGACAAGTGAGCGGACACCTCGGTGACGGAAGCGTGAGCTTCGCCTTGGCCCAACTGAATACGCAAAGATTCACTAAGCTTTAAGTCTAACGCATTTTTAACAATTTGCCCCGCTTCGCCCCGCACAATAGCGTAGCCACGCTCCAGCACATGTGAAGGGCTGAGTGCGTGTAAAGCTTGATGAACCGCTTGAACCTGTTGCTGATGCTGCTGCAAACGATGCTGCCAAGCTTGTTGCAAACGGTGCTCTAGCCCTCGTAGTTGGGGCTGAGCCAAGGCGGGTTGAGGCAATTGTTTGTGAAGGCGTTGAACACAGTGCTGCAACTGGCTCTTGGAACTTAGCCTGCCATGCTTTTCCGCTTGGAGCAAGCGCTGCATCGTACTGTGCAAATGGCGCGACTGTGCCGCGAGACGCTGTTGGGGCGATTGTAACCGTGCCGCTAGTCCGTCCACGTGTATGGCCCGCCTTTCCAATTGCCGTATCGTCGCGCGTTGCAGCTGTACGCTTTGCTGCTGCAGAGCGTCTACTAATAAACGCCGATCGGTACCGGCCAGCTCCGCTGCAGCGGTAGGGGTGGGGGCACGCAAATCCGCCGCAAAATCCGCAATGGTGAAGTCTGTCTCATGCCCTACTCCAGTAATAACCGGTATGGGACAATATGCGATATGCGTGGCTAGGCTTTCCTCATTAAAACACCATAAATCTTCTAGGCTGCCTCCCCCACGCACTAAGAGCAGCGTATCCACCTCGTTACGAGCAACCGCCGTACGTAACGCTTGACATAAGCTTTCAGTGGCTGCGGCCCCCTGCACAGGGCTGGGATAGAGAATCACTTCCACATGGGGCAAACGTCGTTTTAGCGTGGTGAGCACATCGCGCAAGGCTGCCGCACCGAGGGAGGTAATTACGCCTATGCGTGTAGGCATAGCTACGATCGGAAGTTTGCGGACAGGATCAAACAAGCCCATTTGCTCAAGCTTGTCCTTTAAGAGCAAAAACGCCTCATGCAAATGGCCTTGTCCCGCTCGGCGCATGGCCTCCACTTGCAACTGATAATCACCACGCGCCTCATACAACGTAACCTGAGCAAACAGATCGACCGCCTCGCCTGCTTTGGGTACAAAACCCAAACTGGCCGTACGCCCGCGAAACATGACGGCCTTAACTGCCGCGTGCGCGTCTTTAAGGGTGAAGTACCAGTGGCCTGAGCCTGCTTCATAAAAATTAGAGATCTCGCCACGCACCCAAATGGGTGCGAGTTGCGTCTCTAATAAATTGCTTACTTTTCGATTCAATTGCTGAACAGAAAGCACTTGCGCGTCAAGCATTTATCCCTCTTCTGTGGCTTTTTTATAAAACATCTTGACTTTTCTCCACACCCTCAACAAGCCTAAGACAAGAAAGGATTTATACATCAAGGAAAGCATCAAAATGAGTTTCTGCCTTAAAAGCCAGACCTAAACCATTGATTATAAACAACAATACCCAAAAAAACAAAACTGGGCTTTTTTTATCCAATGAACCGCCAACCCAAGGCCAGCATATGTTCACCAAAGGTTATGCACAAGATTATCCACAATTTTTGTGGATAGACTGAGCTAAGCCTTGCTACCCTTAGCTTTCAACGCATTTTTTTATTTTATGGACGACTACACATTACATTTAGGCCTCGCCGCGTCTCTCAAGACTTATCGTCGTTCCCCGAACACTGTTAGACTAAAGGGCTTTCTTTTAAAAATTTCACACCTATGACGCCGTTGTCTTCTTTACAAGCGCGTGTGCATCGTTTTTGGCAACGACGCAGCCTATGGCATTGGCCATTACTACCCTTGTCGGCGTTGGTGTATTGGTATACCGAGCGCAAACGCAGACGTTACCAGCATGCAAACCTTAACAAGCCCTCCAGCAAAACGCCTGTTATTGTAGTCGGAAACTTGATCGTGGGCGGAGCAGGCAAAACACCCGTAACCTTAGCGTTACTGCACCAGTTACGCGCACATGGCTATACCCCTGGGGTGATTAGCCGAGGGTATGGCGCCAATATAGGGGCAGCGCCTCACGCTAGCGCACACTCTAAGGCTGCAAGCTACTTGGGCGATGAGCCCGCGCTCATTGCTCAAACGACGCATACCCCTGTTGTGGTACACCCGCAGCGCGTACTGGCGTTGCAAAGTATGAACGCACATTTTCCTGAAGTCGATGTGGTGGTTTCTGATGATGGACTGCAGCACCGCCAGTTGGCTCGAAACGTGGAAATAATTGTGCAAGATCAACGTGGTCTTGGCAATGGCTGGGTATTGCCGGCGGGTCCGCTACGCGAAAGCCCAAAGGTACTGGCTCAAGCCGACTTGGTGATCACGCAAGGAGTAGGTCCAAACAGCCTAACGACAGCTTCCCACTTCTCTGAGGTGCGTATGTACTTATGGCCTATACGATTTTATTCACTGCATCAGCCCGACTACAGCGTCCAAGCCGACGAGGCGTTAACTCACTGGAAAGACAGCAAACTAGCCGCCGCAGCCGCGATTGGGCAACCGCAGCGTTTCTTTGAGATGTTGCGACAATTTGGCTTTTCACTTACTCAGCAGCTTGCCCTACCGGACCATTATGATTACGCTACCCCACCCTTTGGGGCGGTACACGCAGACTACATTTTCATCACTGCCAAAGATGCCGTAAAATGTCGCGACTTAAACGACCCAAGGCTTTGGGTGGTGGAAGCAGAAAGTGTTTTTTCTACGCCCGACTGGTACCAAGCAGTGTTATCCAAGCTACCTCCCCCAACACCTTAGTCGATCTCTACCAAAAGTCGTATTAATAAAAAAGAGAATAGCGGTACACTGCTAGCTGTTTTCTTCTGCCTCGCGGAGCACGTTATGAATCGCCGATTACTAGACATACTGGTCTGCCCTTCCTGCAAAGGGCCTTTAAAACTCGATGAAACTATGCAGGCGCTGCTCTGTAAGGGCGAGCGCTTAAGTTATCCGATCCGAGATGGTATTCCAGTCTTGCTGGCGGGCGAGGCCAGTGAACTCGAGCCAACCAGTGAGTCATGAGCTTTTTAGTCTGTGTTCCGGCCCGCTTAGCGTCGAGTCGATTACCGCGTAAAGCACTGGCGGATCTGGCGGGCAAACCAATGGTGGTGCGTACCGTCGAGCAAGCGCTGCAATCAGAGGCTTCGAACGTGCTGGTCGCAACCGATAGTCACGAGATCGCCGAGGCCGTTTCTACACACGGGTATGCGGTACAGCTCACCTCGGCCACGCACCTAACGGGTACCGATCGTTTGGCGGAATTAGCCCATCGGCTAAATTGGTCCGATGAGCAAATCATCGTCAACGTCCAAGGGGATGAGCCGTTGATTCAACCGGCTTTAATCAACCAGGTGGCCCATACGCTGGCTCAAGCTTCGGATGCTGCGATTGCTACCTTAGCCGTACCCATCACGAATAGTGCAACGTTTTTTGACCCAAATATTGTCAAAGTAGTCCTAAACACTGCACAATACGCTTTGTATTTTTCTCGCGCCCCCATTCCTTGGGCACGAGATGCTCTGCAACAGGGCGCACAAACGTTGGCAACTGGGTTGCCTGCGCTCCAGCACATAGGCTTATACGCTTACCGCGCTGGCTTTTTAAAGCGCTTTCCTCAATTAACTCAAGGCCCACTCGAAACCTTCGAAAGCCTAGAGCAACTGCGTGCTTTGGAAAATGGTTTTTCCATTGCAGTCAGCCTTTCCGAGTTCCCGACTCACGCTGGAGTCGATACGGAAGCGGATTTGGCTCGCGTTCGAGAATTTTTACTTTCCTCTTAGGAGACACTTATGCGACTGATTTTGCTCGGTCCTCCTGGTGCTGGCAAAGGCACTCAAGCTACCTTCATTACTGAAGCCTTTGGCATTCCTCAGATCTCCACAGGGGATATGCTTCGTGCTGCCGTCAAGGCTCAAACCCCACTAGGCATTGCCGCCAAATCAATTATTGATGCGGGTGGTCTGGTATCAGATGATATTATCATCGGGCTGGTACGCGACCGCCTGCAAGCGGACGACTGCAAAAACGGCTATTTGTTTGACGGTTTCCCACGCACGATTCCACAAGCTGACGCGCTCAAAGATGCCCAAGTACCGCTGGACTTTGTGATTGAAATTGATGTGCCGAATGAAGACATCATTGAACGCATTAGTGGCCGTCGTGTTCACCCTGAAAGTGGTCGTTCCTACCATGTGCGCTTCAATCCACCTAAAACAGAAAATGTGGATGACGTCACCGGTGAAGCCCTAGTACAGCGTGATGACGACAAAGAGGAAACCGTGCGTAAGCGTTTGGAGGTTTACGAAGCACAAACTCGACCTTTGGTTGAGTACTATTCCAGCTGGGCCGAATCGGGCGACGCAAAGGCACCGCAATACCGCAAAATATCTGGTGTAGGCAGCGTCGATGAAATTAAAGCACGTATCGTTGACGCCTTGCGCAACGCCTAAACCGCAAATATTCTGCTAAGCTTGCTCCCCAAGCGCCGATTGGTGCTTGGGGTATTTTTTTGTTTTCACTATTGTGCATTATGGGCTTACTTCGATCCGCCGCCACCATCAGTAGCTTTACCTTTCTGTCTCGTATTACTGGATTGATACGCGATGTACTGATTGCACGAGCCTTTGGCGCTGGGCCGTTAACCGATGCCTTTTGGGTCGCATTTCGTATTCCGAATTTGTTGCGCCGCTTATTTGCTGAAGGGGCTTTTTCCCAAGCCTTTGTGCCTATTTTGGGACAAGTAAAAAAAGAAGGCGATCGTGAACATGTACAGTTACTCATAGACCGAGTCGCGTTATTACTCAGCTTAGCCTTAATGGTGGTCACACTCATTGGCATGCTCGCGACCCCATGGATCGTGACTGTCATTGCCAGTGGTTTGCGTGCGGCGGAACGCCAAGCTGAATTTACGGCCACGGTGTGGATGACACGGCTAATGTTCCCTTATATTGTGTGCATGTCCTTGGTGGCCTTAGCCTCGGGGGTACTCAATACTTGGAGCCGCTTTGCAGTACCAGCCTTTACCCCGCTGTTACTCAACTTCAGCATGATTGCAGCCAGCTTATGGTTGGCCCCCCATTTAAGCCCTCCTATTTATGCCCTAGCGGTGGGGGTCATCGTAGGAGGGGTTTTGCAATTGGCGATCCAGTGGGTGGCCTTAAAGCGTCTCGGCTTTGCGCCTAGATTTAATCTAAAGCTGAGAGAGGCTTGGCAAAACCCAACCGTACGACGTGTACTACGCCAAATGT
>DWUQ01000074.1 GCA_019120675.1 Candidatus Paenalcaligenes intestinipullorum | reverse complement strand
ATAAGCCCGTACCGACTCAGTTAGATGGCGAGTATGGCCTCAATTTCGATTTGTGCGCCTTTGGGTAAGCTGGCCACCTCGACGGTGGAGCGGGCCGGATAAGGCTGCGGCAACAGCTCACCCATTAACGCATTGGCAGTGGCAAACTTAGACAAATCCGTTAAGTACAGATTGAGCTTGACGATATTGGACAAGCTCGCGCCGCAAGCTTCAGCCACGGCCTCAATATTTTTAAAACATTGAATCACTTGTTCGTCGAAGTTTTCTGAAACCAAATCGCCTGTTTCAGGAGTGAGCGCAATTTGCCCCGATAAAAATACCGTGCGTTGACCGCTGTCGACCACAATGGCTTGGGAATAAGGCCCAACCGCGGCTGGTGCAGAATGAGTTTGAATAACGTGTTTAGACATAGGTAGAGACTCGTGTGGTTAGAACTGCGCGTTATTTTTCAACAAATGCTCGCTCGATCACATAGTCGCCTGGCTGGCCGACCCCAGGAGAGATGGTAAAGCCACGACCATCAAGCAATTGGCATAAGTCCTCAAGCATAGCAGGACTTCCGCAGATCATGGCACGATCGTGCTCGGGATCCAAGACCGGTAAGCCGATGTCTTCGAATAATTTGCCTGACTCGATGATTTCGGTAATACGCCCTTGGTTGCGGAACGGCTCACGCGTGACAGTGGGGTAATAAATGAGCTTTTCGCGGACGATCTCGCCAAAGAACTCGTTGTTGGGCCATTCATTTTCTAAAAACTCCGAATAGGCCAGCTCGCTGACATAACGCACCCCATGGATGAGCACGACCTTTTCAAAGCGCTCGTAGGTGTCCGGGTCTTTGATGATGCTCATGAAAGGCGCCAAGCCAGTGCCCGTACCAAGTAGGTATAAATTGCGGCCAGCACGTAAATCGTCGACCACCAAGGTGCCAACGGGCTTACGACTGACTAAGATGGAGTCGCCTTTTTTTAAATGCTGTAGGCGTGAGGTTAGCGGACCATCCTGCACTTTAATGCTGAAAAACTCCAAATGCTCGTCGTAATTGGCACTAACAATGCTGTAAGCACGCATTAATGGCTTGCCCTCCACTTCGAGGCCAATCATCACAAAATGACCATTGGTAAAACGGAGTGCGGCGTCGCGCGTGGTGGTAAAGGAAAACAGCGTGTCATTCCAGTGGTGTACGCTGAGTACTTCTTCGGTATTAAAAGCAGCCATAAAAATATGCGTCGTGGTTGGGTACAGTCAAAAATGCCGGTAGTTACACCCACCAGCCCCGTTCATAGCACAGTATTCTAACGTGTTCCGCCTTAGTATGCAGCGTTACCCGTGCAGAATGCCCTGTCCTCAATCTTTGCACTGTAGCACTACCTGCAAGCCTAAAGCTTTATGCCACATCAAGCTTTAGGCGCGTGCTTTACGAAGTATGAATTGTGTCTTTTTATGTTCTCTGCTATGGTTGCCGCACATGAATGCAGATGCTTTTCATTTGCAAGGCTTTTCTCTTTAATGTGTGCGTATGGAGCAGGCAATGAGTTTTACGCGTAGAAAAATTTCCATCCTAGCTACAAGCCTACTTAGTGCAGGTGCTTTTTTTACCAGTCACGCTGCCTTAGCGGCGGATGAGGTCAACTTATACACCACTCGTGAGCCCCAGTTGATTTTGCCCCTCCTAGAGGCCTTTACAAAGGACTCTGGCGTCAAGGTCAACACTGTCTTTGTAAAAGACGGCCTAATTGAGCGTGTGAAAACCGAAGGCACCAAGTCCCCTGCCGACGTGTTGATGACGGTCGACATTGGTAACCTTGTGGATTTAGTCGAAGCGGGCATCACTCAGCCTATTGAGTCCGAAACGTTGACTGAGGTTATCCCTGCCAATCTACGTGGTGCGGACAACCAGTGGTACGCCTTATCTCTACGCGACCGCGTGGCGTACGTCAGTACCGATCTGGATATTGATACCATCACCTACGAAGACTTTGCCGACCCCAAATGGAAAGGCAAGGTATGCATTCGCTCTGGTCAACATCCCTACAACACCGGTCTGATCGCTGCCAAAATTGCTCATGATGGCGTGCAAGCCACCGAGGAGTGGCTAAAAGGCGTAAAAGCCAACTTAGGTCGTAAAGCCGCAGGCGGTGACCGTGATGTAGCGCGCGACATCTTGGGTGGCATTTGCGACATCGGTATCGCCAACGCGTACTACGTGGGCCGCATGAAAAACGCCGACCCTGACAGCGACGCCTACAAATGGGGCGAAGGCATTAAAGTAGTGCGCCCCACCTTTAGCAGCGACAAGAGCCAAGGCACGCACGTCAACATTTCAGGCGCAGCCGTAGCGAAAAACGCTCCCAACAAAGACAATGCGGTCAAACTGCTGGAGTACTTAGTCTCCGACGAAGCGCAAAGCCTCTATGCCAAAGCCAACTACGAGTACCCCGTTAAAGCCGGTGTCGAATTGGATCCAGTCGTGGCCAGCTTTGGCGAGCTCGTCATTGATCCCCTACCCTTAACCGAGGTTGTCAAACACCGCAAAGAGGCCAGTGAGCTGGTGGATAAGGTTGGTTTTGACCAATAATCCCCATCGGTTTCTCGCTTTCGCTTAGTTGTGATTCAACGTTGTGGGCTTTCGGGCTCACAACGTTTTGCTGTTTTTATCCTGTCTGTAAATGGCTCTTGCTTTTCGTTTTAATGGGTGGCTAACGCTTGCCAGTCTGATTGCCTTGTGTGTAGCGGCCCCCATTCTGGTGCTCGGTTGGCACGCTTTTGACTCCATTGCCCATTGGGGGCAC
>DWUQ01000073.1 GCA_019120675.1 Candidatus Paenalcaligenes intestinipullorum | reverse complement strand
CGGGCCATTTGCGTGTGATAGGGTAGTCTTGAAGTGCATGAGGCATAGCGCTTTCCTTTATAAGTGAATAGTCGTACCACTGAATAACTATGGTAGACCAAAACTTGAACCAAACAAACTTGCTTGCAATGAAAGAAACCGTTAAGTTTTACTGAGTAGAAGGCTTATGTAACGGGTTTAACGCTTTGTGTTAGCTCTTTTGTGTAGAATGGTTTGTAAGCAGCGTCGCTCTTTGGTTGATTTCACTACGTGCTCGTAACACGCTTGCTACCATAAACGCATCATCAGCGTTTGTTACGTGCAGGTAGTTGGGCAAAAATTGAAAAATAATGGGGCATCTGGTCGGGGTTTGGCCGATGCAAACACTCAGTCCTACTAAAAAGGCATCAGTATGGAAATTATTATCAACACAGACTCCCGCGTTCAAAACACTCCCGGCCTTCGTGAGCACGTTACGAGTGTTGTCCAACAAGAGCTGAAACACGTGTCAGAAAATGTAACTCGCATCGAGGTGCATTTACGCGATGTAAACAGCGATAAAAAAGGCGGCGAAGACGACAAGAAATGCCTAATCGAAGCGCGCGTCGCGGGCAGCCAGCCTGTGGTCGCTGAGCATTATGCGTCCGAAATTAATCTGGCCTTGTCAGGGGCTACGAAGCAGCTTGCACGTGTCTTACATGATGCCTCGGCCAAAGCACGTGATCTCGAAAAGCGTGCCGCTGCTCAAAAACGCATCGAACCCAACATCTAACTCAGTACGGAGGTGTATGTATGCAAGCAATCAGTAAACAACTGCTCGTTGAGCTCCTAAAAGAATCTTCAGATGGCCCATGTCTGTCGATTTCCCAAGCTACGCATCGTTCCTTCCCTGAAAACGGCCAAGACCAAATTCGTTTTCGCAATTTAATCAAAGAGCTAGAACATTCACTCGCTCAGCACGAAGGCAAAGCGGATACGGCAAAGCTACTCGCTCCCTTCAAACAGCTCGCTGAGGATACCGATTTTTGGAAATACAGCTTAGACGGTTTGGTGGTGCTCGGTAATGCCAAGCGCTTTCACATCTTTAAACTGCAGCGTCCCGTAGCGGATTTTGCCGTGGTAGCAGACACCTTTCACCTCAAGCCGTTAATGCGTGTGCTGCAAACTTCTGACCGTTATCACGTTTTGGCGTTATCGCGTTCCAGCGCTACCTTATACGAAGGCAATCGTTATCAATTGGATCCAGTGGGTACGGCTTCAACTTTTCCGCATCGCAATCACGAAGAGGAAATTGCTCGCAGTCTGCCTGGCGACCGACTCGAACACCAAGAGCACTCGGCCACCATTACCCAGCAAACCGAGAGCTATTTCCGCGCAGTTGACAAGGCTGTGATTGAAGAGTTTTCTGCAGCTTCCGAGCTACCGTTGATCCTTGTAACCTTACCTGAGCATCAAGGGGTATTTCGCAAGCTGTCTCACAACAATTTCCTCTTAGAGCAGGGGGTGGCTATTGATCCGACCTCCTTAAAAACGGAAGAGCTGCGCAAACGAGTGTGGGAGGTCATGGAGCCCATTCATCATCAGCGTACCCGTCAGGAAATCGATCGCTTCAAACAAGCCCAAGGCACCGGTTTGGCACAAGATAATATCGACGATGTTTATCAAGCGGCCAAACAAGGTCGTGTGCAATTGTTGTTTGTCGATGCCGATCAGCGTATTGCGGGACGTTTGCTGTCTGATCCTGATCGGATTGAGTACGTTGGGGACTTTTCACATCCCGAGGCCGAGGACGTTCTGGACGATATCGCCGAAATGGTTTTACGCCAAGGAGGTGAAGTCTTAGTGGTGCCGTCCGATATTATGCCTTCGGTCACAGGCTTAGCGGCTTTGTATCGTTTTTAAATTAAATTGTAACTAGCCACACTCATTAAGCGGCTCGGCCTTCTGGTCGAGCCGTACTTGTATTCGGATTTCACTTGCAAGCCATCAGTGATGGATAAAGCTGTTTTTAGAAAGGAAGAAAGTTGTGAAGGTCGTAACCGTAGGGAATGTAAACTTGGATGTGGTGGTGCTGGAGTCGTCTGCGCCACGTTTACCTGGCGATAAAAATGATGTGGAAGCGATCAATTTATATGCGGGAGGCGGTGCCTTCAATGGGGCTTACAGTTTCCGTGCGTTAGGTGCTGAGGTGGAAGTTGCGTCGACCGTAGGCGCGGATTTTGAAGGGGAGTGGCTACACAATAAACTACGTAGCATTGGCGCGCGAGATACTTGCTTTAACTCGCATCCAAATTTTGCAACGTCCAAAGCGGTGATTCAGGTGCAACCGCAAGGGCGCGCTACCGTACAAGCTTATCGTGGTGCTAGTCAAGATTTACAGTTGCCGTGTTTAAATGCACTGTTGGACTGGGCGGACGTGTTGTATGTGGCTCCGGTGGCGGAGCGAGCCATTACAAAGGTACTGCAAGCGTTAGAGCAAAGTAGCAACTCAGATCTGAAGGTTGTGGTGATACCTGCCGCTCAAGGTTTACACGAACAGCAAGCGCCACTCAAGCAGCTTTTAAAACGTGCCAACGTGGTCTGTATGAATTTTGTAGAGGCTCAACTGTACTTAGGGCGTGGCGAATTATTGCCCGAGACCGAGCCCACGCCAGCGATGACGGAGCTGATTCATGAATTACAAACCGAGTTGGATACGAACGTAGTGGTGACTTTAGTCCCAGCAGGTTGTGTGTTTTATGATGGGGAACGCACTCATTATCAGGCCGCGTATCCGATCGCACGCATTTGTAGCACGATTGGTGCAGGTGACGCCTTCGCTTCGACCTTTAGCTTTCACTTTTTAGCACAAACTCATAGTGTACCGGAGTGTTTAGCCTTGGCCTCGCGTTATTCAGCCGCCGTATTACAAGCGCCTGGTGCGAACTTAGGTTAACGGTGAGCACTTGGGCTTTTGCGCTTCTTTCTACCTAAGCGGTAATTATTCCTTACCATGGCTTATGGTTTAACCTGCTGGAAGATTTAAATGGCTCTGGTAAACTTTTAAGCCTGTTTGTGCTCATCTCTTAATTCATTAAGGAAATTTTATGCAAAGCTCATCTTGGTTGTTACGTGTGCTAGGCGTTTTGGCATTGGTTACGTTAGCAGCGTGTCAAACGGCACCTAAGAAAACGGATACCAGCACCAGCGCGGCCACACCCACGGAAACGGCTCCCACTACGGATAGCACCAGTGAAGCACAAACGGCCAATGATTATGGCCTAGTGTATATGATGGACCTCTCTCCCCAAGAGGGCTGGTTAGAAATTGAAGCCGATGCCGACAATCGTTTTTACCTTAATGATCAGCCGGTACTGAGTCGCAGCGATGTGTTAAACGTTGAAGCCATGCGCAACGAGGCAGGCAACGGCGTATTGGTTTTGGATATCAGCGATTCTGCCGCTAAGCGCCTAACGGATCTAACGACTCAAAACCCAGGCAAACGTTTAGCTCTGATCATTGATGGCACCTTGCTTGCTGCCGCTGGTTACAAAGAGCCCGTCGATACCAACCGCTTAGTCTTTATGGTGGGTAGTGCGGAAAATGCAATTATTGCGACACGTTTCTTGCAAGGTGAACAGTCAGCCCCAGCATCAAGCGTTAATTAAATCGCTTCTTTGCTAGGTGCGCTAATACCGCTCAGCAGAATGCCTATCAGGTTGCTAAAGTATCGCTCCTTTTAGGCGTGATAGCATCGTTTTTAAACCCTCAAGGTTGGCAAGTCTAGCCTTGAGGGTTTTTTATTGGGGCTTTTTTTAACTGGTATATCTGTGTGCTGGTGTGTGTACGCGTGCCTACACCCAGTACTTCTTATCGGAGCTGGGGCAAAGGCGCGAGCCGTTAAATACTAAAATTTATACCCCTGCTTTGAGGGGTGTGTCGGACAGAACCCACATTGCGTATATTTTCCTCAAATATCCGTTTTTTATGTTGTGAAAAGTGAAGGGTTATTATTAAACTATGCGCATTGCGTATGTTTAAAAAGGAAAATGGTCATGGCCGTAGCTCAGCAGGTGTTCTTACGTGACGCGATGCGTCGATTAAATTTAACGCGGGAAATCTTTGCCGCGCGTATCGGTGTAAAGCGCCGGGCTTTGGATACCTGGCTGCTGCCAGAGGGATCGCAAGAGTTTCGTACGATGCCCGAAGTGGTACAGCGTTTTGTGACGGAAATCGTTGAAAATCAGCATTTAATGGAGAAGTATGCGCAAGTCGTGCAAACTGGTCCGTTGCGTGATCGCATTGCGGTAGAAGGCAAGCATCAATTGCTGTCTGTCGAGCAGTTCACCCGCGAATCCGTCGAGGAGCTCTTTCGGGTAGCTGATCAGATGCAGCCGATTGCCCGTCGTCAAAAGGTTTCGCGTGTGCTCGAAGGAGCGGTATTGGGTAACCTATTTTTCGAGGCCAGTACGCGTACACGCGTGAGCTTCGGCGCTGCCTTTAGTCGTTTAGGTGGCTCGGTGTGTGACACCACAGGCTTTACATTTTCATCCATGGCCAAAGGCGAATCGATTTATGATACGAGCCGTGTGATGAGCGGCTATGTTGACGTTATGGTCATTCGTCATCCCGAGCAGGGCTCTGTGGCTGAGTTTGCCAAAGCCACAAATATTCCAGTGGTAAATGGCGGAGACGGTGCGGGTGAACACCCCAGCCAAGCCTTACTGGATCTTTATACAATTCTGACGGAGTTTTCGCGTTTAGGAAAGCTCTTAGATGGCGCCCATATTGCGATTACTGGCGATTTAAAATATGGGCGTACCGTGCATTCCTTAGTGAAGCTGTTGGCACTGTATAAAGGGCTGAAGTTCACCCTGATTGCCCCTCCTGGGCTAGAAATGCCTCAGGACGTGATTGATCAAGTGGCTAAGCAGGGCAACCATGTGATCGAGCAGTACAGCGAATTAGCCGATGGCTTAAAAGGGGCGGACGTAATTTATGCTACGCGTGTACAAAAAGAGCGCTTTGCTGATGAGCAAATGGAAGGCTACACCGCCGATTTCCAAATCAACAAAGCGGTGGTTGAGCGCTACTGCGCCGAAGATGTCATCGTGATGCACCCGTTGCCCCGTGACAGCCGTGAAGGCGCGCATGATTTAAGCGTGGATCTCAACCCCGATCCACGCTTAGCGATTTTCCGTCAAGCCGACAACGGCATTCCTGTGCGTATGGCTATTTTCGCAGTCTTGCTAGGGGTAGAGAACTTAGTGCAGCACTCTATGCGTGATGTGACGTGGAGCCCCCCTTCGCACATTGGGCCCGAAGACGCTGTCTTTCACGGCATGTATTAATTAATATTAATACTAGGTATCGGCTTTTTCGCCACCGAGTGCGGCAACTAAATCATTGAGCATTTGATTGAGTTCCGCGCTCATTATGGCAAAGTCAGAGTTAAAGCTTTCTTCCTCATTAACCAGTGCTGTGTCGGCCTGCTCGGTGAGAATATCTAAAGGCGCGAGGCGTTTTACTTCTAAGCCATCCGTGAGCACAAACGATAATTTATCGGCCCAAGTTAAGGCTAAACGTGTGCATTGCTTGCCTTGTTCGATGTGCTTACGTACTTCCTCAATATCCACACTATGACGCACATAGCGCACGACAGCACGACTTTCACTGGTAGAGCGCAATTCAGTGTCTTGGTCGATCGTGAAGTTGACGGGAGCTTCGTCGGCGACTAACCAAGCGGTCATGGCGGCGGCAGGGGACTGCTCGGTGTACAAGGGTAAGACTGGAAAGGGATCAAGGGTTTTCGCAATGAGGCCCATGATCTCATCCGCTGTAGCGGCTGCGGCCGCATCAATGACCAGCCAGTGGTTGATCGGATCAATCCAGATTGACGTATCGCGTTGAATACTGAACGCTTTGGGCAGTAGCTCGGTGATCACGTCCTCTTTGAGCTCGCGCATTTGTTTGCGGCCTACCTTATAGCCTTGTTCGGCTTCTAGGTCTTTAGCTTTGGCGCGAGTCACCTGGTTTACGACGGTACTGGGCAGTAGTTTTTTTTCAAAACGTACGCTGAGCAGTAACTGACCATTGAGTTCATGCACCAAGGCGCCGTTTTCTTGTGGTGGTACCCACCCTAAACTGCTGGGGTCTTGGCTGGTGCCGGGTTGAAAGGCGTGTTGGCTAAGTACGTCCTCAAGTTGGGCGGTGTCGGTTTTCCAAGCCGGATTTAAACGGAAAATACGTAAGTTTTTAAACCACATAGACGAAGTAGATATAAAAGTGAAGGCAGTTAGTGTGCTTGGGATTGTACGCCCAAATGCCAGTGATACGCAGGACGCAAAGTAGGACAAGGGGTAACAAGCACACAGATGATGGAACGTTGAAAACACGTTATAGTGTGGCAATTGTAGCCAGCCGTACAAGCCGCCGTGCTAATTTTGCCCCAATACAGCTTCATCTAATGATGTGTCGTAGGCACACTATAGCCATAGTATTTTTATTGGATATCTGTGTATTTATACAGTATAATTCTTTATAGGCGTGCGGTATATAAAGTGTGCCGTCGCTCACCACTTTGGTTCTCAAATTGAAGGATACCCTCATGGACGATAAACGAAACAATGCCGTCTCAGCCGAACGCGCTAAAGCGCTCGCTGCTGCGTTGTCTCAAATTGAAAAGCAATTTGGTAAAGGTTCGGTGATGCGCTACGGCGACAATCAAATCGAACACGACATCCAAGTTTGCTCCACTGGCTCTCTTGGGCTGGATATTGCGCTAGGGGTAGGGGGCTTGCCTCGTGGACGAGTGGTTGAGGTGTATGGTCCCGAGTCTTCAGGTAAAACCACTCTTACTTTACAAGTCATCGCTGAAATGCAAAAGCTA
>DWUQ01000072.1 GCA_019120675.1 Candidatus Paenalcaligenes intestinipullorum | reverse complement strand
CACTGGCTTGTGCGACCGCGAGCTGACTGGCGGACTCGTCTTGAGCTTGGCTGCTGATAAAGCCTTCCTGCTGGAGCTGGCGGCTGCGTTTGTGCTGGCTTTGCGCCAGCTGGAGCCGCGCCTTGGCTTCTTGGAGGTTGGCTTTGGCCGTGCGATCGTCCAGCTGCACCAACAGCTGGCCTTTTTGCACCGACTGGCCTTCGGTAAAATTTAAGGCAGTAATTTGTCCGGTAATTTCCGCACGTAAATCCACCGCATCCTTGGCCTGTAGTGACCCAACCGCGGTTAACTCACGTACTAAACTGCGGTTTTCTGCTAAAGCGGTTTGCACAAGCGTGGCGGAGGTCGAGGAAGCAGGCTTTTCAGATGTGGGCGCGGCTTCGGACTCGGAAGCGTCGTGGGTAGTAGCCGAGACTATAGCGGCCGAGTCCTTAGCGGTGGCGGCGTCCTTGGCAGGTGGCGAGCTAATCGTTACAAGCGCTTTGGCCCCCCATAAAATTAAAATCAGGCCCAGCACTAAAACAGCCACTACCCAGCCTAAGCGAGTTTTTTTGGTCATAATTCGTCTTTGATTTGTTCCACACCTAAATTGGCTAAAGCATCGGCTCGTTCATTACCGGGGTCACCTGCGTGGCCTTTAACCCAGCGCCATTCTAATTGATGCTTCTGGGCTAAGGCATCCAGCTCTTGCCAAAGATCCGCATTTTTGACGGCTTTTTTTGCGGCCGTTTTCCAGCCACGCTGCTTCCAGCCGGACAGCCACTCAGTCATGCCTTTTTGTACATACTGTGAATCGGTATGTACGATAACGCTACAGTGACGTTTTAACACGCGTAGCGCCTGAATAACGGCCATGAGCTCCATTCGGTTATTGGTCGTGGGCTGTTCACCACCGTAAAGCTCTTTTTGGTGCGAGCCATACCTCAGTAAAGCGCCCCAGCCACCACGGCCCGGATTGCCTTTGCAGGCCCCATCGGTCCAAATTTCAACTTGATTCATGCTTTTAATGTTTTGTTAGGGTGCGCTGAGAAGCCGCGACCGCAGCACGCCCGGCGGGCGTTTTTTGATGAGACCATTCTAAACCAACCAAGGTCATGACATTGACGCGCTTAACTGCCTTGAGCACATAGCTGCCCCCAGGTATGGGCCACCATACCTTTGAGCCAAAGCGATCCATAAAGCGCCAGCGTTTTAACCATTTGCGCTGTAAACACAGAGGCACAAAACAGCCGTCTTGAGCACTTTGTAGCTCAAAGGACAGCAGCTCCAGCCAGTCGTTGATGCGCGCGAGTGAAATATAATGCTGAGGCGCAATGGGTAAATGAGGGGCCATACCGGGCAGGCGTTCACGCAGCCCCCATAAACTGAAGGGACTAAAACCGGTCATCACGACTGTGCCATCGGGGCGCAACACGCGGTCAACCTCGCGCAAAATTTGATGCGGCGCAGCACTGCATTCTAGAACATGAGGCAGAATCAACAAATCCACACTTTGCGCTGCAAAAGGTAAGGCTTCGTGCTCGGTAATCAGTAAGTTCGAGCGTACCGTTTCCGAACAATGCTGCACACTCGTGTAGAATTTATTGCCAATGCGGTTGCCTCGTAGCAAATCCCAATGTGGCATGCCCAACTGTACGGCGTGATAACCAAACACATTGGCCACCAAGTCACTGACTTGACGATGCTCCCAGGCCCGCACATAGCGCCCCAGTGGTGTATTGAGCCACTGCATAAGCGCATCACTGTTCACTTGCTTTTCTGACTTGTCAGGCATACTACCACCATGTTGAATGTACTTGAGACAAACACTGAGTTTTCGCTTTATCCCTTGCCCGCGTTTAATGACAATTATATTTGGGTATTACAGCACAATCGCCAAGCAATTGTTGTGGACCCCGGACAAGCTCAGCCTGTTTTGGAGTTTTTAGCGCAGCAGCAGCTGGAGCTGACCGCTCTGCTCATTACGCACCACCATGGTGACCATGTGGGCGGAGTGCGCACACTCAAGCAACACTATCCCCACGCTACCGTTTATGGTCCCAAGCACGAAGACATACCCTGCAAGGATGTGGCGCTAAACGAGTCCGACACGTTGCAGCTACCCGGCTGGCCCATATCGTTTACGGTCCTTGATGTCCCTGGTCACACTTTGGGACACATCGCTTATTTTCTAGAGTTTACAGGCGATACCGCTGTTTTGTTTTGTGGGGATACGCTTTTTTCGGTAGGGTGTGGACGCTTATTTGAGGGTACCCCTACCCAAATGGTTGAATCTCTAGGTAAACTTACGGCTTTGCCAGCGCATACTTTGGTGTGTGCAGCACACGAATACACCTTATCGAACATCGCTTGGGCCTTACAGGTGGAGCCACACAATAGCGACTTGCATACTCGCCAACAGCAGGCGATGCAGCAGCGCCAACGTGGCTTACCTACCTTGCCCACGCGCATGGCAGACGAGTTAGCCAGCAACCCCTTTTTACGAGCACACGTTCCTAACGTCGCTCAGGCAGCCCGTCAATATGCTCAGCGCCCGCTGAACAATGTCGTAGAGGTGTTTGCCTGTTTACGCGAATGGAAAAACAATTCCTAAGTTATCATGAACGTATTACGACTATTTGTTCTTAGCCTAGCGGTCGTGCTCGCTGGGTGTGCCAGCCAATCCAAGCACGTTTCCAAACAACCCGATGCCATGGTGGCCGCGGACACCTCCCGCACCATTGATCTCACCCGCCCTCCCCAAGACATTTGGGATCGCATTCGGCGCGGCTATGCCATTCCTAACCTACGTACCGATTTAGTCGATCAGTGGACCGAGTATTACGCTCGCAACGCGCCTTCAGTGATTACCATGAGTGAGCGCGCTAGCAAATACCTGTATCACATTTTGGATGAGATCGAAGCCCGAGGCTTACCGACCGAACTCGCCCTGCTGCCCTTTGTGGAAAGTGCCTACAACCCAGGGGCCTACTCGAAAGCGCACGCCTCAGGGCTCTGGCAGTTTATTCCCAGCACGGGCCGTCAATACAAGCTGGAACAAACATGGTGGCAGGACCAACGTCGTGACCCCATCGCCTCTACTACCGCAGCGCTGGATTACTTGGATTATTTGTATGAATTCCAAGGGGACTGGTATTTGGCCTTAGCGTCGTACAACTGGGGCGAAGGCTCGGTACGCCGTGCAATTCAACGCAACGAACAGCAAAACCTAGGTACGGATTATCTGTCGTTGCGTATGCCCGAAGAAACACGCAACTATGTGCCCAAGCTGCAAGCCATCAAAAACATCATCGCCAACCCCCAACGCTATGGCATTTCCTTACCCAAAGCGCAAAACGCCCCTTATTTTGCTAATGTACGCACCCAGCAAAATATCGACCTGCATATCGCGGCGCGCCTTGCCGAAATGAGTATCGAAGAATTCAAAGCCCTCAACCCCTCGCATAACCGAGAAGTAATCCCAGCGCATTATGCCGAGCTGGTTTTGCCTGTGGATAAAGTGAAAATTTTCGAGCAAAACCTCGCTGTGTTTACCGAGCCACTGAGCCAATGGCAAACCTACGAACCTCAGCATGGCGAGTCTTTTTCCACCATTGCCCAACAACATGGCATGACCATTGCTGAATTACGCAAACTTAACGGCTTATCGGCCAAGCAAACGCTGGCCTCTACCCAGTCGTTGCTCGTGCCCATTACAACGCCCAGTACGCCTACTGTGGATGACCCGCTTGGCGTACAACTGGCTACACTCAGCAACCAAGGTGTGTTGGCCGGCAGCCCGTCTAAGCCGAGCGTACGCCCCGTGAGTGCCAGCAGTGTCGCCCCCAAGGCTCGGGGCAATGTGGCTCTGCATCAAGTTCGCAAAGGCGATACCCTATTTGGGATCGCGCGCCAATATAATATCTCTTTGGATGAGCTAAAAAAGCTCAATAACCTGAAAAACAACCACATCAAGCCGGGTCATCAATTACGTGTACCGGGCACACAAGTACGTGGCTGATCGCTTTTATTAAAAAGGAATTTTAAGCATGGGTTTCCTACAAGGTAAACGCATTCTCATCACCGGTGTGATTTCCAACCGTTCGATTGCCTATGGCATTGCTCAAGCCTGTCATCAGCAAGGCGCTGAAATCGCACTCACCTATGTGGGCGATCGCTTTAAAGAACGCGTAGAAGGGTTTGCGAACGAACTCGGCAGCAACATTGTGCTGCCTCTAGACGTCAGCGAAGACCAGCAAATTGAAGACGCCATCAAAGAGCTCGGCCAACACTGGGATGGCTTAGACGGTTTGGTGCATTCGATTGGCTTTGCGCCCCGTGAATCCATTGCAGGTGATTTTTTAGATGGTTTGTCTCGCGAAGCCTTCCGTATTGCACACGATATTTCGGCCTACAGCTTTCCTGCTTTAGCCAAGGCCGCGTTACCGTTACTCGAAGGTCGTCCAAGCTCGGTGCTCACTTTGTCGTACTTAGGTGCGGAGCGTGCGGTGCCACATTACAACACCATGGGTATGGCCAAAGCCTCCTTGGAAGCCAGTGTGCGGTACTTGGCTGCCTCACTAGGCCCACGTGGTATTCGTGCCAACGCGATTTCGGCCGGCCCCATTAAAACCTTGGCCGCTAGTGGCATCAAGGATTTTTCTGAAATACTCAAATTTGTGGAAGCCAACTCTCCTTTGCGTCGCAACATCACCATTGAGGATGTCGGCAACACGGCAGCGTTCTTGCTGTCCGATTTGGCGGCGGGGATTACGGGCGAAATTACCCATGTGGATGGGGGATTTTCGGTGGCGACGGGGATGAATCAGGCTTAATTGTTTCGTTGCCGCCCCTTGCTCCTTGTGCTGGGTTCCGGGCCGAGGGGCGCTTCGCGCTGCCCTTAGGCTGGCGTATTTTTCAGGTCGTTCGCAAACTCGCGCTGCGCGCTCAAACAGTGCTCACTTTTCTCCTGAAAAATCCCCCACCTGCGGCCCTCGTCCAAGTCACCCATCCCAAGGAGCAAGGGGCTTTTTCCAGGGTAATACTATTTACTC
>DWUQ01000008.1 GCA_019120675.1 Candidatus Paenalcaligenes intestinipullorum | reverse complement strand
CTGTCGAAATCCTGAATGGGTCGGGTAGCCACGCCATCGGCCATACCGGCTTTAGCCACCGCAGTGGCAATACGCACAATCAAGCGCGAGTCAAAAGGCATGGGGATAAGGTATTTGGGGCCAAACTCGATGTCTTCGAGATTGTAGGCAGCAGCGACCACTTCGTCTTGCTCTTCGCGAGCCAATTGGCAAATCGCGTGTACCGCGGCAATTTCCATACCACGGGTGATGGTGGTCGCACCAATATCTAAGGCACCGCGGAAAATGTACGGGAAGCAGAGAACGTTGTTGACCTGATTGGGGTAGTCGGAACGCCCTGTGGCCATCACAACATCGTCACGTACGGCGTGCGCGACTTCGGGCAGAATCTCGGGAGTGGGGTTCGCCAACGCTAAAATTAAGGGGCGAGCCGCCATTTTTTCGACCATTTCGGCCTTGAGTACGCCACCCGCTGATAGACCTAGGAACACATCCGCATCGCCGATCACATCCGCTAAGGTACGTGCCTCGGTGTCTTGGGCAAAGCGCGCCTTGGCGTCGTCCATAAGTGCCGTACGCCCTTGGTAGACCACGCCTTCGATGTCGGTCAGCCAGATGTTCTCAACAGGCAAACCCAGATCCAACATTAAGTTCAAGCAAGCAAGCGCCGCAGCACCGGCGCCTGACACCACAACCTTGACCTCAGCCAAGTCTTTTTCCACTACAGCCAAGCCGTTTAAAAATGCCGCAGCCACACAGATCGCAGTACCGTGCTGGTCATCGTGGAATACGGGGATATTCATGCGCTCGCGCAGCTTGCGTTCGACCTCAAAACACTCCGGTGCTTTGATGTCTTCGAGGTTGATGCCGCCAAAGGTCGGCTCTAAACCTGCAATAATTTCGACGAGTTTGTCGGGATCGTTTTCGTTGATCTCGATATCGAACACATCAATGCCCGCAAAATTTTTAAATAGTACTGCCTTGCCTTCCATGACCGGCTTGGAAGCCAAAGGGCCGATATTGCCTAAGCCTAATACCGCGGTACCATTGGTGATCACCCCAACCAAATTGCCTCGACCGGTATAGCGGAACGCGTTTTGGGGATCGGCTACGATTTCCTCACACGCAGCGGCCACACCTGGCGAATAGGCTAAAGCCAAGTCCCGCTGGTTGGAGAGTTGCTTTGTGGGCGTAACCGCCAACTTACCGGGTCGACCAAGCTCGTGATATTCGAGCGCTGCTTTACGAAGATTTTCATCCATGATGTTCAATCGCCTGTGAAGGAAATTTCAGAATTAACTTAACTGCAAAGAAGTCTATTCTAGCCGTTACCTAAAAAATAAACATACGGCTCTTCCTAAAGCCGTAGGGTGCTGTCTCGCAGAGCGTTACAAAAGCGCCTGCAAAGGAAAAGAAAAACGATAATCGGGGTCAAATAACTGCTTGATGTGCGCATCCAGCTCGCTCCAGCGAACGGCTAACGCGCTGTCAGCATCTACAGGCTTAGCGTCAAACACGTTTGCTAAGCCAAGGGGTTCAGACAACGCCAACAGCCGCTCGTCAATCACCAGCCATTCGAGCCAACCTAAGTCACCCCCACTGCCCAATACCAAATGCGCCAAATTAAGCTCGCTGCCTAAGGCAGGCTGTAGTGCATCTAAACGATAGCGCCCTCGCCACGTGTCGGCTAGGAAACAGGCTTGATTGCCCGAGGTCACCGACAGCTGAAAAAGCTCGGGCACCAATTGGCGTAAACGCGGGGTGTTGAGGGGTTTGCTGTTACGTGCCCCAAAAGGTCCAAGACTGCTCACCGTGCCGTCGTCCATCAGCAAAGAAGCGTGAACCACACCCGAAAAGCGTGTGTGGCCATTGCCCCACGCTTGCCAGCGCCGATCCAGCACCCAGCCCGCCACCGTTAGCTCGGCGGGCAGCTTTGCAAAGGCGGTTAAACCCACGTCAACGAGCTGCTGCATCGTACACCCAGGTTGCACAAACCAGAGCGGCCCCTCGGTCTCTAAGGCCTGCACCTGATTTAATCCTGCACTGGGGTCCACCCATAAGGTCGGCATATCAGGCTCGTTTAGAGGCGGCGCGATGCCGACGGTGTGACACTGAATGTCAAAACGGCGACAAAGCGATAAGGCAAAATGCACCTCAGCCGCACTAACCGGTTGCCAGTGCAGCTGGGCCTCTTGGTTGGGATCTGAAGACAACTCACCTTGTACGCGTGCCTTTAAGGCTAAAACAAATTGTTCCCAATTGCTTAGAGCAGAACGTCGACCCGAAAGAAAGGCACGGCGAGAGGGAGAAGGCTGCATTGTGTTTTCCTGCTAGGAGCTTAAACTAATCCGTTAACGTTATTGCGCTGGTTGTGTCTATTTTTCGCTTTTTTACTTGGACTGTCATCTATTATGTATCCCTTAGCTGAACGCACGAAGCAGATTGCCCCTTTTCATGCTGTAGAGCTGCTAAAAACCGCCCAACAATTACAAAATGCTGGGCACGACATTATCAGCCTAGGCATTGGTGAGCCCGACTTTACTGCGCCTTCAGCGGTAGTGCAGGCCTTGCAAGCGGCCAGCAACCAAGGCTTGAGTCAGTATACATCGCCCTTAGGTCTACCCGCTTTACGCAAGGCCATCAGCCAATACTATCAGCAGCAGTTTGGTGCTCAGCTCCACCCCGATCGTATTTTGGTGACGACTGGTGCCTCGGCCGCATTAAATTTGGCGTGCCTAGCGGTGATCAATCCTGGGGATGAGATCCTTATGCCAGACCCCTCTTACCCCGCTAATCAAAACTTTGTATTCGCCGCCGGGGGCGTTCCCAAACTAATCCCTTGCAATGCGCAACAACGCTATCAGCTGAGCGCACGCGATGTAGCACGGCATTGGGGGCCAACCACCAAAGGGTTACTCATTGCCTCACCCAGCAACCCAACCGGCACCAGCCTGCCCCACGATGAACTTAAAGCGATTATTGAGGAAGTGCGCAGACGTCAGGGTTTTATCATTATGGATGAAATTTACCTTGGCTTGTATTACGAGCAGTCGCCCCGTAGCGCGCTTACTCTGGACGATGACATTTTAATCATCAACAGCTTTTCTAAGTATTTTCAGATGACCGGTTGGCGACTCGGGTGGATGATTATGCCGGAAGCGCATCGCCCCGCGATTGAACGTATGGCGGCGAGCTTAGCCATCTGCGCGCCTTCTTTGGCGCAGCATGCGGCCTTAGCGTGCTTTGAGCCAAGTACGCTTGCTCTGTACGAAGAACGCCGCCTTACCCTTAAAGCGCGACGTGATTACTTACTTCCTGCCCTCGAAGATTTGGGATTTTCTATCCCCGTTAAACCGGATGGAGCGTTTTATATTTATGCTGATATCCGTGCCTTTGATAAGGACAGCCAGCGTTTTGCGCATCGATTGCTGCATGAAGCGCATGTGGTGGCCGTGCCAGGCTTGGACTTTGGCCCCGTACATGCGGCACACATGCTGAGATTTTCCTATGCCACCCCATTGCCGAGGTTAGAGCAAGCCATTGAACGTATGCGAGTTTTCCTCAAAACCTACTCTGCCGCTGAAGCTCAGCTGGCTCAACAGGCTTAATCTCGGATCGGTATGCCGGAGGCCAACGCAATCCGACGTCGCTCGGCCAGCACGCGCTGGCCATAGCCGCCGTCAGAGGGCCCCGTTGCCCCCACATAGCAGGCTAAACCACCGGTTACCGAACCACGACGGCGGCGACAGTCAGAAAAAATCTGCGCTCCCGCGCGAATGTTTGCTTCGGGACTAAATACCGCAAATACCCCTTCGGTGTAATTTTCCAGCTTGTCGGTATGCACACGCGTCATCACTTGCATTAACCCTTGCGCACCAGCATGACTTTCAGCAAAGGGGTTATAGCTGGATTCGATAGCAATAATGGCCAGAATAAGCTGCGGGTCAATGTTTTTTTCTTTGCCTACGATAAACGCCGTTTGCACTAAGGCTCCGGCCACGCTGTGAGCGATTTTGTATTTGCGTGCAATATAACTCCGCAAGGCTTGATGTTGCTGTCGCGTTACGCCTTGAATGGTTGGCTCTTTGGCCGAACGCTCAAGTGCCTGTGCAAAGCCCACATAGGCAGAATCGGGCACGATATCCTCGGGCTCCAAAGCGGCATTAGCATCCAAGCTTTCCGCGGACGGCTGCATCAACCACGTAAACTGGGCAAAGTTGTCCTGACGCAACGCCTCAGGCCGTAGAGCGTCCACCATCACACTGTACAATTGTCGCGCCTGTTCGCGGATGCTCGGCACGACGAAACCCGCCGCAATGGTTACAATGACGGCTATGCCCAAATAAATCGCACAGACATGTACCAGCTCCTCTAGACGGTATCGTACCGCCAACAGGTGGTGACTCACTTTTGGGCTTAGCCAATTTGGGCTCATTGCGAATTCCTCGTAAACTACATAGCACGATAGTAACCCCGCTAGTGAGCCAAAACCAAAACCTGAAGCAGGATACCCACTGTGAAATATCGCGATCTACGAGATTTTCTAGCTCAACTCGAAAAAAAAGGCGAGCTGAAACGCATTAGCACCCCTATTTCCACACATTTGGAAATGACCGAAATTGGGGATCGCGTATTAAAGGCCGAAGGCCCTGCGCTGTTGTTTGAAAACGCCACTCATCAAGGCAAAGCGGCTAAATATCCCGTACTCACCAATTTATTTGGCACCCCTCAGCGGGTGGCCTGGGGGATGGGCGCTGAAGATGTCTCTGCACTGCGCGATGTTGGCGAACTCCTTGCTACACTGCGTGAACCCGAAGCACCACGCAATTTACGCGATGCGTTTTCCAAAGTCTCGATGCTGAAATCTGCGCTTTGGGATATGGCACCTAAAAACATTAACCGCCCTCCCTGCCAAGAAGTGGTGTTAGAGGGCAGCGATGTGGATCTAAACGACATCCCTTTGCAGTATTGCTGGCCGGGTGATGTGGCACCGTTGTTGACGTGGGGCCTGGTGATTACGAAAGGGCCACATGCCAAACGACAGAACCTCGGCATTTATCGCCAACAGCAACTCGGCCGCAACAAGCTCATTATGCGTTGGCTGTCCCATCGGGGCGGAGCGCTGGATTTCCGTGATCACGCTCTAACCCATCCTGGCGAGCCTTTCCCCATCGCGGTGGCACTGGGCTGCGACCCCGCCACCATTTTAGGCGCGGTAACGCCCGTACCCGATAGCCTATCCGAATATCAATTCGCTGGATTATTACGGGGCTCACGCACCGAGCTGGCCAAAGCCATCGGCAGCGACCTATCGGTACCCGCTTACGCAGAAATTGTACTCGAAGGGCATATCTTGCCAGCGAATCACCCCGATGCGCAGGCACCGCATGTACCCGAGGGAGCGCCCCCTCCACCTGCCAGCGCCTATGAACAAGCCCTTGAAGGGCCTTATGGTGACCATACGGGCTACTACAACGAACAAGACTGGTTCCCTGTGTTCACGGTCGAGCGTATCACCATGCGTCGCGATCCGATCTACCACAGCACCTATACGGGCAAACCCCCCGATGAGCCTGCGGTATTGGGTGTGGCCCTCAATGAGGTGTTTGTTCCGCTACTAAAGCGCCAGCTACCTGAAATTGTGGATTTTTACTTGCCGCCTGAAGGGTGCAGCTATCGCTTAGCGGTCGTGTCGATTCGTAAGCAATACGCGGGGCATGCCAAGCGCGTCATGTTTGGTGTGTGGAGCATTTTGCGTCAGTTTATGTACACCAAGTTTATCGTCATCGTGGATGAGGATATTGACACCCGTGACTGGAAAGAAGTCGTGTGGGCGATGACCACTCGTATGGACCCAGTACGTGATACGGTGCTCGTGGAAAACACCCCCATTGACTACTTGGACTTTGCCTCCCCGGTATCGGGCTTAGGCGGCAAAATGGGCTGGGACGCCACCAACAAGTGGCCTGGTGAAACCGACCGCGAATGGGGCCGAGTCATTGAGATGTCCGCCGACGTCAAACGACGCGTCGACGAACTATGGAGCGATTTGTCGCTAGGGTAAAGGCTGTCGACGAACAATTTCATCGATCGCGCGTGGCTCGGTGGGACGCTTGATAAATAGCGACACCAACCGCCACGCAGCCATGCCTAACAAGCCAAACTTGACCGTCCGCTTGCTGCTGCTACCTAAACCTGCCGACACTAAAGAAAACAATAGTGGGTAACGGTTCGAAGCGGACAACGCAAGATTCAGCCAACGCATAAGCTTGCTGCTGCTCATCGCACCCGAAGCGCTACCTACTAGCGATAAAGGGTGCACACTACGGCATAACCCCCGTGTGTGTTGCGAAAGCTCGGCCCGCTCTAGGGCAGCACGCATGCGTAAAAGCTCAACCCGTGCGGCATCATTACGTGCAGTATGCTTCATAACCCATCCTCCGATTCAGCTTGTGATGCAGGCTTATTGCATAAGTTTTCGATGCTTTGGACATCGCGTCGTAATTCCTCAAGCGTGGCTTGAAAAGGGTACTCATCGCTTTTGAGACGGCGGATTAGGCTGTAGCCCATCAAGCCACCTAACAAAGCGTAGCTTAGAAACAAAATAGCAATCGCCCAATACCGATACTCAGTAGGCCAAAACAACAAGGCAATTAACAGCGTAAAAACCAGAAGTGCCAGCGTTAAAAACAACATGGAACCAAAGGCCAGCATGAGCATTTGCACCAAGGCCGTGCGTTGTTGGCTAACCTCGACCGCGAAGAGTTCGAGCCGAGTTTTAACAATGGACACTAAGGTACGACTGACTCCGACAATGGAACGTGTAAACGACATGTCACCCCTTTTTTGTAATTATTAAACAGCCGCCCGAAGGCGGCTGCAAAGGTTAAGCATCAAGGCCTAACGACGGGAGATTAATACCCCCAGTAACAGGCCCATCACCCCAGCTACGCCAATGGCTTGCCAAGGGTTGTCGTGTACATAATGGTCGGTCGCTTGAACTGCACGACGCCCTGTTTCGACCACGGCGTCTTGGGTTTCATGCAAAGCTTCGCGGGTATTGCGTAATGAACGTAAGGCACTTTCGCGTAGCTCGGTGGCTTTGTCACCAGATGCGGATGCTGCTTCGCGCAAGAGCTTCTCGGCCTCGTCTAAACTGCTACGGACTTCGTCAATGAAGGTGTCTTCTGCTGCTTGAACTTTTTTGCTTGTTGCCATGTTGAGCTCCTTAACAAAACTAAGAATAAAGCATTAACTTACCCATTTGCTGGGCACCTATTTCACTGCTTGAACTTCTATGTAAGAGGGTACACCGTTTTGAGTGCTGTCTTGACGCATAACGAGGCGACTATCGGGACAATACCAATCCGTTACCTCGCCGCGGATCTCGGGCGTACCAATTTTGAGGCCCTTTACTGAAACTTGGCTTGCACCAATATGCCGATCATAGCGTATCGGCCAGCATTGCTGCTTGCCTTGTACAGTTTGCAACGGGGCTTTTGCCTCGACTGTACGGGTCGTGGTGCGTACCGTAAAGGGCTGTAGGGCTTTGCCTGCCTTGACTTGAAAAGCCTGACTGGGATACTGCTGCCCGACTTGGCTCACCCCTTGTTGATAGCCAAAAATGCCTAAAAGGTCTAAATCAAAGCCACCCTCAACAGGTACTTTTTGACCATTGACCTCTTGGGAAACCTG
>DWUQ01000007.1 GCA_019120675.1 Candidatus Paenalcaligenes intestinipullorum | reverse complement strand
CGGTGTGGTGGCCTTAATGAGTCCGTTGGGGTATGTATTGTATTGGCGGGACTGTCAGCGTAGCCGTACCAGCCGTACTGAGCACCAGGCCTAAGCGCAGGCGTTCAGCGGCGGGGGCTAGGATATATAGTGGGTAAACGAACGCAGCCCTTACCTATACAAACCAATCAAAGTGGGTGGTTTAATGTTTAATGCAAGGTGCGACGCGTAGGCGTTGGGAAGTCGGCATCCAGCTCGTTGAGTAGCAAGTCGTCCACTTCATCTGCCAGCACATCCCCTTCGAGGTCAAAGGGGAGTACCTCCGTCAGCTCGTTGCTCCACGCGACGTCTTCGCCTTGGTCGTCAATTTTAATAAAGCGCACGCCTTCTACGTCAGACAGCTGAATGGCCCATAAAAACCGACACGTATAGGTTTCATCCGCGGTGTTTAGCCCCCCTTGGCTGCCCAGCAGGCGGGCTTTGGCTCCGCCTACTTGCACCACGGTTACCTCAGTATCGTCTTCCTCAATGCCTAAAGGAATGGCGAAGAGCGCCCATTCAAACCCTGTCTCACTGGCATCAATGATTTCCACTAGGACCGGTTTGCCTAAATAGGCACTCAGTGCATCAGCGGTACGAGCAAAGGTATCGAGTTCATCGCCGGTAAAGGTTAAGGCGGGGATAGCAGTATCGGTCATAGAGTCGGGCACGCAGCAACTAAGAAATTGAAAAACAACACCCTGAGCCTGTATGGTCCGGTACGACAGCGTGCCGGACAGCCGAATGCTCAGCGTCCTAATCATTTTACGCGAAGCCTTTTGAATTGCTATGAGTAAAAGCCATGGACGAGTGCGCACGAGGAAATAAGGGCATGCTGGGCGCCTTAAAGCAGCTAAGCCTCATGGAGGGGCGCACGCGAGTAAATAAGAGTAGAAGGGATGTTCGCGCCTTTTATTTGACGCCAAGGCTACAATAGAACGCAATGCTTCTTTAATCCTGACCAACCTTAATGAGTCTATGAGCCAGTTTGTTTACACCATGAATCGAGTGGGCAAAATTGTGCCCCCCAAACGCCAAATTTTGCGTGATATTTCTTTGTCTTTTTTCCCCGGGGCCAAAATTGGTGTACTAGGGTTAAACGGTTCCGGTAAATCCACTTTGCTAAAAATCATGGCCGGTGTGGACAAGGAAATTGAAGGCGAAGCCATCCCCATGCCTGGGATTAAAATTGGCTACTTACCCCAAGAACCACAACTCAATCCTGCGCATACCGTCCGTGAAGAGGTTGAAATGGCGATGGGTGAGGTCTTTGGGGCCAAAGCCCGTTTGGATGAAGTCTATGCCGCTTATGCTGAGCCGGATGCGGACTTTGACGCCTTAGCCGCCGAGCAGGCAGAGTTGGAGGCAATCATTGAAGCCGCCGCCACCAGTGGCAGCGACGACATCCAAACCCAAATGGAGATCGCGGCCGATGCCTTGCGCTTACCACCGTGGGAGGCCAAGATCGAGCACTTATCGGGAGGCGAAAAGCGACGTGTGGCGCTTTGCCAGTTGTTGCTGTCTAAGCCCGATATGCTCTTGCTCGACGAGCCCACCAACCACTTGGACGCCGAAAGTGTGCATTGGCTGGAGCAATTTCTAAGCAAATTCCCAGGTACGGTCGTAGCCGTCACCCACGATCGTTATTTCTTAGATAACGCGGCTGAGTGGATTTTGGAATTAGACCGAGGGCATGGGATTCCTTGGAAGGGCAATTACACCTCGTGGCTGGAGCAAAAAGACAATCGCTTAGCCCAAGAGGAAGCCTCAGAGTCCGCTCGTCAGCGCACCATCAAAAAAGAGTTGGAATGGGTGCGGCAAAATCCCAAAGGCCGCCAAGCCAAATCCAAAGCCCGTCTTACGCGCTTCGAAGAGCTGTCATCCCACGAGTACCAGCGCCGCAATGAAACCCAGGAAATTTTCATTCCGGTGGCCGAGCGACTCGGTAATGACGTGATTGAGTTCAAAAATGTCAGCAAAGCCTTTGGTGACCGACTCTTGATTGATGATCTCAGCTTTACCATTCCCCCAGGTGCGATTGTGGGGATTATTGGGCCGAACGGTGCGGGTAAGTCGACGCTATTTCGTATGATTGCGGGCGAGGAGCAACCTGATTCCGGCAGCATCACCATTGGGCAAACTGTAAACCTCGCCTATGTGGATCAGTCCCGTGACTCCCTTCCCAATGACAAAAGCGTGTTTGACGCCATCGCAGACGGTTCCGATATCCTTACGGTAGGGCGCTTTGAAATGCCTGCACGGGCCTACGTGGGACGCTTCAATTTCCGCGGTTCCGATCAAAACAAATTAGTCGGTGATTTATCGGGTGGAGAGCGTGGTCGTTTGCATTTAGCTAAGACCCTCATCGCAGGGGGCAACGTGCTGATGCTGGACGAGCCGTCCAACGATCTTGATGTGGAAACCTTGCGTGCTCTCGAAGACGCCTTGCTTGAGTTCGCAGGGTGTGTCATGGTCATTAGCCATGATCGGTGGTTCTTAGATCGTATTGCTACCCATATTCTTGCCTTTGAGGGGGATTCACATGTTGAGTTCTTCGATGGCAACTATCAAGAATACGAAGAAGACAAACGCCGTCGTTTGGGCGAAGAAGCCGCCAAGCCCCGCCGTATTCGCTATAAAGCACTAAAATAAGGAGGCCTTATGCCATTATTGACTGCTGCCGACAGCACCGTACTGGTCATTGATCTACAAGAGAAGTTACTGACTGCCATTCACGAGCACGACGCCTTATTGGGCCGAGTCGTGCGCTTTGTACAGGGTGCGAAAGCGTGCCACGTACCCGTTGTGGCCACGGAGCATTGGCCTGAAAAAATCGGCGCCACCCATCCCGAGCTTGCGCCCCATCTCGACACCATCATCGGCAAGACGCATTTTGATGCCGCACGCGAAGAAGCGGTACTCAACGCGTTACCGCCCGAGCGTAAACGTGTACTTGTGGTCGGGGCAGAAGCGCACATTTGTGTGTTACAAACCGCTTTAACACTTGCTAGCAAAGGTTTCCAGCCGGTGTTGGTTGTGGATGGGATTGGCTCCCGTTTAGACAGCAGCCGTCAGGCGGCGTTACAGCGTTGGCAGCAGCATGGTTTTGAAGCGGTAACTATGGAAATGGCGTTGTTTGAATGGTTAGAAACCCCCGCAAACCCAGCCTTTAAAGCCATTTTGCCCTTAGTTAAGTAATCGGGGAGCATGGTTACAGAAGTAACGTAGCCCTAACATTTCGTGGCAAGAAGCCGACCTTTTTCAGTGAGGGCTACAGTAAGCTATACCTATCTGCACTGATTGCATATTCAATAGGAGTACACACATGAACACTAAAAAACTCGCTAAAGTAGGTTTGGTTATCGCCTTTTCTGCAGCTATGGCAGGTTGTTCGTCTTGGGACAACATGAGTCACCGCCAAAAAAGCACCGTTACCGGTGCCGGTCTAGGTGGGGTAGCGGGTGCCGTAGTCACAGGCGGCGGTGTTCTCGGTACCGTAGGGGGCGCAGCCATTGGTGGTGTGATTGGCGACCAAGTCGGCAAAAACCGCTAAGCCTCCCGTTTTTATGCCTTACAAAAACCTCCTTTGTGGAGGTTTTTGTGTTTGAGAGGCTTTTCTTTTTACAGCACCAGCACGCGCAGGCTGCGCACAATCAGGCTAAAGCCAATCAAAATCAAAGTGCCAAAGGTGATACGGCGTACCGCTACGAGGCTGATAGGGGGCGGAAAGCGTTGAGTCAACATCGTTACGATCGCGACACAAGGCAGGGCAAGCAAGGTCGTGCTTAAGGTGCCTTCGGGAAAGCCCGTGGTCACAAACTCATAGAAGCTGCGCGCAAAGGCGGTACAGGAAAAGATCAGCAACAGCATATTCCGCGTAACGGGCAAGCTCATCGGTTGTCGATAGAGATGGAAAATAATAGGTGGCCCCGGAATACCAAACAAGCCCCCACATAGTCCAGAGATAAAGCCTACGGAAAAAAAGGAGCGTAGGCTGGATACTTCTGTACGTTGTCGCGGGCGCATAGCAAAGTTAATCCCGCTGTAACCAATCACGATGCCCAAAAGCAGCTCTAAAATGCTAGTGGCTTGGGCATTCAAAAAATTGAGCAACACCACCCCCAGCACGCTGGCGGGAATGACGCCAAGCAGGGTCGTATTCGCAAGGCGCCAATCAATATGATGCAAATGACGGGGCAGGGCGACGCCGCTATTGACCAGACTCACGAGGCTGACGACCGAGGCAATAAACGGCACACTGGTTAAGCCTATGGCACTGTTTACACCGATCACAATCATCGCCAACCCAAAGCCAGTCACGGTTTGAAAGTAGGTGCCGATGATAATAATGAGTAGCAATAATAAGGTGGTGGCGGTAGTCATGAGCTGCCTTGCGCTTGTAATGAAGTGATGGCAATCACGGCATAGATGTCCTCGGCGCTGCATCCACGCGATAAGTCATTGGCCGGTTTACGTAAGCCTTGTAATAACGGACCAATCGCAATCAGTTTGCCCAGACGCTCCGCCGTTTTATAAGCAATATTGCCCGCCTCCAGATTCGGGAAGATCAACACATTGGCTTGGCCCTTGACGCGCGAACTCGGGAGTTTGCGTGCGGCAATCTCAGGGATTAAGGCAGCGTCTAACTGGGTATCCTCATCAATGAGCAAGTCTGGGCAGCAGGCTTTGACCAATTTAGCTGCTTTGATTACTTTATCCACAGCTGGATGATGGGCACTGCCCGCGGTAGAAAAGGACAGCATGGCGACGCGAGGTTCGGTTTGCAGCAGCTTGCGAGCGGACTCTGCCGCCGCTTGAGCAATACTGGCTAACTGCTCAGCCGTAGGGTCAATCACCAAGCCGCAATCGCTAAAAATCATGCCCCCTTGATAAGGGTGATGGGGTTGGCACATCAACATCAGAAAGAAGCTTGAAACCAGTTCGGTATTGGGGGCTTTGCCGATTAGTTGTAGAGCGGAGCGTACGACTTCTCCGGTGCTGTATACCGCGCCCGCTACCGAGCCATCGGCTTGGTCACAGTGCACCAGCATATTGGCAAAGCACAGCGGATTTTGAATCAGTTGCTCAGCATTTTCAGGTTGCATGCCTTTGGGGCCACGCAAAGCTAAAAGCGCATCTTTTAATCGCTCCCGCAAAGGCGAGGTGGTGGGGTCTTCAATGTTTATGCCCAAGAGGGAAATTTGATTCCGCTGCGCGCACGCTTCGATTTTTTGTGTATCACTCACCAAAATAATTCGTGCAGTCCCATCCTGATGGGCGCGTTGAGCAGCGGATAAAACTCGCACATCGTCCGCCTCACACAACACAATCGTAGCAGGTTGAGAGCGAGCGGCAGCAATAATGTTGTCCAGTAACAGCACGATAATCCACCTCTTTATTGAGATTAAATGTTCCGTATAATGAGATTTATATCAGAAATCTGCGGCGTAACACAAGTAATCCATTTTTTTTGCTATACAATGTAACGTCTAGCCTTTTCACAGGGAGTGCTCCATATGGCTGAAACCTCAGCTCAAACACGCCAAACCAAGCCAAAAAAAACGGCGGACACACCGACCATGCGTTTGTTTGGTATTTTGGAATTGATTGCAAGTCAAGATCGTATGTTCGCTTTGCAGGATGTGGTGGATGCGATTGAGCTGCCCAAGCCCACGGTGCACCGAATGCTGCAACAGCTCGAAGCCGCAGGCATGTTGGCGCGTGATACCGACGGACGGCATTACTGTGTGGGTGGCCGCCTACGCCGTCTGGCCGAGGATCTGCTGGTGAATGACACCAAATATGGAGCGCGACGCGCGGTATTACGCAAGCTCGGCAGTGATTTAGGTGAAAGCTGTAACCTAACGGCCTTGTCGGGTAGTGAAGTGTTGTATATGGATCGTGTCGAAACCGAAGCGCCGTTGCGTTTTTATTTACGGCCTGGGTCTCGTGTGCCGGTGCACTGCTCGGCAAGTGGCAAGGTACTGCTAGCGCAAATGCCTCCTGCACAACGTCGCCGTTTATTGGCTGATATCCCTTTAGAAAGCTATACCAAAAATACCATTACCACCCTCGAAGAGCTCGAAGAAGAACTCATCCAAGTCAAGGAAAACGGCTACGCCTTTGATAATGAGGAGTTTTTGCCTGGACTGTTTTGTGTGGCCGTATTAGTGCCGCGTGCCGATGGCGGACGCTCCAACATGGCCGTCGCCACCCAAGCCCCCATTATGCGCATGACCAAAGAAAACGCCTTAGCCTGCCTCCCCGCCCTCAACCAAGCCGCCCAAGCCCTAGCCAAAATTGAAAACCAAGGGCAGGTGGGTTAGCGCGACGCAGACGCGCAAAACACTAAAAGGTGGGTTAGCGCGGCGCAGACGCGTAAAAGATTGAGCGTTAGCGCGGGTGAGTAGGGCGTAGGCTTCGCACAAAATCGTCTAAAAAAGCATTATCCAGACCCTGCTCAAAGTCGGCAATCAGGGAATGAGCATACAATCGACTTAAATCCAGGCCGATTCCAATGCCCCATACTTCAATCTCTTGTTGGGCAGCAGTCGCTAAAACCTGCATTAAATGCGCCTCTAAATAGTGCTCGTGGTTGCCTAAATGGGTGGCACTATCCATGGGGCAGCCATCAGACAGCACATACAGGATTTTACGTTGGCTTGGTGTGGCATACAGTCGCTGACACGCCCACTGCACGGCCTCCCCATCAATGCCTTCTCGGTAATAATCCAGTTTCATGAGGGCCACAATATCGCGCTGCGCTCGTTTCCAAGGAGTGTCAGCGTCTTTGAAAACCCGATGGCTCACTTCATTTAAACGCCCAGGGTTCGCAGGCCGTCGGCGTGCCATCCAGCGTTTAAAGGGTCGGCCCCCATTCCATGCATGAGTAGAAAACCCCAGCACTTCTGTTTGCGCACCCGCTTGTTCTAACGCACGGCTTAAAATATCCACCATCAAGGTGACGGTTTCCGCGTGGTGCTTCATCGAACCTGAACAATCGACTAGAAAACTCACACTGCAAGGCGTATCCACCACCAAGTCGGGCTGCTGGAATAAGCGTCGTTCGTTGGGGTTGCTAATAATCTGGCTTAATCTGGCGCCATCGATATACCCGCTTTCTTGATCCTTTTCCCAACGCGGTTCGCTGTATTGGCTGAGCACACGACGCAGCCGTTGTACCAGTAGATTAAAATGCAAACTCTGCTGGCTAATACGCTGGTTAATTTTTTCTCGATAGTCATTTAATAATTCTGGACGGATGAGCTCAGCCGGACGCTCCTCGCGATCGTACTGGGTATCAAAGATCTGGTAGTGTTCGTGCGTGACACCTACTGCTCCTTGCTGAGAAGGCAGCGCCACGTCATAGGCAGCGGCTTCTTCACCATCAAACTCCAACAATAAAGCAAACGCATCCCACTCGGGCTCTTCATCCGGCTCGGCGAGTACGGCGGACTTTGGGGGGCTCATGGCCTCGACATTGTGCTGCACCAACTGAGCAATCTGTAAAGCGTAGGGGGCAAATTGAGCTTGATTGGTGCGGTGTTGACGTAATTTCACCAGTAAAGGGCCAAGCAAGGTGGTTAAGCTGGCGCGCGTGCCTTCAATAAAATCCTCGGTTTCGGGGTAAACGGGCAAGCCATTGAGTCGACTCCAACACATCTGCGCCAGTGTATAGAGCCAAATGCCCAGCTCACTTTCGGTATGCCGGGCATGATAATAGCCCGCGGACCAAAAATAAAAGCGCGCTTGCAGATTATGGCGCATACCCGGCATTGTTTCTGGCGCTAAGGATTCGGTACGCAGAGCTTCGAGCCAGTCAAAAATCATCCTTGAAACGGCATCCGTTGGCATCAGACGTTTGTGCAGCGCATAGTCCGTATGTAAAAGCCGCAACGCTAAGCTGTCTGCAACGCCCCGAAGCTGCTGAACGCTTTCTTGCTCGTGCACGCGTAAATGGGGGGCCAACGTGATAAAAGGTC
>DWUQ01000071.1 GCA_019120675.1 Candidatus Paenalcaligenes intestinipullorum | reverse complement strand
GGTAATTCTAGGCGAGTACACCGGCGTATCCGAAGGCGACCCCGTTAAAGCAACTGGTCGTATTCTTGAGGTCCCTGTTGGCCCCGAACTGCGTGGCCGTGTGGTTGACACCCTCGGTAACCCAATTGATGGCAAAGGCCCCATCAACGCCAAAATGACCGACGTCATTGAAAAGGTTGCCCCAGGCGTGATTGCACGTCAATCGGTGGATCAGCCTTTGCAAACCGGTATCAAAGCGATTGACAGCATGGTACCCATTGGTCGTGGCCAGCGTGAGTTGATCATTGGTGACCGCCAAACCGGTAAAACCGCTGTGGCCGTTGACACCATCATCAACCAAAAAGGCAAAAACGTGACCTGCGTCTACGTTGCCGTTGGTCAAAAAGCGTCCACCATCAACAACGTGGTACGCAAGCTCGAAGAGCACGGTGCATTGGAATACACCATTGTGGTCGCTGCTGCCGCGTCGGATTCCGCCGCGATGCAATACTTGGCACCGTATGCCGGCTGCACCATGGGTGAATACTTCCGCGATCGTGGCGAAGACGCCTTGATCGTCTACGATGACCTCACCAAACAAGCCTGGGCTTACCGTCAAGTGTCCTTGCTGTTGCGTCGTCCTCCCGGTCGTGAAGCCTACCCCGGTGACGTGTTCTACCTACACTCCCGTTTGCTAGAGCGTTCCGCTCGCGTCAACGCTGACTACGTAGAAAAGTTCACCAATGGTGAAGTCAAAGGCAAAACCGGTTCTTTGACCGCATTGCCCATCATCGAGACCCAAGCGGGTGACGTGTCGGCCTTCGTACCCACCAACGTCATTTCCATTACTGATGGTCAGATCTTCTTAGAAACCGACTTGTTCCACGCTGGTATCCGTCCCGCCATTAACGCAGGTATCTCGGTATCACGTGTTGGGGGCTCTGCTCAAACCAACGTCATCAAGAAGCTCTCCGGTGGTATTCGTACCGACTTGGCGCAGTACCGCGAATTGGCTGCTTTTGCTCAGTTTGCTTCGGACCTCGATGCCGCAACCCGTCGTCAGTTAGAGCGTGGTCGTCGTGTGGTTGAGCTCTTAAAGCAACCTCAGTACGTCACTCTCGAAGTGTGGGAAATGGCCGTCAGCCTGTATGCCATCAACAATGGCTACTTGGATGACGTCGACGTCGAGAAAATTCTGGCTTTTGAAAAAGGTCTCAAAGACTACTTGCGCAGCAAATACGCCGATCTGATCGAGCGTATTCAAGCCAATGCCAAACTCAGCAAAGAAGACGATGCCGAGTTAGCCGCTGCCATTCAAGACTTTAAAAAGAACGGTTCTTACTAAGTCTTAAAGCGACAGAGGCAGGGAGTAGGGTAGGCGAATGCTTTGCACTCTCCCTTTAGCGGGGCACTTACCCTGCCCCGATAAACGCCTTTACAGGAAAGTGTGATGGCTGGAATTAAAGAAATTCGTACCAAGATCAAGAGCGTGCAAAACACGAGCAAGATCACCAAAGCCATGGAAATGGTCGCCGCGTCCAAAATGCGCAAAGCACAAGAGCGCATGCGAGCAGGCCGTCCATATGCAGACAAAGTGCGTCAGATTGCGACCCACCTAATGCAGGCGCACCCTGATTACTCGCACCCTTACGCCGAAGAGCGTCCTCATTTAGGCGCGGTCGGCATTGTGGTGGTGAGTACCGATAAAGGGTTGTGTGGTGGCCTCAATACCAACATTTTGCGTTTGGTATTGGCTCGACTGCGCGAATTTGAACAACAAAACATCAACGTGCAGGTGACTGCACTGGGCAGCAAAGCCGCACAAACCATGGCACGTATTGGTGCCAACTTGGTGTCCCAAGAGGTGCAGCTGGGCGACGAGCCGAACCTTGAGCGTTTAATTGGCGCCATCAAAGTGCAATTAGACGATTTTGTAGCCGGGAAAGTCGATGCGGTGTACTTGGCCACCAGTCGCTTCATCAACACCATGAAGCAAGACCCGACCTTCATTCGTTTGTTGCCCCTACCCAGTGGTTTGGAAGATCCCTTTCAGGTCGAAGCCGAAGACGAAAATCTCGCTGCCGATGCGGTGAAAAGCCCGTATCAGTGGGACTACATCTACGAGCCCGATTCCAAAACGGTTATCGACGAACTATTGCATCGCTACGTAGAAGGTTTGGTGTATCAGGCCGTAGCGGAAAATATGGCGTCCGAACAGTCGGCGCGTATGGTGGCCATGAAGGCCGCTTCCGACAACGCCAAAAAGGTAATCGACGAGCTGCAACTGGTCTACAACAAGACCCGTCAGGCCGCCATTACCAAAGAAATTTCTGAAATCGTGGGGGGTGCTGCAGCCGTCTAACGAGGGTGTGGCAGCTAACCATACAAGTTATTAAGCAAGGACTAAACATGAGCAACGGTACCATCGTTCAGTGCATCGGCGCCGTGGTGGATATTCAGTTCCCCCGCGACAGCATACCTAAGGTTTATGACGCACTTACTCTCGCAGACAGCACTTCCAAGTTTGCCGAAGAGGGCCTAACCTTTGAAGTTCAACAGCAATTAGGTGACGGCATTGTACGCACCATTGCAATGGGTTCCAGTGACGGTCTACGCCGTGGCATGGAAGTCTCCAACACCAATGCCCCCATTTCTGTACCCGTTGGTACCGCCACACTTGGCCGTATCATGGACGTACTCGGTCGCCCCATCGACGAAGCTGGTCCCATCCCTACCGATGAGCGTCGTGCGATTCACCAAGAAGCCCCTAAATTCGACGAGCTTTCCCCATCCGTAGAGCTACTCGAAACCGGTATCAAGGTGATTGACTTGGTTTGCCCCTTTGCCAAAGGCGGTAAGGTCGGTCTGTTTGGTGGTGCGGGTGTGGGTAAAACCGTCAACATGCTTGAGCTGATCAACAACATCGCCAAGCAGCACAGTGGTCTATCCGTTTTTGCGGGTGTGGGTGAGCGTACTCGTGAAGGGAACGACTTCTACCATGAAATGGCCGAAGCCGGTGTAATTCAACTGGATAACATCGAAGAATCCAAAGTATCCATGGTGTTCGGTCAGATGAACGAACCCCCCGGTAACCGTCTGCGTGTGGCGCTGTCTGGCCTCACCATGGCTGAAAAGTTCCGTGATGAAGGTCGTGACGTGTTGTTCTTCGTGGACAACATCTATCGTTACACCTTGGCCGGTACAGAAGTGTCTGCGCTGCTGGGCCGTATGCCTTCCGCAGTAGGGTATCAGCCTACTTTGGCTGAGGAAATGGGTAAGCTTCAAGAGCGTATTACCTCCACCACCACCGGTTCCATTACCTCAATTCAAGCGGTATACGTGCCTGCGGATGACTTGACTGACCCTTCGCCAGCCACTACCTTCTTGCACTTGGACTCCACAGTTGTGTTGTCGCGTGATATTGCCGCTTTGGGTATTTACCCTGCGGTCGACCCACTTGATTCCACCAGCCGTCAGCTGGACCCGCAAGTGGTTGGCGAAGAGCACTACGGTATCGCTCGCGCTGTGCAGCAAACCCTGCAACGCTACAAAGAACTACGCGATATTATCGCGATTTTGGGCATGGACGAGCTCTCGCCTGAAGACAAGCAAATTGTGGCCCGCGCGCGTAAAATCCAGCGTTTCTTGTCACAGCCTTTCCACGTGGCCGAAGTCTTTACTGGCGCACCTGGTAAGTTTGTATCCCTCGCCGAAACCCTCCGTGGTTTCAAGATGATTGTAGACGGTGAGTGCGATGCCTTGCCTGAGCAAGCCTTCTACATGGTGGGTGGTATCGACGAAGCCTTTGAAAAAGCGAAAACTCTCGCGTAAGGAATCAACATGGCAACTCTTCAAATTGACGTGGTTAGCGCCGAGCGTTCAATGTTCAGTGGTGAGGCAACCTTTGTTGCGTTACCCGGCGAGTCGGGTGAATTAGGCATTTTGCCTGGTCACACGCCATTGATTTCGCGCGTCCGCCCCGGCACACTGAAGATCGTCAAAACCGACGGCACCGAAGAGCATATCTTCGTGGCCGGCGGGGTCATCGAGGTTCAGCCTAATGTCGTCACGGTTTTATCCGATACGGCAATTCGCGCTACCGACCTCGACGAAGCCAAAGCCTTAGAAGCACGCGAGCGTGCCCAAGAGGCCTTGGCCAACACCAAAGACCAAGACGATATCGCTGTGGTCGAGGCAGAATTGGCCATGCTGGCGGCGCAGGCTGCGGCGGCTCGACGCTTTCGCAATAGCGGCTCGCGCCACTAATGCGTAATCCTTCGTTTGCATGACCACCAAACGGGCGCTTTTAGCGTCCGTTTTGTTCTTTAAAAGGTATTTAGCAGGGCTTTGTACTGCAAGCAGGTACTTACCGAGGTGTCACAAATACGCGTTGTGGAGACTTCAAGCTTTTCTTAAAGTGTTGGCAAAGTTTAGGTTCGACTTAACAGGAATTGCAAACATGACAGAGCAGTTTGATTGCGCGCTACTTAGCTTTCCCAACGAGGCCGATTGGCCGAGCGATGCACCGGGTCGGTATGCCCAAGGCCGATTGCAGGTTCAGCTGTTATCCAGTGAGCTGATCACACCTAGGGTGTGCGAGGTTCAGCAGCTGCGAGCTTTAGCCATGCCAGCACGCCGTTTTGATGTCTGCGTATTGGCCATTACGTATGCCAATTTATCGCTGATGCGGCGGCGTTTGGCGGCGGCTCAGTCCGTGTTTCGCACTCCTATTTTTGCGATGGTCGGGGACTTTCGCGCTGCAGCCTTACAAGACTTGCTGCGTTTAGGGGTGTGTGATTTTTTAACCGCTCCGCTCGATCTAGAGGTGCTGCGTGTACGCACCCATATGCTCAAGCGTCATGCGTTGGCTACCGCATCAGAGCATCAGGTTACGGAACCTCTGTTGCAGGGGTACGCCACCCTGGATAGTATGGCATTGGGCACCGATCACCAAGCCATCGAAAACCACTTATGCGCCACCATTTTGCACCAAGATGGCGCAACCTTAGGGGCGTATGCAGCGGCAGTGGCCACCCACTTTGCCAGCTCCAAAGCCTCCTTTCAAAGCCTCAAGGCCACCGTCATCGGTCGTTTTGAGCAAGCTTACATACGCGCTGCGTTGGCGCACAGCCAAGGAAATATCACCATGGCTGCCCGCGCAGCACAAAAGCATCGACGCGCTTTTTGGGCGTTAATGCAAAAACACAATATAAATGCCGATACTTTTCGATCTGCATCAGTACCGGATTGCACATCGTAAGGGTAAAATGCTTAGGCATTTTTCATATAGGGATTGCCGTGTCTTTACCAGAACTTAAAAACGACGTTTTTCTCCGCTCTTTATTGCGTGAGCCTGTACCGTATACACCTGTGTGGCTCATGCGCCAAGCGGGTCGCTATTTATCCGAGTACCGCGACACGCGCGCTCAGGCGGGTTCTTTTTTAACCTTAGCCAAAACCAAAGAGCTCGCCTGCGAAGTCACTCTCCAGCCCCTTCGTCGTTTTGATTTAGACGCTGCTATTCTGTTTTCCGATATTCTCACCATTCCCCATGCGATGGGTTTGGGCTTGGATTTCTACGAAGGCGAAGGCCCCCGCTTTGCGCATCCGTTGCGTACCGAAGCCGATGTACAGAAGCTCGAGATGCCCGATATGGCCAAGCTTCAGTATGTGTTTGATGCGGTCGCACTCATTCGCCAAGAGCTTGATGGCAAGGTGCCCCTCATTGGTTTTGCGGGCAGTCCCTGGACGATTGCTTGCTATATGGTCGAAGGCCAAGGCTCGGCCGATTACCGCCTGATCAAAACCATGATGTACTCGCGTCCCGATCTCGTACATCGTATTCTCGATATCAATGCTCGCACCACCATCGAGTACCTCAACCAGCAAATTAAAGCCGGCGCCCAAGCGGTGATGGTATTTGATAGCTGGGGCGGCGTATTGGCTGATGGCTTATTCCAAGAGTTCTCCTTACGCTATACCAAACAGGTGGTAGATGGCCTCATCCGCGAACACAACGGTAAGCGTATTCCTTCTATTGTGTTCACCAAAGGTGGCGGTCAGTGGATTGAGCAAATTGCCGATTGCGGAAGCGATGCGGTAGGGGTCGACTGGACGGTCAACTTGGCTCAGGCGCGCAAGCGTGTTAACGATCAGGTTGCTTTACAGGGCAACCTTGATCCCATGACCATGTTTGGTGGCGAAGAGGCCGTGCGCCGAGAGGTACGTCGCGTCATTGATGACTTTGGCCCAGTCGGCAAGGGCGGTCATGTGTTTAACTTTGGTCATGGCATCAATCGGTTTACCGACCCCGACATGGTAAAAGTCTTAGTGGATGAAGTACACAGCTACAGCGCCGCCATGCACCAAAACCAATAATTCTCAGGGCCTACGGGCCCTTTTTAGTCTTTGGGCTAAGCAGTTGTGCACACAAATTTTAGCGATAAAGTAAATTTCTTGACTGTCAAGGCCTGAAATTCTTTTTCTTACAAGCTATTGATTATAAAGAGCTATATTTAGGTTTTTGCTAAACTGGTTAAAAAAACAGTAGTCATTTGTGTGTTTATGCACAGCTTACCCTTGGGCTTTTCCCCAAAGTTATCCACAACCCCTAAGTGGGATTAACGTTTGGCTACGAGTGGTCATCCGTCACTTTTCCACAGTCCTCTCAGCATAATTGAAGCAGGAAGCAGGAAGCAGGAAGCAGAGATTGGGGAGTAGG
>DWUQ01000070.1 GCA_019120675.1 Candidatus Paenalcaligenes intestinipullorum | reverse complement strand
CATGGGGTGGGCCGCCTTGATGCGTGCGCGATAATGTTGCAACAGTTGGGCCACACCGCTAATGGATTGGTCCACTAAGCTTTCAATTTGCGCACGTATGCGCCGTGCCACCATCGGTGCTGCACCGGCTGAGGAAATCGCTACCACAATTGGCGAACGATCCACAATTGCTGGCACCTGAAAGCTGGACAAGGCGGCGTTATCGACCACATTCGCAAAGACCTTGCGGTGTGCGGCATCGGCTGAGATTTGCTGATTGAGCGCTTGGTCGTCCGTGGCCGCAATCACCATCCAGACTGAGTCCAAATCACTAGAATGATAGGGGCGTAAGGTCAGCTGCAAGCGGTGCTCTTCAGCCCATTGTTGCACGGTGGAGTTTGCCGTTTTGCAGACCACATGGACACGTGCGTTGGCGCTGAGCAACAAATTAATTTTGCGTTCGGCAATTTCACCGCCACCAATAACCAGCACTTGGCGATCCAATAAATCCGTAAAAATGGGGAAGAGCTGCATAATTACACCAGTTCAAGCACGATCGGGATCTGTCGCTGTGTGGGGGCAGCAATGGCTTCCGTTCGAATTAAAAAGTCACCGAAGTGTTCGTTTTCTAAGCGCTCAGTGGCAAAGCGCGCAAACAGCGCATCAAGGCTGCTGAGAATTTCTTCTTCGGCGATGTTTGTTTTGTAGACGGTATTCAGACGTTCACCGAGGCGATCTCCGCCTAGGCGTAAGTCATAGCGTCCCGGTGCGCGGCCAACAAGGGAAATTTCGGCCATATAGGGACGGGCGCAGCCGTTCGGGCAGCCGGAAATACGAAAGACGATGTCTTGATCCAGCAAATCGTATTTTTCCAACAGCTGATTGAGCTTAGGCAGAATAATCGGCGCATAACGCTCACTTTCGGCCATCCCTAAAGCACAGGTGGGCAGGGAGACGCACGCAATGGTGTTGCGCCAGATGCCGCTTTGGGCTTTGTAGCCATCTAGGCGGTAGGCCTCGACCAAGGCGTCAATCGCCGCACGGTCTTCAGGCGCCACATCCGCGATGATTAGGTTTTGGTTGCAGGTGAGGCGGAAGTGCCCTTTGTGCATTTTGGCGATTTCACGCATACCTGTTAGCAAGGGCGAGCCGGGACGATCCATTAGGCGTCCCGAGTCAATGCGTAAACCCAAATGCCATTGGCCATTTTCGCCTTCGACCCAGCCAAAGCGATCACCATTGGTATCAAATTGCCACGCTTTGGGGGCGTGCAGCGTAATGCCCGCACGGCTTTCGATTTGCTCCTTGAACCAATCGACGCCGTACTGATCGACGGTGTATTTGAAGCGCGCGTAGCGACGCTCGGCACGGTTGCCGTGATCGCGTTGTAGGGTAATGACCGCTTCGGCAGCGGCCATTACATCGTCCAACCCAACAAAGCCCACCACACTGCCTAAGCGGGCATAGGTCGTGTCATCACCGTGAGTGCAGCCCATACCGCCACCAATGGTGAGGTTAAAGCCAATCAGTTCGTCGTTTTCCACAATTGCGATGAAGCCCATGTCTTGAGCAAACACGTCCACATCGTTGGTGGGCGGGATGGTGAGACCGATTTTAAATTTGCGCGGCAAATAGCGTTGACCGTAAATCGGCTCAACCTCGGTGGGTTCAAGGGAGGGGGTCTTGCTGGTGAGCTCGTCGACTTTTTTGTCATCCAGCCAAATTTCCGCATAGGCGTTGGTGGCGGGTAAAAAGTAATCCGAGATTTTTTGTGCCCAATCCAGTACCGCCGCGTGATGCTTCGACAGCAGCGGGTTGGAGACGCTGACAACCTGACGGTTCACATCCCCACAGGCTGCAATCGTGGTGGCGTGGGCGCGGTTAATGCCTTGCATGAGCTTTTTAAGATTGCGCTTGAGCACACCATGCCATTGAAAGGTTTGGCGTGTGGTGATGCGTAAGCCAAACTCGGCATAGTCGGTGGCAATTTGATCAAAAATCAGCCACTGCTCGGGCGTGATGACGCCACCGGGCAGGCGGGCACGGACCATAAAGCTGTGGGCCGGTTCGAGCTTTTGTTTGCGGCGCTCATCGCGCAAGTCGCGGTTGTCTTGTTGATAACTACCGTGAAATTTCAACAGCAAGTTATCTTGTTCGCTGATGGCACCGGTAAGGGGATTATCCAATCCCTCTTGGATGGTGCCACGCAGGTAATTGCTGTTAACTTTCAGCTGTTCTAAAGGGGCAAGTTTGTCAGTCATAGGGTTCTTCTAGTAAACGTCGCGGGCGTAGCGGCCTTCGGCGGCTAAGCCATCAATCCATTGACGGGCAGCGTCTTCGTCTAAGCCGCCCACTTGTTGGGCCACTTGCTGTAACGCCTGGTGAACGTCTTTAGCCATATGGTTGGCATCGCCACAGACATACAGGTGAGCACCATTTTGTAGCCACTCGTAGAGCTCTGTGGCGCGCTCCAACAGCTTGTGTTGCACGTAGATTTTTTCGGGCTGATCACGGGAAAAGGCCACATCCATTTTGGTGAGGGCACCGTCTTCGAGCGCGTGCTGCCATTCGAGCTGATACAGAAAATCTGTCGTAAAGTGTGGGTTGCCGAAAAACAGCCAGTTGCGGCCTGTGGCTTCGGTAGCACTGCGCTCCTGCACAAAAGCACGGAAGGGAGCAATGCCTGTACCGGGGCCAATCATGATGACGTCGGTAGCCGGGTTTGTCGGCAGCTTGAAACGACTGTTGCGATCCACAAACACACGCACCTCTGCGCCGTCTTCGAGCTGGCATAAATAGTTGGACGCTACCCCCCAACGGGCTTGATCGTTGAAGTCGTACTGCACATTGGCCACCGTTAGGTGTACTTCCTCATCCACCAAGGCTTGGCTGGACGCAATGGAATACATACGTGGCGCTAAAGCACGCAAGGCTTCGACC
>DWUQ01000069.1 GCA_019120675.1 Candidatus Paenalcaligenes intestinipullorum | reverse complement strand
GACTTTTTTACGTTAACGAGGACTCTATGGTTGCTTTAGCCCCTTATGCCTGCCATCCCGAACACAGCCGTGGTCGCCGACATGCCGAAGCACCCCCTCAGCGGCGCAATGCCTACCAGCGTGATCGCGATCGCATTGTGCATTGCAACGCCTTTCGGTTACTGGAATACAAAACCCAAGTGTTCATCAATCACGAAGGGGATTTATTTCGTACCCGTCTGACGCACAGTATCGAAGTGGCCCAGATCGCGCGTTCTTTGGCACGCAATTTGGGCTTGCACGAAGACCTGATCGAAGCCATTTCCTTAGCCCACGATTTGGGCCATACCCCCTTTGGCCATGCGGGGCAGGATGCGTTAAATGCGTGCATGCGCGAGCTGGCTCCCGATGCTGGAGGCTTTGAGCACAACTTACAAAGCCTGCGCATTGTGGACGAGCTCGAAGAGCGCTACGCCGCCTTTAATGGCCTAAATTTATGCTTTGAAACCCGTGAAGGTATTCTTAAGCACTGCAGCCGTATGCATGCTCACCAGCTGGGCGAGGTGGGCGAGCGCTTTTTACATGGCTGGCAGCCTTCCTTAGAAGCTCAGATCGCTAACTTGGCCGATGAGGTGGCCTACAACAACCACGATATCGACGACGGCTTACGTTCTAAGCTCATCACCATAGATCAGCTCCGTGAAATTGCCATTTTTGAGCGTCATTATCAGCAGGTGATGCAGCGTCATCCCAAGCTCACCGAGCGCAAGCGACTCATCGCTGAAATTGTGCGCAGCATGATTAACGCCTTTGTGATTGATCTCAGCCACACCACTCAAGCCAATTTGCAAAGCCATGCGCCCCAGTCAGTCGATGAGCTGCGTCAGTTGCCGCCCATGGCAGCGTTTTCTACGGAAATGCGTGCGGATGCGGATGAGCTCAAAAAATTTCTCTTGCACAATCTATACCGTCACCCACAAGTGTTGCGGATGACGGTCAAGGCTCAGCGCATCGTGCGCGAGCTGTTTCAGGCATTTTTAGACGAGCCCCGTTTGCTCACGGCCGAGCATCGGCGTGAGGACGAGCTCGAACAAGCACGCGCCATTGCAGATTACATTGCGGGTATGACGGATCGTTATGCGATTCGTGAGCACGATCAGTTGTTCAAAATGTAATCGCGCTAGAGCCTCTGACATCCCTAGTAAGCATCCAGGGGAATGAGCCTGGATGAGGAGCATGGAATTAAGGCTGGGGCGAGGAGCGTTCCATTAAAGTAGGGCGTGCAAGTTGGCTTAAAGGCAGCTCGTTATGCGGTCGCTGATCGACGCGCGAGTAGGGGGGCTAAGTACCGCCCAGTATGACTGGCGGGATTGTGACTAAGCTGTTCGGGCGTACCCTCGGCCACAATTTGACCGCCTCCCGCACCGCCTTCTGGCCCCATATCCACCACCCAGTCGGCGTTTTTGATCACATCGAGGTTGTGTTCAATCACGACTACGGTGTTGCCCGCATCCACCAATTGGTTGAGCACGTGCAACAGCATGGCGATGTCTTGAAAGTGCAAGCCGGTCGTGGGCTCATCTAAAATGTAAATGGTATTGCCGGTGCTGCGCTTGGACAACTCCAGAGCCAGCTTCACACGTTGGGCTTCACCACCAGATAGGGTGGTGGCGCTTTGGCCTAAGCGTAAATAAGACAAGCCCACTTCCATTAGGGTGTCCAGCTTGCGAGCAATACTCGGCACCGCTTCGAAATAGGGCAAGGCTTGCTCGACGGTGAGATCCAACACCTCGCTGATGGTCTTGCCCCGATAACGGATTTCTAAAGTTTCGCGGTTGTAACGTTGCCCATGGCAAATTTCACAGGGAACATAAATGTCCGGTAAAAAGTGCATTTCCACCTTGACCACGCCATCGCCTTGGCAGGCTTCGCAACGGCCGCCTTTCACGTTAAAGGAAAAACGCCCCGGCTCATAGCCGCGTACTCGGGCTTCGGGTACGCCTGCAAACAGCTCACGTATGGGTGTGAAAAGTCCCGTGTAGGTGGCTGGATTGCTGCGCGGGGTACGACCAATGGGGCTTTGGTCAACGGTAATAACCTTATCAAAGTGCTCCAGCCCTTCTAATGTGGTGAATGGCTCAGGCTCGGTTTGCGCCCGTTGGTAATGCATCGCAAGCGCTGTGGCTAAGGTGCCATTAATCAGCGTGGACTTACCCGATCCCGATACCCCCGCAATACACACTAAACGCCCCGCAGGAATGCGTAAATCCACGTTTTTTAAGTTATGCCCGTGAGCACCGCGCAACCAAAGGCTTGGCTGATCGTTGGTGACGGGGCGGTGCTTCGGCAAAGCAATTTGTAAATCGCCTTTTAAGTATTTGCCCGTTACGGATTGGGGGCTGGCCATAATTTCAGCGGGTGTGCCTGAGGCGACAATTTGCCCACCATGCTCGCCTGCACCGGGTCCCATATCCAACACAAAATCGGCTTGGCGAATCATGTCTTCGTCGTGCTCGACCACAATAACGCTGTTGCCTAAGTCGCGCAGACGCTGCAAAGTGTCGATCAGTTTGTCGTTATCGCGTTGATGTAGGCCAATCGAAGGCTCATCCAACACGTACATCACACCCGTGAGGCCTGAGCCAATCTGGCTGGCTAAGCGAATGCGTTGTGATTCGCCACCAGAAATGGTGTCGGCGCGGCGATCTAGGGTCAGATAATTGAGTCCTACATTATTCAGAAATTGTAGGCGCGCGCAGATTTCTTGGATCACGCGTTCGGCAATGTCTTTTTTATTGCCCTGCAGTTCTAAACTCTGAAACCATTGCAGGCACTGGGCTAAGGACAAGGCTTCCACTTCAAAAATGGCGCGGGGGTCATTATCGCCTAAACGCACACAACGTGCTTCAGTACGTAACCGTGAGCCATGGCAACTGGGGCAAGCGCGTTGGCGTCGTGATTTGCTTAACTCGTCCTTAACGGCTTGGGAATCGGTTTCTGCCCAACGGCGCTCTAAGTTAGGAATCACCCCCTCAAAAGGGTGAGACCTGACGGTGGTGGTGCCTTGTTCATTTAAATACAAAAATGGAATGGCTTCTGCACCCGAACCGTACAGAATCCGCTCTTGAATAGTGGGGTCTAAGGATTCAAAAGGTGCATCAATATCAAAGTCATAATGCGCCGCTAAGCTGGTTAAAAGCGTATAGGTAAAGGCATTACGACGATCCCAGCCACTGATGGCACCGCTGGCTACGCTTAGCTCCGGAAAGGCCACTACGCGCTCGGGATCAAAATAATCACTGACCCCCATGCCGGCACAGTCCGGACAGGCACCCGCCGGATTATTAAAGCTAAATAACCGTGGCTCCAGTTCAGTCAAGCGGTAATCGCATTTGGGGCATGCGTAGTAACTGCTAAAGCTCAGGCTACGATCCTCATCCAAATTGATCACGAGTGCACGACCTTCTGAGGTCGCCAAAGCGGTTTCAAAGCTTTCTGCGAGACGCTGAGCGCTATCGGGGC
>DWUQ01000068.1 GCA_019120675.1 Candidatus Paenalcaligenes intestinipullorum | reverse complement strand
CCCCTAACCATTCATCTAACATGTCAGCACATATGGGCAGTTCACCCCTTCGGTGAGTCTGATTTTATTTATTGGGGCAAATAGTGCCAAACAAAAAGTAGAGCCGGTCGCGGTAGCGGCATTGCCTTATTTAGGCGTCTACATCTTGCTATTGCTGGTGTTCATTTTTGTTCCTTCCCTATTATCGGTATCGCAGTGGTAGCGACCCGAAGTTTTTTAAGTCGAGACGGTATATGAAAAAACGAGTTGTGGTGTTGTCTACGGGTGGAACGATTGCCAGCTCTCCTGGCGAAGACGGACGTAATGTCTCGGGGGCGTTGCCCGGCGAGGCCTTGGTTCAGCAGTTGGCCTTGGGCGATGGCTATGACATCCAAGTCGAGTCGGTATTGCAAAAGCCGAGCAATGCGTTGACCTTTGACGACTGGCTCACACTGCATGCGCGTATTCAGTAACTGCAGCAGGCGGCTCAGGTCGAGGGTATTGTGGTGACGCACGGCACCGACACCCTTGAAGATACCGCTTACTTTCTCCAATCCACACTTCACGCCGACGCGTGCCCCATTGTGGTCACGGGTTCGCAGCGCGTGCCTCACGAGCAAGGTTCAGACGCCTACACCAATTTGGCGCAAGCCATTGTGGTGGCGGCCTCTGAGGCCGCACGTGGCGCCGGCGTGTTGGTGGTGTTCAACGAATCCATTTTCAGTGCCAATAATGTTAGAAAAGCCAATAGCTTTCAGGTTAATGGATTCGAGGCACCAGGCTTTGGCCACTTAGGTTATGTGGACCAAGGCTCAGCCACCTTGCTACAAAAACCCGTGTTACCCACGCCTTTGGCACTCGGTGCGGCGCTACCTCGTGTAGATATTGTGCCGGTTGCCTTAGGCATGGGGCCAGAACTGTTTCAGGCCAGCGCACACAGCGGTGCCCAAGGCATCGTCATTGATGGCATTGGTCGCGGTCACGTTCCGCCTACCTGGATGCCTGCTATTCGCGACGCCATCCAAGCAGGCGTAACCGTTGCGATCACCTCCTCTTGTTTGCAAGGCCCGTTACATCAGGCGTATGAGTTCACGGGGTCGCTGCATGAGCTAGAAAGTGCGGGCGTGCTGCGCGCGTCCAACCTTTCCGCTCGTAAAGCGCGTGTGCGCTTAGCGGTGGCGTTATCGCAACCCAGCACCGACGCCTTGCAGAATTTATTTCCTTATTATTAATTTTAAGTAGTTCGCCTATGAAACCGCACAAAATTGCTGTCATACCCGGCGATGGGATTGGCAAAGAAGTCATGCCCGAGGGCTTGCGCGTACTCGAAGCGGCCGCAGCTCGCTTTAATATTGCGTTAGAGTTCGAGCATTTGGATTGGTCCAGCGCCGAATACTATCAACAACACGGTGCGATGCTACCCGACCATTGGCATGAGCACTTAAAAGGCTTTGATGCCATTTTATTTGGTGCCGTAGGGTGGCCCGACGTGGTGCCCGATCATATCTCACTGTGGGGCTCACTGTTACAGTTCCGCCGTGGCTTTGATCAGTACATCAATTTGCGTCCGGTGCGCTTGATGCCAGGGGTCACGTGCCCCTTAGCCAACAAGCAGCCTGGCGACATTGATTTCTGGGTCGTACGCGAAAACACCGAAGGCGAATACACCGATTTGGGTGGGCGTATTTTCGAAGGCACCGACCGCGAAGTCGTGCTTCAAGAGTCTGTGTTTACCCGTAAGGGTGTGGACCGTGTTCTACGCTATGCCTTTGAGTTGGCGCGTACTCGCCCTGAAAAACACGTAAGCGCGGCCACCAAATCCAATGGCTTAGCCGTCAGCATGCCTTATTGGGACGAGCGCTTAGCGGCGATGGCGGAACAGTATCCCGACATACGCTGGGACAAGCACCACATTGATATTATGGCCGCACGCTTTGTGTTGCAGCCGGAAAAATTCGATGTGGTGGTGGCGTCGAATTTGTTTGGCGATATTTTGTCGGACTTAGGCCCCGCCTGCACCGGCACGATTGGCATTGCCCCGTCGGCGAACCTCAACCCTGAGCGCGACTTCCCCTCGTTATTCGAGCCGGTGCATGGGTCTGCCCCTGACATTTATGGTCAGAATATCGCGAATCCGATCGGGATGATTTGGTCCGCAGCCATGCTTTTGGACTTCCTAGGCAATGGGCAAGCTCATTATCGTGCTGCGCATGATACTATGCTAGCGGCGATCGAACACGCTCTCGCTCATGGGCCACGCACGGGGGATTTAGGCGGTCAAGCCTCCACCACAGACGTCGGCTCCGCGATCGCGACCCAGGTACAGCATATGGATCTCTAACAAAGGAACAGCAGTTTATGGTCACCAAGCCCTCTCAGCCTCGTCTGCTTGCAGATCAAGCCTTTGAGTGCTTACGCGAGTTATTGCGTACAGCGGGCTTGCGCGAAGGGCAGTTTGTGTCCATTTCCGACTTGGTGACCTTAACGGGCTTTCCTTTAGCACCAACACGCGAAGCCGTACAAAAAGCCGCCGCGCTGGGATTAGTCTCCATCGTTCCCAAGCGCGGCGTATTAATTCTTGAAGGCGATGATGAAATCGCCCGTCAGTGCTTGGATTTACGCTGCATGTTCGACCAAGAGGGCGCTCGCCGACTCTGTCGTCAACACGATCGTGAGCGTATTGTGCAGCTGATGGAGGTACACCGCCAAATCATCCAAGAAGCCCAAGACAAGGACGTCACCACCGCCTTACAACGGCGTGCCATGACCACCGACTGGGACATGCATGCTTTGCTTGCCGAAGGCCTCAATAACGACACGGCCCTTGCCCTGTATACCAACAATCGCGATAAGCTCACGATTATGTATAATTCGCGCCCGCTGTTACCCGATCGTTTGGTGCCAGCTTTCAACGAGCATCTACTGATTCTGCAAGCCATTTTAGATCACAACGAGCCGGCTGCTGTGCAGGCCATTGCCGATCATTACCGACAAATTCACCGTTGGTGGGGCATTCTCGACGACTAGTGCCCTACAACCTTCCTCCATCCACAGGTTTACTTTCTTGCTGAGGTTTCTGTGACGTTTTCTGCTCCTGCTCCCCTTACTTCCCTACCCGAATGGCAAGACTTTTGCCAAGCGTGTCACACCGCTCAGCCCGATGAGTCCAGCACACGTATTCTTACTGCTGCGGGCTTGCATGCAGATTTTAGTGGGCAGCGTTATTCGTCGGCGTGGTCAGAGGCCAGTATTCGGCTGTTGGAAGCGCGGGGGTTTAGCGCCCAGCGCGACGCCTTATTGCATGGTGGTGTCTGCAATCCGACGGAGCAACGGGCCGCTTGGCATACCGCTTTACGTTCCCCCTCGGCCCCCAAATCCGCAATTACGGTAGAGCGCGAACGCATGAACGCCTTTGTACGCGATGCCGACGCGGCACGCCGTTGGCGGCATATTGTCCATATTGGAATTGGCGGGAGCGATTGGGGGGTACGCTTGAGTGTGAGCGCCTTTGGCTACAACAAATTATGGCGTACCGTACGCTTTGTGGCCAACATTGATGGGCACGCCATGGAGGGGGCTTTGGCGGATTTAAACCCTCACGATACGCTGTTTGTGGTGGCCAGCAAGTCATTCACCACCGTCGAGACTTTAGAAAATGCTGCGCGTGGTCGCGAGTGGCTGGCGGCTGCGGGCATCAAAGACCCATCCCAGCACTTTGCCGCCATTACCGCACGGCCTGACGCTGCTCAGCGGTGGGGCGTGCCCGAAGGGCAAATTTTCCGCCTTTGGGATTGGGTCGGCGGGCGGTTTTCTTTATGGTCTGCGGTGAGCCTCACCACCGCCTTGGCGGTCAGTAGCGATGTGGTCGCCGGCATGCTCACCGGTGCGGCCGCAATGGACACGCACTTTAGCGAAGCGCCTTTGGCGCAAAATGTACCGGTGCAAATGGCGATGGTGGGTATTATGAATCGCAGCGTCTTGGGCTTTGGTTCGTTAAATATCGCACCCTATGATTTCCGCTTAGGCAATTTGGTCCCCTACCTGCAACAGCTGGATATGGAGTCGCTTGGCAAATCGGTGGATCTGAATGGTGACCCCATTACCGTGCCGACTGGCCCAGCCGTCTGGGGCATGCCGGGCACCGATGCGCAACACACTTTTTTCCAGTGGTTGCACCAAAGCAGTGAGGGCGCACCCGTCGACTTTATTGTGTGCCAGCACGCAGACCATAAATGGCCAAGTCACCACGACACCCTCTTAGCGCATTGCTTAGCCCAGCGCGAGGCGATGCTACGCGGTAAGTCCTATGAACAGGCCCTTGCTGAGTGCCAACGTGAAGGGCTGAGCGAAGAGCGAGCACGCTGGTTAGCGCATCACCGTGTACACCAAGGCGGTCGGCCGAATACGCTGATCGTCTTGCCCCGCTTAACGCCGTACAGCCTTGGGGCATTACTCGCTCTGTATGAGCACAAGATTTTTACCCAAGGGTTAGTGTGGGGCATCAACCCCTTTGACCAATGGGGAGTCGAGTACGGCAAGGTCTTAGCCGCCGGTATTTTGCAAGAAATCCAGCATCCTACCGGTGTCATTGCAGAGCACGATGCCTCCACGAATTACTGGGTCAACCGCTTCGCCCGTCCTCTACGGAGCGCTGACTGATTCGAAGCGTGCCAAAAGGAGGGGGCTTTCCTTCTCGGTTTGTCCGCAGGTCCGCGTGCCTGCTGGTTCAGCAGCCAGTAGTAAACTTTCCACCTGAACTGTCGTGAATACGCCGCGCAAGTCCAAACAGTGATCACTAAGTAGTAATGCCCCCTATACAGAGGGCGCTTATGGTTATATGATGAGTGGTAATACCACTTTACCAAAATACAAACCAACTTACTACGCAGTTTTGACTGCGCGTCGCAACCTCTTGCCACACAGTATTATTAGATAAACAACTAATCATTATCTACTGCGACATTTGGGACTTACGCTATATG
>DWUQ01000006.1 GCA_019120675.1 Candidatus Paenalcaligenes intestinipullorum | reverse complement strand
CAGGGCTGGCGCACAGCCAGCTCAGCGCGGAGACACACACTAGACGTTTCATGGGATTCAGTATGGACACAAAAAGCAAGACGCCACTTGGCCCCTATACAGGCATTTGGCTTTCTGTAGGGTTAACAAATAATCCCTAAGAATAAAGCATTTGCTACATTTTGCGCGGGGATGTTGTAAGGAGGGGAATAGCAAAGACCGGCCTTGCATTGATGATCTATTCTGTCATTCCATGACGCTTGGTATAAGGCTCTTCCCAAGAGCTTTGGCTTCGCGCTATACTTTTGAACTGGTTTGCGTCTATAGCTCAGCTGGATAGAGCACCCGCCTTCTAAGCGGGCGGTCGCAGGTTCGAATCCTGCTGGACGCGCCAACTACTCCGACTCTTTGTCTAGACAGTCACAAATCAGTTACTTTTTAGTAGCAAGCTTGCTTATACTGAAAATCAGAATTAGAATGATTCTCATTTGTATTTTTGGTAGGGAGTAGGCAGATGACAGAGGAAAGCGTTGAGCAGCCACATGCCTTCGTTGGTCCAAATCCTCCCTGCGATACCATCGAGCAGCTCTATACCCAAAATCACCTCTTGGCTAGGTGGTTGGTTGCGCCAGCGCGTGCCCAGTGCTACCTTGCCCGAGGCACATTTGCCGTGCCTAGAAACCCAAGCCATGCTGTTGGATATCCTCATCGAGCTGGACCAACTCTGGATGGCTTAGGGGAAAAGGTCAAACAAGCATTTTTGTTGGCACAAATTGATGGCTTAGCCTATGCCGATATTGCCAATGAGCTGAGCGTATCCTTATGCACCGTCAAAAACTATATGGTCAAAGCCCTCGTACATTGCAGCCTAATGAGTCTCGACTAAGCCATGAGCACCCCGCCAAAGCCCAGCTCCAACAAGCCGACCACTGGTTTGTGACCCTCCAAGACGCCAGCCCCAACTTGAGTGTAGCCGTGCTTTTGGGGAATGATCCTAGCACCTAGTGTTTAGAAATAACTTATGAGCTGGCTTATCCTGCCCCTGGGCAGCCTGCATTAGCTGACCAAATTGCCAAACTATTGAATGCAACGGGTTTGCCGGCGACCATTGATGCACACCGTGGTTTTGACCATGGTGTGTTTATCCCCTTAAAAGTCATGTTTCCCGAAGCTGATATTCCAATTGTTCAGTTGTCCTTGCGCAGTGACTTAGGTCCTAATGCTCATATACAAATAGGGCAGGCCTTGCGTCCATTGCGAGATGAAAATGTACTGATTATTGGCAGCGGGATGAGCTTCCATAATATGCGCGCTTATGGCGATAGCAATTTTAGTGCTGTTTCCAACCAATTTGATGATTACCTAAGCCAAGCGGTAGCAAGCAATGGCCCTGAACGTGCTCGTCTGTTAGCAGGTTGGGAGCAGGCGCCCGGTGCTAGACTTTGTCATCCTATAGGGGGTGAAGAGCATCTTATTCCACTGATGGTAGCAGCGGGAGCCGGTAGTGATCAGCCCGGTGTAAAAATTTACTCAGAGCGGGTTATGCAAACGACCATCTCCGCCTTCCGCTTTGATTAGTGAGAACGGCTTTCTGACACGATAATCCTACTCCTTGGGGTCCTAGTTAGTCCCTCTACAAATAAGGACTCGCCAACCAAATCACTCGGTTACGCAAGCGCTTGCGAAACGGTATGGCTCGTAGTTCGTCCAGCTGCAAAGCGTCAGCGTGTTCGATTTCTTCGTCGATGAGTGTTTCGATTTTCTTGGCGGTGTCGCGGCAGTAGATTTCTAAATCCAGTTCAAAGTTTAGGCGTAGGCTGCGCGAGTCCATATTAGATGAGCCCACATAGCTCCACGCGCCATCTACGGTGACCAGTTTAGAGTGGTTAAAGGCCCCATTGGCGCGCCACACTCGGCAACCCGCGTGAATGACCTGATCGATTTGCGCCATCATGGCGTAGTTGACGAGGCGCAGATTGTTGTGTTTGGGTACGACGATGTCGACCTGCACACCACGTCGTGCAGCGGTGTTGATGGCTCCCATCAGCACTAGGTCGGGGATAAAGTAGGGTGATTGGATGCGGATGTGGCGACGCGCCACAGCAAAGGCGCCTTGCAGCATATGGTGGTTACTGCTCATAAAGCGGTCGGGCCCAGAGCGAATGCAACGGGCGGGCACATGCGGCAGGGGGGGGCACCAGCCAGTCACACACCAGTCTTCGTATTTTAGGGCTTCCTTGGTAGTGAATTCCCAGTCGTGAGCAAAGGAGGAAAACAGTTGGATCAGTGCTGGCCCTTCGATGCTGAAGTGGGTGTCTTTGGCGGCTTGGTGATCAGGTGCGAACTCGCTGGTAAAGCCTTGGCGAATATTCATGCCCCCTGTAAAGCCGGCCAGCCCATCCACAATCATGACTTTGCGGTGGCTGCGCAAGTTGGCATAGGGCATGCGCAAGCCAAAGTTGTTCGTCATAAACAGCGCGTGCGGGATTTTATGCTTGCGCAAGGGACGGGTAATCGCTGGGCGGGAGTACTTAGAGCCTACCGAGTCTACGAGCACGCGAATTTTTACCCCACGCGCTTGGGCACGTGCTAGGGCGTCGATAAAGCGCGCGCCAATTGCATCGTTATCAAAAATATAGGACTGCATTGCAATGGTGCTGCGTGCGGCGTCAATGGCTTCCAGCATGCGAGGGTAGGCTTCGTCACCGCCTTGGAGGACTTGGACGTGGTTGCCCCCACGTAATTGAAAGCGGCTGACGTTGTCACCTAAGATATGTAGCGAACGAAATTGCGCCCCAGCAATTTGTTTGACATCCGATACGGGCGGGGTGGGGTAACTGGCAAATTGCTTGTAGGTTTTATCACGTTGTTCGCTAATTTGACTGTGACGAACTCGGTTGATGCCCGCAATCAGATAAATAAACGGTCCGAGTATCGGTGACAAAATAATTACCCCCACCCAACTGATGGCAGCACGCACATCGTTTTTGGTCATGGCGGCATGTACAGCGGCCGTGGCGCCCAGCACAATGCTAAATGCCAACGTAATATGGGGCCAATACTCGATCAGTAAGTGTCTTAGGGCGACAATCGCGTCATGCATCCGTATTGGACTCCGTAGTTAAAAAGGTAAATGAGGGCGCTCGTACACGGTATCTGGCCATGAGTTGGGGGCTGCGGTCTGCGCGGCAAATTGCTGTAAGCGCGAATTGGCTCGCCATATACCACCGCCCACACCAAGTTGAGGCGCTTGGCCGTACCAATACCATTTTCCATCGGCGTCTTGAGCCAGCCAGTTCCAGCCTGCTGGCGCGTGATCCCAATTCAAAGCAGGGATTGTTGTTGGAGATTTCATCACCCGAGCTACTACCGTTTGTAAATATAAATTAGAGGGTAGTTAGCAGAGTATAAGAAATGCACAGCTTACGCCACTTTTGGTAGTGTTAAGGCTGGTAAATAGATACAAAAAAAGCGAGCTAGTGGGCCTAGATCGCTATGAGGCACAGTTGTGCTGTGCAGTATAAGTGGGGTGACCGACGGGGCTCGAACCCGCGACAACCGGAATCACAATCCGGGACTCTACCAACTGAGCTACGGCCACCACATTGCTACCTAAGTAGCTAAAGAACATTAGTATAACACTAATATTTTTTTTGTACACCTTGTTTCCGTGCCAGAGGGCTTTTTCTATACTATGAGCAGCAGCATGGTTTTTTCTTATGTAGGCTAGCTTAACTTAGGAGTCGCTTTATGACGCAAATCTTTGAGGTCCACCCACAAAATCCCCAAGCCCGTATCTTGGATCAGGCCGCACAGTTGCTGAGTCAGGGAGGCTTAGTGGCCATCCCTACAGATTCGAGTTATGCCGTTGTAGCGCGTTTAGATGATAAGTCGGCAGCCGAGGCCTTGCGTCGTGTGCGAGGGTTGGATGAACGGCATCACCTCACGATTTTATGTCGTGACCTCTCAGAGATCAGCACCTTTGCTCGCGTGGGCAATGTGCAATATCGTCTGTTAAAGCTGGCTACTCCAGGGCCGTGGACTTTTATTCTTGAAGCCACCAAAGAAGTGCCACGCCGTGTGTCGCACCCTTCACGCAAAACCATCGGTATCCGTGTGCCCGACAACAAGATCGTGCAGCAGTTGGTGGACAGTGTGGGCTCTCCTTTGCTCTCGACCACCCTCATTCCCGAAGGCGCCACTGAAGCGCTCAATGATATCGACGAGATCGCCGCGCATTACAAGGGGCAAATTGCGGGTATTGTTGATGGTGGGCCGTGCGCGATGCAGCCGACAACTGTGATTGATCTAACTAGCGATACTCCTGAGGTGCTGCGACGTGGCTCTGGCGATCCGGCCAAGTTAGGTTTAGACTAAGAGCCTTACTCTCTGGTTGGTATGCTGTTGTGGTGTACCTGTTTTGTGACACCAACAGTCCGTGATGCTTATGTCTGATTTTCTGACTTTGCCGGTGCAAATTTTGCTCTACAGCATACCGATTATTACTGCGATTACGTTACACGAGGTCGCGCACGGCTATGTGGCGCGTTTATTCGGTGACGATACCGCACAGCGCCAAGGGCGCATCACGCTCAACCCCATCAAGCATATTGATCCCGTCGGTACGTTATTGGTGCCGTTGGTCATGTACCTCATGACGCTCATGACGATGGGGGCAGGGCTGATTTTCGGTTGGGCTAAGCCGGTACCGGTGGACGCCAGCCGTATGCGCAACCCCAAACAGGACATGTTCTGGGTGGCTTTGGCTGGCCCTGCGTCCAATCTGATTATGATGGTGCTGTGGGCCTTGTTGTGGGCTCAAGCGCATCATGGCAGTGCGCAGGGCTCGGCCGCCTTGGCCGATATGGCCATGATGGGTATCCGCATCAATATTATTTTAATGGCCTTAAATTTACTGCCCATTCCCCCTTTGGATGGCAGCCGTATGGTCAGCAGTGTTTTGCCACATCAATGGGCGTTAAATTACGCTCGTATTGAGCCATATGGTTTTTTTATACTCATTTTATTAATGATTAGTGGCTATTTAGGTGTGCTGATGCAGCCGTTTATTTCATTTGCGCAGCAAGTGCTCACTTGGTTCTTATGATTTAACGGCGAATACGGTAAACTTTGTACTTCGTTTGTGGTGGCGTAGGCCGCTTGTCCCTTTAGGAGACCTTGTCAATTATGACAACTTCAGTGAATTCCTCGACCGAGTTTCAAGGCAGCATGGTGGCGCTTGTAACGCCCATGTTCCCCGATGGCAAACTGGATCTAGAGGCTTATCGAAAACTTATCGATTGGCATATTGCCGAGGGCACGGATGCCATTGTGGTGGTCGGCACGACCGGCGAATCCCCCACGGTCGATATGGACGAGCACGCTGAGCTAATTCGTATTGCAGTCGAGCACACCGCGCGTCGTATCCCAGTGATTGCGGGGGTAGGGGGCAACTCCACCGCTGAGGCGATTGAGCTGTCGCGTCATGCCCAAGAGGTCGGTGCCGACGCGGGCTTATCCGTAGTGCCTTACTACAACAAGCCCACCCAAGAGGGTCTCTACCAGCATTTCAAGAAAATTATTGAAACGGTAGATCTGCCCACCTTCCTTTATAATGTGCCCGGGCGTACCGTGGCCGATATGGACAACGACACCATTTTACGCTTGGCTCAAGTTCCTGGCATTATTGGCGTTAAAGACGCTACGGGCAATATTGGTCGTTTGGGGGCGCTCATGCGTGACAAGCCCGAGGACTTTATTGTGCTGAGTGGTGACGATGCGTCCGCTGCGGCTTTAATCCTTTTGGGGGGTAAAGGCAATATCTCGGTGACGGCCAACGTGGCCCCGCGCCTCATGCACGAGCTCTGTGCGGCTGCACTGGCAGGCGATTTGCCAACAGTGCGGACGTTGAACGCCAAACTGGCCGACCTAAACAGCAAGCTGTTTATCGAAGCCAATCCTATTCCCGTTAAATGGGCCGTGGCCGAGCTGGGTCTGACACAGCTGGGTTATCGTTTGCCACTTACTCCTTTTGGTCAACAGCATCACGCAATGTTGCGTCAACTACTCAAGGATGCAGGTCTGATTTCATGAAGCCATTACAACGAACGAAGCTCTATGCAGCTTTAGTATTAGGGGCCAGCGCCCTGGTGTCGGGGTGTTCCACACTCGACGAGCTCACCGGTGGCGGCGATAGCGTCGACTATAAGAGTACCGTTCGCGGGGATCCTCTCAATATTCCTCCCGATCTCACCAAGGCCAACGCCAATACGCATTACCGTGCTCCCGAAGGCACTACCTCCTATTCTGACTTTGCGCGTGCGCGCGATGCTCAGTCTGCCGAACGTGCCTCAGGCTCCGGGGTGCTGCCCGAGTACGATGGCATCCAAGTCAAACGCGATGGTCAGTTGCGCTGGTTAGTCGTAGATCAACCCGCCGACAAGGTGTTTCCCGCTGTGGTGGAGTTCTGGCGTGACCAAGGCTTTACCATTCGCTCCGAGGACGCACGAGCCGGGGTCGTACAAACCGACTGGGCCGAGAACCGCGCTAAAATCCCCGAAAGCTGGATTCGTTCTGCTTTAGGCTCTATTTTGGATTCGGTGTTTGACAGTGGTGAACGCGATCGCTTCACCAGCCGAGTCGAGCGCATTGATGGCAAGACTGAGGTCTACATTAGCCATCAGCACATGGAGGAGTCTCCCACCACAGATGGGGCCGCCTTCAAATGGGTGTATGGCAAAGAAGACCCTAACCTCAATGCCGCTATGCTGGCTCGCCTGATGGTGTTTTTAGGGGCAGATGTCTCTCAAGCCCAAGCTAAGGTTAGCGAAGCAGAACAGTCCAGTAGCCGACAGTCCGCTTCTGCAGTACAAAAGCTGACCTCTGGCAACGAGGCTGCTTTAGTGATCAATGAGCCGTTTGACCGCGCTTGGCGTCGGGTAGGTGTAGCCATTGATACCGCGGGCTTTTCCGTCGAAGACCGCGATCGCTCCGCAGGTGAATACTATATTCGTTACTTAGATTCCGACACCGGCGAGAAGATCGAGCAGCAAAATTTTATCGGTCGTTTATTTGGTTCGCGCAACAAAGCTGAGGCCCAAAGATTCCGGATAAAAGTTCAAGGTCAAACCAGTGACACACGCGTAAGCGTATTGAGCGAACAGGGCCAAATCCTGAGCGATGATACTGCCAAGCGTATTGTTGAGGTGTTGGCGACTAATTTACGCAACTAACGTGCTTGAGAGGCATGCAGATCCTTTGCATGCCTCTCAATCGGCGTTTGGATCGTTACTTAATATATCTGCGCCATTTAACCCTGCTGCTGAGTGATCCAGCTTGTCACCAGCTAGCCAGCTTTGATATGCGCGCGTCAAGACTTCACTCATGGCTTTGTAACTGGCCCAATCGTCGGGCACATTAAAAATAGACGGGTAGCTTTCGTCATCGAGCGTATCGACAAAGTCGCTCACGTACGAGTCAACGTAGTAATAATCGCTAAACTCCTGGCCCTGAGGCGAAAGCAGATCGCGACTTAGCGTGTCGTTACAGCAGTCACGGAGGATTTCTGAGCCCTTTATGGCATGCTCGCGGCACTGCGCTAACAGGTCAGCATGGGCGTGTTCAAATTCGTCCGACATCATACGCTGCTCAATCAGCCACGTTAAATAAATACCGATATGGGTACGCGCGTTATCAGGGCTTAAGGAGCTCGGGTAATTATCGTTAAGGTGCCACTCGACCGCATCATAGGGTAGCATTTTTTCAAATTCAGACGTATCCATACGCACCTCGTTGTTTGGGATGTTTGAACCGAAAGCCATTTTTACAAAAGCCTTTGGTTTTAGCAGGAAAAGCAAACCGCCTAAGCGCTCTTTAGCTTCTTTTACATAGAGCGAGCTTCACGCGCCGCTTTTCGTGCACGGCGTAGCTGTTTTGAGCGTTTCCACCAATTAAAAATACTACCTGAAATTGGTGAGACAGCAAGTTTTAAACGTTTACCGATTGAGCGGCCTCGCGTGTTACGTACCGCAAAACGATGCAACTGGGAGGCTGGAGTGGATGGAAGATTAAAGCCAAAAGCATCTGTGGTGTACAAATACTGATATCCGCATTTTTGAGCAATACGGATGTAGTCGTCATCGTAGTAGCCTTGAGGCCAACAAAAATGCTCAGACCGTATGCCCAGTTTGGTTTGCAAAATCGCCTGAGCCGTCTGTAACTCCCATAAAATTCGCTCGTTTTTATGAGCAGATTCTTTTGAGAGATCCCAACGTGTGTGAGTGTGGGTATGGCTATGAAATTCAAACACACCAGTTTCGCGCATGGCTTGAATTTCATTCCAACGTAATACGACGTCGTCACTGCGGCCTGCTTCTATGAGACGCTCGCACTCGTGGTGCTCAGGACATTCTGGTAGAAAATCCGTAGTGACGTTCAGCGTGTTTGGGCGCAATTCACCGTCTTGAATCCAGCTCGTCACTAAAAAGCAGACCGCTGTAAATCCATATTTTTTTAATAAAGGGTAGGCATACACCCAGTTGTCTAGGTAGCCATCATCAAAAGTTAATAGCACTGACTTAGCAGGGATCGGCTGGCCTGCAAGGAACTCTTCTACTTGTTGAGTTGTGACGCTTTGCCAACCATTGTTCTTGAGCCATTGAAGCTGAGATTCAAAGTTTTGTGGTGTGGAGTTAATCATGCCACCGTTAGGTGTGACATGGTGGTACATCATGATAGGGAGTCTTTTGGCTGCTTTCATTGCAACTCCTTAAGCCATTTTGAGTAAGCAGTGATCGTGCGCTGCCCCATAGCATAAGGTGTAAAGCGCTCATCACTTCGGCAAAAAGTTCGACCTATCTGGCCCATCTGTTGTCGTAACTCAGGTTGTCGATAAAGCGTTTCAATCGCTTCACGTAAGGCGACAATATCAAATAAAGGCACTAATAATCCACTTTTGTTGGCTTGCATCATTTCGGGTACGCCGCCCACGTGCGTACCCACTACAGCCAAACCTGCTGCGCCAGCTTCGACAAATGCAGTACCCGAGGCTTCGGTATGTGTGGCTAAGGCAAAAAAATCAAAATTAGGAAGTAAGCTCGGTACGTCTGTGCGAGTGCCGAGCATATGCATTTGCTCGGCGAGCTTTTGTGCATGAATTGCTGCTTGAAGCTGGTCATAATTAGGTTGGCCGCCGCCTACAATCACAAGGTGCAGGTCTGGATAGCGGTGGCATAAAGGAGCCATGGCCTCGATTAACTCTTGGTGGCCTTTTTCTGTACGCAAAACCGCAACACAACCCACTAAAACGCTTTCCGGTGGCAATTGAAGTGCTGCTCGTAAGTTAAGCTTTGGTGCGGTATCCAAAATCTCGGCATCGATACTAGGATAAACCACCTCAATCGCTTCCGCTGCAACGCCTTTTTGTATCAAGTATTGCTTGACGTACTCACTAGGTGTAATGACTCGGTTGGGCAAAATATTATAAGACAGCAAGGAGCCTACTTTTTTTGCTAAATGTCGAGTACGTACGATAACAGGCACTTTTGCCAGCCGTGCGGCACTAGCACCAATTAAGGTATCGCGTCGACTATGGGAGTTTACGATGTCGAACCTTCCTGCTTTTAAAAGCTTTCTAGTAAAAAGTATGCCTTTTACCATTCCTTTAAAACCATCCATTGGCAACGTGTGCACAGTAAACCCTTCTTCCCTTAAAACTTTGGTCAAAATGGCTTGAGGCTGGCATAAGGCTTCGACATTGTGACCTTGTCGCCGTAATTCGCGCATCAAACGTAAAATATATTGTTCTTGACCACCAAAATCGGTGGCGGCTTCGGTGTGAAGGATTTTTAAAGGGCGTAATGGTTTCATAAGAGCAAGACTAGACAAAAGCGTTACAAGCCTTGATAATGAGATTGGTTATCATTAACAGCGTGAGGCTTCGATGTCTGATTATATCCTTAAGGGCACCGTATTGAGTGGGATGCGCCGTTTAGATTTGAATAAAGTTTTTTCACGTGTGTTCCGTCCAGGTTTGTTTGGCTTATGCCTATGCGTGTTGAGCTTTTTCTTGGCATCAGTAGGTTTAGTATGGTTGGTGTCTTTATGGCAGCCTGATATTGAGCTTACGATTTCATCTATTTAGTCTTGGCTGTCTTCTACGCTATTTTTGGCTTAGTGCTCGTTAAGCTTTTGTTTCCATTCATACACCAAGGCCAAAGCTGAACGCGGACTTAAACTGTCCACGTCCAAGGCCTCTAACTCAGCAGCCAAAGCTTGTGCCTTAGCATCGATAGGGCTCGTCTCAGCGGCTGAGCTTAAGCGCTCGTCCATCTCCAACTCCACCTCCACCTCCGGAGACGCAGCCGCAAACAGGTTCAATTGTGCGGCCTGTTCATCCTGGGCTTCTAATTTTTCTAGCTCTTGTTGAGCATGACGAATGACTGCACTGGGTACCCCAGCGCGTTGTGCCACTTGCAGTCCATAACTACGGCTAGCAGGGCCGGCTTGTACACGGTGTAAAAACACAATGCCCTGTGCGGACTCGGCTGCAGCCAAGTGCACGTTCACACAATGGGCGTGTTGCTCAGGTAGTTTGGTCAGCTCAAAATAATGGGTAGCAAATAAGGTCAACGCCTGATTATGATTCAGCAGTCGTTGCGCAATGGCCCACGCAAGCGCCAAGCCGTCGTAGGTGGAGGTACCGCGACCAATCTCATCCATTAGCACTAAGCTTTGTGCCGTGGCGCCGGCTAAAATAGCAGCCGCTTCCGTCATTTCTACCATAAAAGTCGAGCGTCCACCCGCTAAGTCGTCCGCCGCGCCAATTCGTGTGAAAATTCGATCTAAGGTACCTATACGCGCTTGGGTGGCGGGTACAAAGCTGCCAATGTGTGCCAGCAAGGCAATTAAGGCATTTTGGCGCATGTAGGTAGACTTACCCCCCATGTTTGGCCCCGTGATCAGCATCAAACGCTGAGCCGGATGCAAACTGCAGTCGTTGGGAGTGAAGTGCTCAATAGTGTGCTCGACGACTGGGTGTCGACCCCCTTCAATCCATAAGCCTGGTTCTTCTACGAGTGTCGGGGCAACCCATTGGTGCTGAGACGCGTGAAAAGCCAAGTTAGCTAGTGCATCCAGTTCAGCCACAGCGGCAGCCGCTTGAGCGAGCGAACCCGAGAAAGGCTGTAAGCTGGCCAGCAGCTCGTCAAATAGGTGCTTTTCACGGGCAAGGCTGCGGTCTTTGGCAGAAAGTACCTTGTCTTCCCAGTTTTTAAGCTCGGGCGTAATATAACGCTCTACATTTTTTAAGGTCTGACGTCGACGGTAGTCGTCCGGTACTAGCTCTGCTTGGGCACGAGTCACTTCAATAAAAAAACCATGGACGCGGTTGTACTCGACTCGAAGGTTGGCAATACCAGTACGCTCGCGCTCCCGAGCCTCCAAAGCGGCTAAAAATTCGCCACTGTCTGAGGCTAAGCGGCGCAGTTCGTCTAGTTCTGCATCAAAGCCTTCGGCGATCACCCCCCCTTCTCGCACCATTAGGGCGGGTTCTGCGGCAATGGCTTGATTGAGCCAGTCACTAAGAGCGGGGTCCACGCTTAAGGCGCGCTGCAAAGCGCTAAGCTTAGGTGTCGTAGCCGTTTCTGTGGTCAATAAATGTTGGAGCTTAGGTAAATGGCCGAGGGCATCCCGAAGGCTTGCCAACTCACGAGGGCGAACACTTTGTAGGGCCAGTCGTGTCGCAATCCGCTCTAAGTCAGGCAAGGCATGTAACGCTGTGCGTAAGTTGTCTAAGGGGACGTGCCCCTCACTATTCACAATGCTGCAAGCATGAAGGCTCACCACCGCTTCTTGGCGTTCATGAATAGGACGGCGTTGCCGTAAAGGATGGTGTAACCAACGACGAAGCAGGCGTGCGCCCATCGGGGTGCGGCAGTGGTCAAGTGTTGAAAACAGGGTGGCTTTGGCCTCACCATTTAAGCTTTGTGTGAGTTCAAGATTACGACGCGTGATGCTGTCCAACACTAAGAATTCACCACTATCATGACGTGTCAAGTTCTGAATATGTGCCAGCTGCTGGGATTGCGTGCTTTTTACATAGCGTAGCAAAGCACCTGCTGCGCATAAGGCCACACGCAGAGCTTCGACGCCAAAGGCTTCTAGAGTGTCCATCTGGAAATGGTCACATAGCACTTCATAGGCGCCTTGTGGCTCAAAGTGCCAGTCTGGAACAGGGCTTAAGTGGGTGCGCGTAGACAGCGTATGGTGTGTAGCACGAGTGGTGTCGGCAATGACACACTCTGCCGCATCAAGACGGCTGAGTTCGGTATCCAGCTGTTCAGGTGTGGTTTCTAATACGGTAAATTCGCCGTTGGCTAGATTCATCCAAGCCAGACCAACGGTGTCGTGGCGTTGCACACGTCCAGAATGGATTGCCACAATAATACGATCCGATTTACTGGGTAACAGTGCATCATCAGTGAGCGTACCGGGGGTGACAATACGCACAATCTGTCGCTCGACAGGTCCTTTGCTGGTGGCTGGGTCACCGATTTGTTCGCAGATGGCAACGGATTCACCCGCCGCCACCAAGCGTGCCAAATACCCCTCCATAGCGTGAAACGGTACGCCTGCCATTGGTACAGGTTGACCATTCGAATTGCCGCGTTTGGCGAGGGTTAGATTCAGTATTCGTGCACCGCGCTCCGCATCCTCATAGAACAACTCATAAAAATCCCCCATTCGATAGAACAACAAATGCGATCCCGCCTCGGCTTTAAGGCGCAGATATTGACGCATCATGGGAGTGTGGCCAGAAAAGTCTTCTTGAGTCATGAGTAATACAGCAGATAAGTACGTGCAAGACGTACGGAATGTAGGAGTGCACTAAGGCAAGAATTCTCACATAGGGGCAGCTGATTTTCAACTTCAATGAGACGCTACGCGCTTGGCCCCAAAGGTAATCAGTACTGCCGCTGAGCCTAAGGCGCAGGCGGGAACCAGCATCCACAACGCATAACTGTGATCGCTGAGCCATTGAGCTAAAGGCGTAGCCAAGCTGGCACCTAGAAATAAGATGAAGCTATAAACCGCTAAAGCTAAGCCACGGTTTTCGGGTTGGCTGTGATAGGAAGTCAGCGCAATTAAACCTGGTACAGCCAAAGAAATACCCGCCGACAGCAAGGCGCTGCACAGCACGATGACAATAGGGTGTTGCCACATGCCAAGCACACAGGCGAGCGCGCCTAAGCTTAAGCCACAAATACTCACCTTGGCTGGGCCTTTGAGCGGAATGATAAAACCGGCGGCAATGGTGAGAGGTAAAGGAAGCAAGGCGGCGAGTTTGATGCTGGCCATCAACGATGATGAGGCACGCCAAAAGATTGGAAAGCCAGTTTGAAACATCGTATAGCTAAACAGTACCGTGGCGGCACTTAGCCAACAGCAAATAATAATCGGGTTGCGTAGCAGCCGATGATTGGCGCTATGTGGTGGTGCAGTTCCAGTAGAGGGTCCAATTGTGAGCGCCGAGGGCGCAGCGCTTGTTTTCGCAAGAGGGCGCTCGGATGAGGCGGAAGAAGATGCTAGAGGGGATGTCTCGCTTGTGGTTGAGCCAGCGGCTAACGGTTGGCGTTTTTTTAGTCGAAACCAAGGCACCACTAAAGCGCTAATAATAAACAAAGGCCACAAGGTGTTCATCCCTTGGCTGAGGTTGGCAGTAGGGGTACCCATCCACAGCTGAACCAAGGGGGCTGAGCTTAGAAAAGCAAAGCTGGTCAGAGCAATACCACGCGTGCGCAGCTGCGGAGGCAAATGATCACTGTGCAAGGCTAAAATCACCGCAGGAATCATGGCCGCCACAAAGCCTTGCAGGGCACGCAAGCTCAAAAACGCACTGTAGCTGTCGGCGCGTGCCATAAAAAAAGTAGCCGCGCTGAGCAACCATAAACCAATAAATATAATGGTGACGCGCCCATACTTATCGGAAAGCGGCCCAAATACCAGCAAACCGCACGCGTAGGCTAAGCCAAAACTGGTGACGCCCAAGCCCACTTGACGCAAACTGATGCCGTATTCTTCAGCGATCTGGGGGGTCAGCGGAATCGTAATGTAAAACAGCACTACTACGGCTAACGCTGTCAAAAAAGCCCATAAAATAAGCAGGTTAGGAGTGGGGCTGATTTGATAGCGAGGTGCGAGCATAGGAGCTATAAACGATAAGAAAAGTGGAATTAGAGCGCGTTCAAAGCACGGGCTGTGATCTCATATGAGCGTAAACGAGCTTCGGGCTCATAAATATTGGTGGTTATCATTAGTTCGTCGGCGCGGGTTAGGCTTAAAAAATCATCCAGCTCTTGAGCAACCGTGGCTTCGTCACCAATCGCCGTACAGGTGTGTAAATGATCAATCAGTTTTTTAGCGGCAGGGGCTAAGCTTTGGTAGTAATTAGGCACTGGGGGCGGCAGTTGAATAGGCTGGCCCGTGCGTAGGCTCACAAAAGACTGCTGCCACGAGCTGGCTAGTAGCTCAGCTTGCTTGGTGCTGTCTGCGGCGAACACATTGACACCAAGCATTACATAAGGTTTAGCCAAGTACGTAGATGGCTGAAAGTGCTGGCGATAAAATTGCACGGCCTCATGCAGCTGGGCAGGTGCAAAATGTGAGGCAAAAGCATAGGGTAGGCCTAGGTGAGCTGCAAGTTGGGCACCAAAGAGGCTAGAACCCAGTATCCATACCGGCACTTCGCTGCCTACACCTGGTGTAGCGATGATTTTTCCTTGAGGCTGGGCTGACAAGTAATCCAACAGCTCCAGTACGTCAGCAGGAAATTCGTTAGGATCTTGGTTGAGGTGGCGACGTAATGCGCGCGCCGTGGCCTGATCAGACCCAGGCGCTCGCCCTAAGCCCAAATCAATACGCTTTGGAAATAAAGCCTCAAGCGTACCAAATTGTTCGGCAATGACTAAAGGAGAGTGATTGGGCAACATAATGCCCCCTGCGCCCACGCGGATCGTTGAAGTATGGTGGGCAATATGACTAATGAGCACGGAAGTGGCCGCACTAGCGATACCTTTCATGCCGTGGTGTTCCGCCAGCCAAAAACGGGTGTAGCCAAGTTGCTCGCATAATTGGGCTAAGCCCACAGACTGTTGGAAAGAATCGCTCACAGTGCTGTGTTGGCGTACGGGGGCTAAATCCAGAACGGAATATTTAAAAGCTTTGCTCATACTGTCTCTCCAAAAGCAAGTAAAGGTAAAGATAAAGGCGGGTGTGCGGTAAGTCGTAACAACTTATGGTAGGCTCTTTTGAGTCAAAATTTCACTACAATGAATGCTCAAAGGAGTTGTTATGAGAGAAGTCGTGCCCGAAAGCCTTAGCTTAACTTGGCTAGAAGCGTTTGCTATGAATGTTGTCATTGCTTTGGCTATTTTAATAATTGGCTGGTGGTTTTCCAATTTTGTTGGCCGTTGGGTGAAGCGCATGGCCCAACGCTCGCACTCGATTGACCCCACCATTGTGCCCATAGCCGAGAGCGTCGTGGTATGGACGATTCGTCTTTTGGTGCTGTTGGCGGTATTAGCGCGTTTTGGCGTAGAAACCGCTAGTGTGATTGCGCTAATTGGGGCTGCCGGCTTGGCCATTGGTCTCGCTTTACAAAATACCCTGCAGAATATTGCAGCAGGTATTATGTTGTTGCTCTTGCGCCCATTGCGAGCGGGTGAGTTTGTGTCGGTGGTAGGTAAGGGCGATGGCACGGTAGACGAGGTGGGCTTGTTTTTAACCCGTTTTGTGCAAGTGGATGGCGTGCAGTTTACGTTACCCAATAGCTCAATCTGGGGCAACCCCATTATTAATTACAGCCGCAATGCGACACGTCGGATGGATATTACGTTTGGGGTGCGTTATGGCGATGATTTGGATGCCGCTATGGCCACATTATTAGGCACCGTGAAAGCCAATGCCAATATCCTCGACGAGCCTGCGCCAAGCGTATTCGTAGCGGAGTATCGGGACAGTACCATTATGGTGACTGCACGGGCTTGGGCTGAAAGCGGTGTGTATTGGGATACTCGTTTCGCTTTGCTGCGAGACGCACCTGTAGCCTTGGCTCAAGCAGGCTTTAAGCTGCCCGTACCCGTGCGTGTGGTGGAAAATATTGAGGGTAAAAACACGAGCGAGGCTGCTTAAAGATCACGCGCAATCAAGATGACTAAGGGGGCGACAGTCTTTATCTGGGTTGCGCGAAAACTTCGCCGTTTAGAGGGTGTCAAAGGTGCTTTAAGATCTGCGCACCCGTTTGTTCGAGTAAGGCCGCGATTTCTTTTTGGCGGCGAGCAGGCATGCGTTCGGTGATAGCGGTCACGCTTAAGCCCACCAAAGGTCGTTTACGACTATCGCATAAAGCAATACCCACACCCAGCGCCCCCCGCACCGCGTAGTTACCCACTACCGAGTAGCCACGGGTACGCGTGTTCATAATAAGCTGCTTGAGTTCACGCACACTGATATTGCCATATTGCTCCAAGCGGGCCTCGTTGGATGCAATAATTTCCTCGACTGCCGCATCATCCAGTTTGGCCATCAGCGCCATACTGGCCGCACCTACGCCCATAGGCTGGGTTTTGTTTTCGTAAGTGGCTAGAATTTGGATCGGGTAGGCACCGATTTCGCGCCATAGCGTAATCGAATTATTACCGTCACGCCCCACTAAAAAAACCGCATCGCCCACTTGCTCAGCCAACGCGCGCATAAATGGCTTGGCGACTTTTACTAAGTGGTTGGCATCTTGGGTGGTGGGAGCGAGGGGGGAGGCTTGTAAGCTGCTGGCGGCATAGCGCCGTGTTTTACCCACCGAATGCACAAAGCCAGTCTCGATCAGTGCAGTAAGTAAACGATAAATAGTCGGCCGTTGCAGCTCTGTCAGTCGGGAGAGCTCGGTGACGCTTAGGCCTTTGTCGTCATGAGCCTGAAGGGTTTGCAGTAGTAATAAGCCACGACGCAAAGTACGAGGGCCAGCAGCGCTGTTTGGTGAAGAAGTATGGCTTTCCATAAGTAAACAAGGACGAGGGTTAGTTGGGTGAGTTGAGTGTTTACTCCATTAGGCGGTTAAGCCGCTCCTTGTCGAGCGGTGTCATGCCGTTTTCGACCCGCTGACCTAAATCTTCTAAAGCATGACACAGTTTGTTAATCCGCGCATCCTGTTGTGCAATATGATCCACCAGCTCGTGGATAACCTGCAGTAAAGGATCGTTATCCGTAAGCTCCACGGCATACGCTGCAAAGGGTTGGTCAGCAGGCAGAGCGGGTGTGGGAGGTTGGTGCGACGTTGGCGATGGCGTGGTGGCAGATGCGTCCGAGCTGGTGGGCTCGGTACGAGCAGTCGTGTTTGCGTTAGTAGGTTGCTCGCGCTGACGTTGTTGGCGACTGCGTTCTAACAGCTCATGCAAAGGCTTAGCGGTCCATTGCTCTTGGCAGGGCGTTGGATGCCTAGGCTCCGTGTTTGCGTGGTGACTTGCCGTATCGTTTAACGTTGAGTTGAAGGAAGGCTCTGAGGGGTCAGAAGCTGTTGATGAGGTCGTATCAGCTAGGGGTGATGAATCAACGGTGGATGCAGCCGTGGTGGTCGCGCTTGGCTCCGTATTGGGCGCATGTGTGCTGCCAACGGTGGAGATGTCCTTATTGATAATACGAGCTGGGTTGCCCACTGCCGTAGCGCCAGCGGGTACAGGCTTAATCACCACCGCATTTGAGCCAATTTTAGCACCTGCACCAACTGTAAATCCCCCTAGAATCTGCGCGCCTGCACCCACCACCACGTGATTTTCTAAAGTGGGGTGACGCTTTTCACCTTTGTATAGGCTTGTTCCCCCTAAGGTCACGCCTTGGTAAATGGTGCAATCATCACCGATCTCGGCTGTTTCGCCCACGACAATACCAAAACCATGATCAAAAAACACACGCCGGCCAATTTTGGCTCCTGGGTGAATCTCGATGCCCGTTAGCAGGCGAGAAATATGCGAGGTGAAACGGCCTAACCAATAAAGCTTGTGCGTCCATAGCCAATGTGCCAAACGGTGCATAAGCAATGCATGCAAGCCAGGATAACAGGTTAGAATTTCCCAACGACTGCGCGCAGCCGGATCGCGTTCATAAATACAATCAATACTTTCGCGTAAATATTTAAACATAAAACCAAGTGGAAATTAGTGAGGGGAGCGAGCCGATTTTAGGATGGCCTTGCACACACCACGCAACAGCGCCACCTCGTCGTTGCTGAGCTGACTGCGTCGAAACAGCTGACGAATGCGGGTTAAGAGCTTTTTTGGATGCGTGGGGTCCAGAAACTCAATGGCGATTAGCGCCTCTTCGAGATGGGCCAGAAACGCATCGGTCGCCGACATCGGTGCGAGCATGGCACCGGGGTCGGCCTTGCCCTGAGTGCTGGGTAGAGTATGAGATTGATTGCTTTCAAGTAAAGCATAGCGTAGCTCCCATGCGGCCAATTGCAGTGCCTGCGCCACATTTAAGGAGCTGTATTCGGGGTTGGCAGGAATATGGCAGGTGTATTGGCAGAGCTCCAGTTGCTGGTTGCTAAGGCCGGTGCGTTCTGTGCCGAGCACGATGGCGACACTGTGGGCTTGATTATAAGCGTGGTGCGCGGCCAGCTGAGCACTTTCACGAATATCCAAAGCCGGTGGCCCCAAGTGTCGAGGGCGTGCTGTTAAGGCAAAAGACAGTGAAACAGATGCCAAGGCGGCCTCGAAACTTGGTACGATATGGACTTGGCTCAATACATCGGTCGCTCCACTTGCCAACGCAATGGCGTCCTCATGTTGGTGGATATCGGGGTATTTGGGCGCTACTAACCAAAGTTCTTTAAAGCCCATTGTTTTGATTGCTCGCGCTGCGGCACCCACATTGCCCGGATGGCTAGGCTGTACCATGATAAAACGCACGTGCTCAAAGGCGTGCGTGGCAGAAGTAGGGGATGATAAGGATGTCATGCAAACAATAAGTGTCGTTCAAGAACCAAGGAAAGTAGGAATATCTTAGCTATTTTATCTTTTACTTATACGAGTATCTATGGACCCGATGCTAAATACCGCCATTCGTGCGGCACGTCGAGCAGCTTCTATTATTAACCGTGCCAGTCTAGACTTAGAACGGGTACAAATCGGCCGTAAAGGGCCACGTGATTATGTCACGGAAGTCGATGCCGCTGTCGAACAGTCCATTATTGAAAGTCTCAGCACGGCTTACCCTGACCATGCGTTCTTGGGCGAGGAGGGTGGGGCCGTGCCCTCAGCACAAGGCGAGCTGGAGGCTGATTATATCTGGGTCATTGATCCCCTCGATGGCACCACCAATTTTATTCATGGCTTTCCTTATTATGCAATTTCCATTGCTTTATTGCACAAAGGCATTCCTACCGTTGCGGTTATTTTTGACCCTTCCAGCAACGATTTATTTTGTGCTACCCGTGGTCAGGGCGCTTTTTTAAATGATCGCCGTATTCGTGTATCCGGTAATCGCAAATACCACGATGCGCTGTTAGGGGCTCATGTGGCAGATTCTGGAGGTGCCTTAAAAGCAAACTCACCGTTTGTGAGCATGTTAGGAGAGTGCGCGTCCGTACGTCGAATGGGTGCTACGGTATTGGATTTAGCCTACGTGGCGGCGGGTCGTTTAGATGGTTACGTTGGCACGAACCTAAAAGCGTGGGATATGGCCGCCGGTGCGCTGTTGGTACTGGAGGCAGGTGGTTTGGTAAGCGACTTTGAAGGCGAGCAAACTTGGTACCAGTCGGGTAATATTATTGCGGGGACTCCCAAAATATTTACTCAAATGCTGATGCATTTAAATGAAGAATAACGGCTAATTAAGTTTTTCGATTAGAGTTTAAATTAAAATCCGCTATTACTCATAAGTAATAGCGGATTTGTTTTTTGTGACAAGGTGATTAAATAACTTGCCAGACAATTATAACGATTGCGTTAAGTTTTTAAAGTAATGAAGGTTAAAAAAAGCATGTAAGTGTGTCAGGTTGCCTAAGCAAGGTATTCAGTACTAACAACGCTCAACTTGCGCCTAAGAACTCAAACGGCTGACTAGGTTGAAACTCTGCATTGGCTTCGCCAGCAAAGGTATTCTGTTGGTTGGGACCAAGCTCAAGCTTTTGTACTTGACCATTTTTTGAGCTAAAGTCGACCTTTTTTAAATCCACCCAGAACGTATTGGGTGTGACGGCCGATTCGAAAAAGTACAACAACGCTTTTTGATCCGCGACCGTACGCCAACGGGTGGAGGAAATATTGGGCTGATTTTCCGTAGTAATGCCATAAGGTACAGATACATTGCGAATGACACTAAACACACTGGCTAAGCTATCTCGCTGGCTTTGCTGTTGTGGAACCGCATTAATATAAAACGAAGCCCGCGCAAAGCGGTCGGCGGCGCGATTGGTGCCTGGCATAAAGACCGTACCTCCGATGTCTTGCCAGTAAGTGTTTAACGCCAGCTGCTGCTCGAAAGTGGGCGAATTGGTCATGACTTGGTAGTTGCGGCTATGGTGGATAACCTGTTTGCCATCAATGTATTCAATAATGGCGCTATCACCACTGGCGTCGGAAATAGATAAGTGCAAGGTCGCCAAGCGGGTTTCGCCCGGTACTTGGTCAGTAATGAGCGTATAAGGTTCTTGTTTTAAGGCTTGAACCGCCTCGTCAACGGTAGCAAAATTATCCAACACATACTGCGCCCAAGCGGCAATCGATAGACCGGGCTTGTTGGGGTCGGGTTTAGGGTATTCGGATTCTACCAGCCATAACACATTCGCGACTAAGCCTTTTTCGTTCATGCCATCGGTGGTAGAGATATCGTAACCAGTGGCCACAATAGACCCATATTTTGAGGTCCAAGTAATGGAGTTGTCCCCGGCTGCGCCCGAGCGCTTCATACCTTGGGGAAAAAGCCATAGGTTCGTATTGACGTCGCTTTTCCAATCCATAGAGCGAGCCGTAATGGTACGTCCATCGTCGCCTAAATACACGGCTCGTGTACACGCTTCAGCTATAAGGGGCCCAAATAATGCAGTGGTTAACGCGGCAGCCATGAGGGTACGTTTAGTGTGAGCGGTTTTCCAGCGCATCGGGCAACTCCTTAAATCGATAATTTAAAAGCAATAAAACAGTTCGCTTAAGGCTCTAGCATACGCGATAACTCAAGCGTTTGAATGCGATCGTTCTCATGTAGATGCACAGTATTGTTTAGTATACTGACCCAGCCAAAGCGCGACGGCTCAGAGTGCTCACACTCCCAGTCTGGAATCACTACACGATACGTATTCTTGGTCTGATCAAGTGAATGAATGGCTGGGCGATGTGTGTGCCCATGTATTAACAAGCGCAGCTGATTTGCGTACAAAAGCTGTTGGCAGCTGAGGGGGCTCACATCTGTAATCGACATGGGCTTGTATTGCCCACTTTTTTTACTGCGTTGTCTAAAAAAGTTCGCGAGCTTTTGCCGAGATGCTAACGGTAATTGATAAAATAATTTTTGCACCCACGGCGCACGCACCAGTTTGCGAAAGCGCTGATAAGCCTGATCGTCTGTACACAGCTCATCACCATGGGTGAGTAAAAAACGCAGCTCGCCTTGATGAATAATGATTTGATCGGGCAATAACTGTGCACCGACAGCGTAAGCAAAGTTGTGCCCCAGCAGGAAATCGCGATTGCCGCGCATTAAGTAAAGAGGGCGCTGGTGACTAAAATGGCGCATCGACTGCATGGCGTCCGCTAACCAAGGAGGCGGCTGTTGTGCCAGCTCATCACCGATCCAGGCGTTAAAAATATCGCCACACAGGAGTAACTGATCGCAGTTCTGTTCGGCCTTTAATAAAAACTGATAAAAACAAGCGGCCGTTTTGGGGCTGTTAGGCCCCAAATGTATGTCCGCGGCAATCCAAGTATTGCCGCGTAAGCACAGCTCGTTACTCAACGATTTCGGCTTTTTCAATCACGACGTCTTCAACAGGTACATCTTGGTGGAAACCTTTGTTGCCTGTTTTTACACCTTTGATGGCGTCTACTACGTCTTGACCTTCGATGACCTTACCAAATACAGCATAGCCCCAACCATTCGGAGTGGGAGAGGTGAAGTTG
>DWUQ01000067.1 GCA_019120675.1 Candidatus Paenalcaligenes intestinipullorum | reverse complement strand
CTAGACTCTGATAAGACGGACGGCACGACCTTGGGGGAAGTTGTCGTCGGATCAGTGGGTCGATGTACAGTGGCGACTTCGCTTTCAAGCCCAGGCTCAGGCGCCGCAAAATGATTGAGCCTAGCGCCCGTTGTTATGGATGTAGCCACTACCTGTGAGGTAGGCGCATCTGCCCCCTGTGCATTTGAATCCGAGTCGGGGCCTGCCGTAGTGGGCGTCGTCGGGGTGATGGGCGCAGTGGGTACGGGGCTGGCAGGCATTAAGGCCAACATACGCAAGCAGCCCATTAGAAAACCCGCGTACTCATCGGGCGCAAGACTAAGCTCTTGGCGACTGTGCACCGCCACGGAGTAAAACAACTGCAAATAGTCCGCGCCTAAATTTTGGGCGAAGCGTTGGATGTCCACTTGTAATGGGTGCTCAACGGGGGTCGCCCCAGGCAAACGCTGTTCAATGGCAATCTGCGACAACAAACTGGCTAAATCCGCTAACGCACTGGCATACGACAAGCCTCGTAAGGCCAAATCATCGGCGACGGCTTTAAGTTGTGCCGCGTCTTGGTGTATGAGGGCATCAATAAGCTGACATAAATGCTGCTGATCAATGGTGCCCAGCATAGCCTGCACCGCTTCAGTGCTGACTGAGCCAGCGCTGTAGGCAATAGCTTGGTCGGTTAACGATAAGGCGTCACGCATAGAGCCTGCGGCCGACTGCGCCAGCAGCCGTAAGCCAGCAATCTCGTAGGGCAATTGCTCATGCTGCAAGATATGCTCGAGATGCTCGACAATAGCAGGAACCGTCATTTGTTTGAGGTTAAATTGCAAACAACGCGATAGCACCGTTACGGGGATTTTTTGAGGATCGGTGGTAGCTAAAATAAACTTGACGTGTGCGGGAGGCTCTTCGAGGGTTTTGAGCATGGCATTAAAGGCATGCCCAGTCAGCATATGCACCTCGTCAATCATGTAGACTTTGTAGCGTCCTGAGCTGGGTGCATAGACCGCTTGTTCAAGGAGCTGGGTCATTTCGTCGACGCCACGATTCGAAGCGGCATCCAGCTCTAAGTAGTCAACAAAACGACCGGCATCAATTTCCACACAAGCTTGGCATTGACCGCACGGGGTTGCAGAAATTCCTACTTCGCAGTTTAAGGCTTTGGCAAGAATACGTGACAGTGTGGTCTTACCGACACCTCGTGTACCGGTAAACAACCATGCATGGTGTAGGCGCTGTGTAGACAGCGCGTGGGTCAACGCACGCACCACGTGATCCTGTCCGATTAGGGTATCAAAGGAACGAGGCCGCCATTTGCGAGCGAGAACGAGATAGGTCATGCAGAAAAGCCACTAAAGAAAATTACACGCTACACCACTATACAGATTAAAGTGTACCGAATTAATAGGGCTGGAGGGAAGGAATAGCCTGCTGATAAAGCAGTTAGATGAGGTGGCGAGCCTGACTTCGGCACTGACTCGAGACAGCTGTGGCTGCTTCGTTCCCGACCTGACCAGATTCACTGTTGAACCATGCGAAGGGACCCGCCAGCGCCTATTCTACCACTACCTTGATAGACAATTCAAACCTTAGCTTTTTGCCCTATTTTTGTGGGGGCAAGCGTGTTAGAACAAGCTCGCTTGAGTCGGCTGAGCCGCAGCCTGCAAGGCTGCCAACTCCGCCACATGATCGTGAGAGGTGTACTCCACCCATAAGTCCACCCGCGGGAAATACAGCGCGGTGCGCACAGGACGCTGATCAAACTGTGCCACCTGATCAATATAACGCTGCATTTGTTCGCTGTATCGGGCGCGCATGCGCTCGGCAAACTCTGTAAGACTTTCGCCCTCACCCGGTAAGGTGGTTTTGTAGTCCACAATCAACCAATGATCGTCTTGCGCGATGGCTAAATCAATGACCGACACTCGTCCATGAATATCCAATAATGACCACTCACGATAGGCTTTGGCGACACTTAACAACCAACGCCCCTGCTCGCTTCCTAACGTCGCGATAAGCGTTTGCTGCAAAGCCGCCACTTGGTCGGATACGGTGTTTGGATCAATACCCGCACGTAACAGTTGATTGCGCATAGCGTGCTCACTGTCTTGCAAACGCTGCGTAGTCCACTGCCCAACACCATCTCGTGCAATACGCTCCAACCAAGCGTGCGCTACCACACCCATTGCGCTTTCATCTAAGGTGGATACTGGCCACTGCCAAGTGCTACGGCTAAGACTGGGCCAATGCCATGTTTGCGGGCGCGCCTGCATATGTCGGACACGTTTTAGCTTGGCTGCAACCGTCCCTGAGGCTACCTCTGCTAGGCTGTCAGTGGGGACGGCAACGTCAGGCATGGGTAGGCAATCCCATATATGGGCAAGCAGCGTACCTTTGCTGGGCGCTTTAAAAGTGCCATTATTGTCCAGCCCCACAGACGCAACCACATGAAGTTCGCTGCGAGCGCGCGTAGCGGCCACATAAAGTAAACGCTTCACTTCGTGCTCAGCCCGCTGGGCCTCACGTTGACTTAAAAAATTTGAGACTGGGTCATGCTCATCGGAGCTGTACGCTTTGATAGGCCCTAACACCAAACGTCCCTGATGATGCTCAAGACGAATTAAAGGGGCATCGTCTGCGCGAGCCTTACGCTCTAAGCCATAGAGCAACACCCCTTCGAACTCTAGCCCTTTCGCTTTGTGAATGGTCATCACTTCAACCGCCACCTCGGTAGTGGTAGGCACTGCCTTCAAAGCAGCCACACGCTGTTCCAACTGCTCTAAACACAACTGCGTATACGGTCCAATTTGCTCTAACAACTGCAACACTTGCTCGGCATCCGCTTGATCTGCTGTGTCAACGTACACTGCTTTGCCGCCTAAAGCGTGCCAGATACGCTCTACCCACGCTGCAAGCGGCAAGATGCCACTATGATTATTGGCCTCGAGCAATACATGGGCAGCGGCATGCAAACGCTGACGTTCATCGTCTTCTAAATCTAATTGAGGCTGTTGAATTTCAGCTTCGAGCAAGGATGGGATGGTTTGATAAGGCTCGGCCGCACATAAGCTGTGTAAGGTTGTTAACCGTAAGCCCACTAAGGGCGAACGCAATAACGCCAACCATGCCATACGATCGGCTGGGTGATACAAGGCACGAATTAATTGCAATAAATCCTGTACAACCGGCCGATCGCTCAACGACTCCAACTCGACAGCACGACACGGTACCCCATGAACGCTTAATTGACGCACTACATTATTGAGATGCGAACGTGAACGCACCAAGATCGCCATTGGGAACGCACTGTCGGGATAACGCGCCAACACCTCTTTGCACAACGCCACCACCTGTAAATCAGCGTGCAATTTGAGCTGTGCATCACGCTGATAAGCGTTGTCGTCCATAGAGGAGGCTGGCAAACAAATGGGGTGAAAGCTGCACGCTGCTACGTGTGTATTGATGGGCTGAAAGGCCTCAGAAGGGCTGTAATGCACCGCGCCAAACTCAACATTGCTGTGTGAGGGAAACAGGTGATACCCCAGCCGATTGACCCAATCCACCAAGCCTGCTTGGGAACGAAAATTGTTCGTTAAGGTTAGAGGGGTAAGCGAGACGCTGCCTAAGGCCGCATTTTCGCGAATTTGCAAAAACAAGCCGACCTCAGCTTTACGGAAACGATAAATCGACTGCATGGGGTCACCCACCAAAAAGACAGTGCGACCATCATCCGGCTCCCAGCCTGCTGTAAGACGCTCCAAGAGCTGCAACTGGGTTAGGCTGGTGTCCTGGAACTCATCCACCAACAAATGCCGTATAGAACGGTCGACTTTGAGCAGTAATTCGGTGGGGACCTCCGCAGAGCCTAAGGCCAGCAAGGCACGCTGCGAGATTTCAATAAAGTCGACTTCGTTGTGTTGAGCAAAGCGCTTTTGGAGTTGAAAAATAGCCAGCCATAATACGTAAATAAAATCGAACAAGACTTCAATTTGTTCGGCTGTATAGCCTTCGGGTAAGTGCATCACACGACTTAGCGCTTCAACCCAACGTGGGTCGTTGGCATGCGCCTCTAACCAGTCTTGCATCGCGTCTTTTTCTGCACTTCTGGCGGGAAACCCTTCGTTGACGGTTAAGCGTTTACGGGCTTCTCCCTTGCCAGTAAGCAGAGCTTGAGCGAGACCACGCCATTGGGGCAAGGCACTGATCTGAGCGGACAGTGGTGTACCAGACCAATCTTGCAAGGGCTCTAATTGTGGACTATTGGGCTTGGAATGCTGCGTAAGGTTGGCCGCAGCAAGACGTATGATGGGAGCCAAGTCACTGGCCCACCCTAACGGCATGGCGGCTTGCACGGTTTGCAATTGGCTTTCAATTAAGTGCTGCAAGCTGCCTTCGAGCTCACTAAGGCTACTGGCATCGCCTAATACAGGCTGCCACTGATCACGATTGCCAAGCATCGTGGCCAGTAATTGTTGAGCCACCGATAGGTTGACATCCAAATGACGCAGTAGGCGCTGCACAGCGGCTTCGTGATCAACTTGCATCAACGCTTCCAGCGCAGCCGCTTCGTAATGACTATTAGGGTCTTCGGCAATAGCCGGCACCCCTCCTAACCCTGAAGCCCAAGGCATGGCGCGTACTAAATGCGCACATAACGAGTCAATGGTACGAATGCTTAAGCGCGCGGGGTATTCGAGCAGCTCCCAGCCCTTTTCGAGATCGCGGGCTCGCGCAGCTTGGGCTAAATCCCAGCTGGCTTGTCGATACGGCTCAGTAGGTCGTGGTTCGTTGGCACGGTGCAGCTTTTCTAGCACACGCGCATGCATTTCAGCGGCCGCTTTTTTGGTAAAGGTGATGGCAACGACCTCTTCGGGGCGCTCCACCACTGCTAATAAAGCCAAAATACGGTCTGTAAGCAGCTCTGTTTTTCCCGATCCCGCTGGCGCTTGCACCAAATAAGACTGACGAGGATTAATGGCTTGTTGACGTACCGCGGCGTCGCTAGGATTAGTGGAGTGAGTCATGGTGCTTCATTGAGTCGTAGAAAAGGACGCGCATCACAATAACGCAAATCATCAGGATGAGTCGTTTCTTGGGCGGCATAGCCTGAGCAGAGCTCCTCGGCCAACTGGGCCACAGCCTGCTGCCATTGCTGGATTTGCTGACTCCATGGGGGCAGCTCGTCTTGGTTTTTGGCATCGCGGCAAACAATACCTTCCACGCCTAATCCCATATCGCCATAGCCTATAAACCCTGGGCTACGCCGGTTAAGCCAGCCAAGCGCAAGGCCGCCAACCTCAGCCCCTTGCTCCACCACTTGTGCCGCATAAATCGGCAGCTGTAAATCAATGGGTCGTGTACGTACCCAAGAAGAGAGCAAGGTTTTAGCCGTGGCAGAAGTTTTGTAGTCCACAATGACCAACCGGCCATCGGCCAACTCATCAACCCGATCCACACGCATTTTTAGCTGCAAAGAGCCCGCACTCCACGCTAGATCTTCCTCAATACTGTGTACAACAAAATCTTCACGTGCGTTTTCCACCTCGAGCCACTGCTGCAAAATAATTAAGCTGCGCTCGCACTCTAAGGCGCGGTGCTGAGCGCTGTAACCGTCTAAATACTGATCAGCCACGTCATCAATCAACGCAGCCAATTGAGTGCTGGCATCAGCTTGGGCTAAAAAATCCTGCAAACTATCTTTGTCAGGACGTGTAAAACGTTGCCAGAAGCGCTCTAGCACAGCATGCAAGAAGCTGCCGCGTTTGTTGGCCGCTCCAATTCGGGCGTAGTGCCGCAAACCTTGAGCATGCAGTCGATATTTTACAAATGCCCAAAGAGGGGAGCGCGCTTGCGTGTCCAACGCATTCACCCCACCCTTTAGCAGTTGATCGGTTTGAAGAGGAGGGCCCCAATGATCGGATAACCACTCGACCTCAGCAGGAGAAGGCGGTGGGATCGGTGTGGGGGTGTACTCATCCGCTATATCATGTAAAAGCGGACTGGGGCGCAAAAGCTGATCGCCTGCATAACGAGGATAACTACAAATCAATATCGGTGCTGTTTCTTGTAGTGATCGGAATACCACCTCGGCCCATGCCAACTCACGCTCCGGTGTGGCACGAGGCGCATTGGCTCGACGTAAGGCGCTAATAGGCAATAAGGGATTGGGCTTAACCACAGCAGGCAAGACCTCATCGGTTAAACCCACTACCCAAACAGCATCCCAGCGCCCCCCTTCAGCCTCAAGTAAGCCCAACACATCAATGCGCGCTTTAGGATCGCGTTGAGGCTGGAAGATCGCTTCGGCAACCATCCGGTCAAGCAGCGTTTGGGCTTGAAAGAGGCTCAGTGACGTCAATACTGGGGACTGACGTGCAAAACGCCCCAACTCACTATCGAGCGCCTCCATGACTTGAAAGCTATGACTATCTAAGGCGGCTTCACCTGGAAAGCCTAAAGCCATCAGCCATTGACGAAAAAAATCAATCCAATCCGCAGCCGATTGTTGAGCGGGTTGCGCAGCCATCAAACCCCAAGCACTGTGCCAAGCTGCGGCAAGCTGTGGCGCATAATGGTTTAATGCGGCATTAAATTCGGCAGTACTCAGATGAGTGATTTCTTGTTTGCGCCAATAAGCATCCAGTTGTGCACGCGCGTGACGCTCGCTAAGACTGCCGGCACACCCCCCAGCGAGCAAGGCTCGACCGACCAGTTCAGGCGTGAGCGGCTCAGCTTGTTGACACGCCGCCAACACCGCCAGCCAGCTTAAGGCCGCATGCGCCAATGGCCAGTCAGACAGCGAACGCCCAACGGCTACGTTCCACGCCAAAGGAGCCGAGTGCTCAGTGCCTTGACACGCTTGCGCCAAAATACGGTGCACTAAGGGGACATTGCTTTCCAACTCAGCACCCACCACAGCCACACAACGAGACGGGTCTGCGCGGACTTGCTCAGCAGCCCAGTGAAGGGCCATGCGCCATTCTTGGGTGGCGTCTTGGGCCACATAGTAGTTGATCTGGTGAGCCGGTGATGTAGCAAACTCCAGACTCGCCAAGGCGGCCCCTTGAGTCGTTAAGGCCTCTAATATTACGCTTAAGCGGGGCGAGTATTCATGAAAACCCACCAACACC
>DWUQ01000066.1 GCA_019120675.1 Candidatus Paenalcaligenes intestinipullorum | reverse complement strand
CTTACCTGAGCGTTTGGCGGCTTACGCTCAGGCACACCAAGCGTGGCTCGTGCATTACTCGACCGATTATGTGTACCCCGGTGAGGGTACTCAGGCTTGGCAGGAGGGTGATGCCACCAAGCCCTTATCGGTTTATGGTCAAAGCAAACTCGAAGGGGATATTGCTATTCAGAATAGCGGGGCTCAGCATTTGATTTTCCGCACCAGTTGGGTCTATGCGGCACGAGGCCACAACTTTATGCGTACGATGCTAAAGCTTGCCCAAGAGCGTGAGCAGTTGGATGTGGTTGCGGATCAGGTTGGTTCACCAACCCCCGCTCGGCTCATCGCTAACGTGTCAGCGCTTGCGCTGCATCAAACGCTTACTCAGCCTGATTCGGAACTGGCTGGGGTGTATCATTTAGTCGCAAAGGGCTATACCAGTTGGTACGACTTTGCCCAAGCTATTTTTAAGCTGGCACGGGATAGTGGCATAGAGTTAACCCTTCCCGCCGACGGCTGCCAGCCCATTCCGAGTAGCGCTTATCCTACGCCGGCTCAGCGTCCTTTAAATTCGCGTCTGAGCGTGAGCAAACTTGAGAAACGCTTTGCGTTGCAATTACCCAGCTGGCAAGCGTCTTTACAACAAACTTGGCAGGAGTTGCAGGCCTCTGTTTAACCGACACCTTGCAGACGCTACCGAAGACATTTGTTATTTTTAGCGTACAGAAGCCATTAAAAAACAGTGTATAAGGTGGATAGATGCAAGCGTTATACGGACACATCCTGCTGTGCTGCTGTGGCTTGATAGTGCTGGGCGGTAGCCACCGTGCATTGCGCACGAGTACGCACACGTTGCTGTATGCCTTGCAGTACAAAGTTGCCCTCTACCCAGACTTCTTCTTGCAGCAACAGCGTACAGTCGCGTGCAATGCTTTGCGTTAACTGCTCCACATCGCGTACCAGCTTATGGCCCACAAAAGCTTGGATGTAGGTATTTAACGAAAAGACTTCCAGAAAACGTTGGCTACTTCGATAACTAATGCGCAAGCTTGAGCCTGGGCTGGGGTTGCGTGAGGCGGGACACAGCTCAGGCAGCTCAATGGTGTGTTCCTGCTCGGTCAGCATACGAGGGAAAGGGTTATGGATTGCCTTGAGCACAGCACCGGTATCGGGAGACGTATAGGAAGGGGCGTCAGTAGGAGCGATGGTGTGGTCAGTAACCGAGCGAATGACGTCAGTCATAATTCAAATTTCCAATTAAACAGTAGAAGGCGATAAAGCGTTCGCAGTGCGTACTTTCGGGGCTACAAAAGGTAGGTACGCAATCAGGGCAGCAATCAGAAATTTCCCTAAAATATCCACATAAAGAATTTGCCCAATATCATAAAGAGGCAAACTGCCTACAAACGCCAAACAGGTAAAGGATAAGCTATCTAGAGGGATGCTGAGGGCATTGCTGCTGAGTACACGACGGTGCCAATGCCACTGGTGTAGTCGTTGAAAAACAGCCGTATTGGTCAGTTCACTGACTAAGATGGCGACAAACGATGCCATAATAAAGCGTATTGGTATCTGTGTGATCCATAACCCGTACAGCGTGTTCACCAGCAAGGCGGCTGCAATGGCCAAATAAACCGTAGGCAGACCATAGCTATGTAAGCGATCTCGAAGGGTAAATACCGCTGCAAAAAAAATCGACCCCACGCTAAACAAACCAAACACAGGCAGCGGAATAAACGTATCTAAAAAGATATTGGCCAGCAACACTGAGTCGACAAAGGCCGTCAGCAAAAGTAAGCGAAACATAAGACAGATCCTTAACCGTGCTCAGACAGACAATCCGAGTCGATCGTTGAATACAAAAGAAATTGACTAAGGAGAAGGCTCCACGCCAACTTAAAGAATTATACCGCTAGGATCTGATGAAAAGTATGGTAGAGATGACGAATCAGCTGAGGGGCTTCATGCTGGGCTTGCTGGTCCAAACAACGATCTGCCAACGCTAATGTGGCATGGAAAATCATAATGGCGAGCAATTGCGGGGCTTCATGCTGCCAGGCCTTACAGGCGATGCCGTCTTCCAAAAGTGTTTGCAATTGATTGATAGCAGGGTTGTTGTAGCTAAGGTGCCGATATGTTGTACGGGTTTTATAAAACAGCGCGTCTTGCAGGCGACTATTATCGAGCATCCCTGTCAGAGTCACTTGAAACCAGCACTCCAACTTACCCGCCCAGTCTTGGGCTGATACCTGAGTCAGCGCCAACTCAACAGCACGGTGGAAAGCTGCCATAAATTGTTGCTGCAAGCTATGCAGCAACTGTTCACGTGAATTAAAGTACAAGTAAAAAGTCCCTTTAGCGACCCCTGCTGCATTGACAATATCGTCGATACTGGTGGCCGCTACGCCTTGCTCAATAAATAAAGTCTCGGCAGCGAGCATAATTTGCATGCGACGCTGCTGGGGGGTAAGGCGCTTTTTAGTAGGGCTGGACATAAGTTTACGTATTAAAACGCAGCAATTAACAATTGCTACTAATAAGGAAGTGTTGAGCAACGATCGATGGCTGCAAATGCCCTAAGCGTATGCCATACTGATTGTGCTGTTTTTCATTCACGCTTCACAAGGACACATTATGGCTAAAAAAATCCTCATGATTTGCGGTGATTACTGCGAAGATTACGAAACAATGGTGCCGTTCCAAACCCTGCAGGCTGTTGGTCATCACGTGGATGCGGTATGTCCCGATAAAAAAAAGGGCGAGTACATTGCTACGGCCATTCATGATTTTGAGGGAGAGCAAACCTACTCAGAAAAACGTGGTCACAATTTTGCGTTAAACGCCACCTTTGCCGACATACGCGCAGAAGACTACGATGCGTTAGTGATCCCAGGGGGGCGAGGGCCAGAGTATTTACGCCTCAATCCCACCGTGATCAAGATAGTACAGCATTTCTTTGAGCACAATAAGCCCGTTGCTGCAGTATGCCACGGTGCTCAGATCTTGGCTGCAGCCAAAGTCTTGGAGGGTCGCCACTGCTCAGCGTACCCGGCCTGCCAGCCTGATGTTGAATTGGCAGGTGGTACCTTTGTGGACTTGGCCGTCACCGATGCACATACGGATGGTAATTTGGTAACCGCACCAGCGTGGCCTGCCCATCCAGCCTGGTTGGCACAGTTCTTGAGCTTACTGGGCACCACCATTCAACACTAAATTCGATCCGGCCAATTTTCATTGGCCGACAAGGACACATTATGGTTTGGGTTTTTTTAGCCGCAGCGCTGTTACCGTTTATAGGCGCAGTGGCTGCCAAAGCAGGGGGTAAAAGTTTTGATAACAATGCGCCACGTCAATGGTTGGCGCATCAACAAGGGTGGCGGGCGCGCGCGAATGCTGCCCAAGCCAACACCTTTGAGTCGTTGCCTTTTTTCTTTGCCGCTTTACTTTTTGCTTTGTACCAAGGCGTTGATCCCAGCACTTTAATGTCTTGGGCCTGGTTATGGATCGTGCTACGCCTTTTTTATGTGTGGATCTATATCAAAGACCGTGGCACCTTGCGAAGCCTCATTTGGTTTTTGGCACTGCTGGTCAATATTTATATTTTATTTTTAGGGGTCTAACGTTAATCTCAGGACTTAAGCTGGCGTTATGAACTAATTTTCCTGCTGCTAAGGGCTAGAGCTAAGCGATTGAACTGCGGTATTATCGCTTAGTTCTGCATGATGCGTTGCACTTGAGGCTGGTGAGCATGGCCTTGGAGTACAGGCTGTGCACGTGGTACGAGTCCCTCATGCAGGTGCCGAATCGATAGCCAAGACTAAGGAAATTCATAATGAAACAACAGCCGTTAGCCGTAATAGCGGTGGGTGGAAACGCGCTTATTCAAGATCCCAAAAAAGTAAGCATGGCGGATCAGCGCGATAGTGTACAAAAGATGATCGGCTGTATTGCTGACATGATCGAGGACGGTTGGCGTGTGGTGCTGACACATGGCAATGGACCTCAAGTAGGTTTTGCTCTCTTAAAATCCGAACACGCTCGCGATATTGTCCCCTTAGTGCCTTTGGATTATGCGGTATCCGAAACTCAAGGCACCATTGGCTATACTATCCAGCAAGTACTCAACAACGAGTTACGTCGCCGAGGCATTCAGCGCAATATCGTCACACTCATTACCCAAGTAGAGGTGGATGCTAATGATCCAGCCTTTAGCCAGCCCAATAAGCCTATCGGGGCGTTTATGAGTGCCGCTGAAGCTCAAGAGCGTCATCAGCAGGATGGCTGGTCCATCATGGAAGACTCAAACCGAGGCTGGCGTCGTTGTGTGGCCTCACCCAAGCCGCAATTTATCCATGAAGCGGCCACCATTGAGCAGTTATTAAATGCTGGTAGCTTAGTCATTGCATGTGGGGGCGGTGGTATTCCAGTGGTCGAAAACGCCGACGGTAGCTTGCAAGGTATTGAGGCTGTGATCGACAAAGACTTCGCTTCCTCCTTGCTGGCTCAGCAGCTCAAAGCTGATCTATTCATGATTCCTACCGGCGTAGAAAAGGTAGCGTTGAATTTCGGTCAAGAGGATCAGCAGTGGCTGGATGACGTGGATGTGGCGACCCTAAAGACGTATTTAGAACAGCAGCAGTTTGGGTCTGGCAGCATGAAGCCCAAAGTTGAAGCGGTAATTGGTTTTTTAGAAAACCAACCTCAAGCCAAGGCGCTTATTACGAGCCCCTATGTGATTGCTGAAGCACTACAGCACCAAAATGGTACTTGGGTGCGTGCTCAAGACTAATGGATTATTTATCGTAACGTAGAGTTATTTAAATTTTGTACGATTTTACTCAAGTTGTGTACGATTACGCACGGCCTAAAGTTTGAGTACAAACGTATTCGGCCGTAGCAGTTCAGCCCTTGAGGTGTGATCAATTCTCACACCTCAGGGGCTTTTTGTTGATGTTTGGCTAGCACTGATCAGCAGGCGGTAAACCTTGACGCTCATTTTCCAGCTCTTGGTTGCGTCGACTCATTGCGGCGGGAAATAAATCCCAGCAGGCCATAAAGATCGCAGCCACCAGTGGCCCGATCACAAAGCCATTCAGACCAAACAGAGACATGCCACCTAGAGTGGAAATTAGGATGACGTAATCTGGAATCTTTGTATCCTTGCCTACTAAAATAGGGCGCAAAATATTATCGACTAAGCCAATAACAAAGATGCCTACTGCGGTTAGGGCGATACCATGCACGTATTCGCCAACAGCGAAGTAGTAAATAGCCACCGGACCCCAAATCAAAGACGCCCCGACTGCGGGTAGTAGGGATAAAACCGCCATTAATACCCCCCAGAATACGGGTGCAGATAAGCCCAATATCGCAAAAGCAATCCCCCCTAGCAAACCTTGGATAGCCGCCACCGCAATATTGCCTTTGACGGTCGCGCGAATAACAGTGGTGAGCTTTTGCATAAGGTGAACTTTCTGCTCATCACTTAACGGTGCCAGCTGCCGGCAACGGCGGCCCAATGCTGCACCATCGCGCAACAAGAAAAACAATAAGTACAGCATTACGCCTAAACTGACCACAAATTGGAAGGTGTTGGAGCCAAAGCTGACGGCTTGCTTAGTAATATACCGACCTGAGTTCAACATAAACTCGGTAGCGCGAGTACGCAGCTTGTCAAAATCATCGCCTAACGCTCTGCTAATAATGTCTTGCAGCTGTGAGGGCAAGAGGCTTTGCATCTTTTTAAACAAAACATGCGGATAGCTGGCTAAATTGTTGGCGAGGTCAGAAGGCACAGCAAAGAACTGCATCCCCACAGCAGACTTTGAGGCCTGCTCCAGCTCGGCTTCAGAGAATTGAATTAGAAAGCCATCCGGAGAGGTGCTGGCAATTTTCAATAGCTCGGAAATATGGGCCACTTCCTTTATCAATGCCCCCATGAGTAACAGCACGGGAATAATCACAATGAGGATAATGATCAGCAACGTAATGAACGCCGACAAGGTTTTGCGACCATGGGTATAGGCTAGAAAGCGTTGCTGTAAGGGTGCAAAAATAATTGCCAAGATCCCGCCCCAGAATACCGCGCCATAAAAGGGCAGCAATACCCATAAAAACGCGATGGAAACAATAGCCAGCAGCAACAAAAAACTACGGAAATAAAGAGTGTTTTCGGTGGACATAGTAAGGATGAGTTGGGCAAATGCCCAGATTGGTCCCAAGATAGCCAAAATTAGCAGGCTTTAAGTATACGGGTAAACTTGGAGTTGAGCATGGCAAAGTCGAGACGGTTTCAACACATGCACTGCATAGGCTTTGGCTCGATTTTAAGTATATTGGTTGCATTCCATTGATTGGGAAATGATAATACGTCTTAGTGTTAATCTTTATAGCTTGGATGGCTGCGTGGCACGCTACGCTAGACGACGAGCTCTCAATTATGAATAAAACCTTAACGATTATTGCCAGCTTGTGCTTCACTCTAGCAACGGGGTGCGGGCTCGCTCATGCGACCACGCCCATTAAGATTGGCTTTATGAGCGAACTCTCAGGGCCACAAGCCGCTTTGGGCCAAGATAAGCTCGACGCGCTCATGCTGTATGTCGAGCAGCATAATGGCCAGCTCGGTGGCAAACCGGTCCAAATCATCAAGCGCGATAGCCAGCTTAAGCCCGAGGTTGCCAACCAAATTGCTGATGAGCTGATCCAAAAAGAAAAAGTGGCAGTGGTAACTGGCTTTTCGTTTACTAACATTATGATGGCGGTGGCGCATAAATTTGCTGAGGCGAATATTCCTGTACTCAGCGCCAGCGCTGGCCCAGCTCCCATAGCAGGTGAGCAGTGCAATGAGCATATTTTTGTACTGAGCAAACAAAATGATCAGTTCGCTGAAGCAATGGGCGTGTATGCAAAAGAGCAAGACTTCAAGCGCGTCATCACCTTTGCCCCCAATTACCAAGCGGGTAAAGACTTTGTACAAGGCTTTAAGCGACGCTACGAAGCCGAGCTGTTGGATGAGATTTACACGCCCTTAGGCCAATTGGACTTTTCGACTGAAATTTCACGGATCATGGCGATGCAGCCTGATGCGGTGTATGTGTTCTATCCAGGAGGCTTAGGGATTAGCTTTGTGCGTGCCTACAAGCAAGCGGGCTTGTTGGATCGCATTCCTTTGTTGAGCGTGTCTACCGTGGACGGCACCACCTTACCCGCGTTACAACACAATGCAGTGGGGGCATTTAGTGCTTCGGATTGGGGTCCTGATTTGGATAACCCCAGCAACCATGAGTTTGTTGACGCTTTTGCTACGAAATACAACCGTATTCCCTCTGAGTACGCGGCCCAGTCGTACGATGTGGCGAAGTTGTTGGATGCAGCGTTTGCAAAGGTCAGCGATACCACCGATACGGCAGCCTTAACGCAAGCCATCAAAAACGCTGAGTTCGAGTCGGTGCGCGGCCAGTTTGCCTTTGGTCACAACAATTTTCCGATCCAAGATTTCTACGTCTTTGAGGTGGCACCCAATGACCAAGGTCAGGTGAGCCTGAAAACCGTCACTCGTACTTTAAAAAACGCTACCGATTCGTACGCGGACGCTTGCCTGATGAACTAATGCTTTGGACTTTATTTTTTTCGCAGCTGCTCAATGGTTTGCAATTGGGCATGCTGCTGTTTTTGTTTGCCGCTGGCCTCACGCTCGTGCTCGGGATCATGAACTTCGTGAACCTTAGCCACGGCGCATTTTATATGCTCGGAGCCTATATTGCGGCAGCCAGTTTCAATGCCACACAGTCTTTCTTATTGGCCGGTTTGATCGCGATTGTTGGGGTGGGGGTGTTGGCGATGCTGTTGGAACGCCTTGCTTTGCGGCGTTTCTATGATCGCCCTCACTTAGATCAAGTCTTGGCAACGTTAGGCTTAATTTTGTTTTTTAATGAGAGCGCTCGGATGCTCTGGGGAGCACAGCCCATTTTTGCAGCGGTGCCGTCTTGGGCAAGTGGCGCCTTCAATTTGTTTGGCCTGTATTACCAGCAATACCGTTTGTTGATTATTGCCATGGGGCTTGTGGTCGCGTTGTTGTTGTATGGGTTGATTCAACATACGCGCTTAGGCATGCTCATCCGTGCGAGCGCCACGCATGCGGATATGGTGTCGGCGTTAGGTATTAATGCACGCCTATTAAATACCTTACTGTTTGGAGTGGGGGCGAGCTTAGCGGCTTTGGCTGGGTGGCTAGTAGGGCCGATTGTATCGGTACAATCCGGCATGGGGGATGAGGTGTTGATTCTCGCCTTGGTGGTGATAGTAGTCGGCGGCATTGGATCTGTGCGTGGTGCGTTTTATGCCGCGTTAATTATTGGAGTGGTAGATAGCCTTGGTCGGGCCTACATGGCACAAGGGTTACGGTTTTTCTTGGATCGACAAGTGGCCGATGCCGTGGGGCCAGCACTGGCGTCCATGCTCATTTATTTATTGATGGCTTTGGTGCTGGCGTTCAAACCGCAAGGTTTATTTCCGGTACAAAGCAAGGTGAAAGCATGAGCGCTCCACGTGTTGACTCAGGCTCTTTAGCCCATGCTATGACTGCTTCACAGCCTAAACCTCGAAAACTGGCTACGGGTCTACTGGTTCTCGTGTTGTTGTTCGGGTTAAGCCTGCCAGGATTAACGCATTATTTTGAGCAGGGTTTCTATTTAAGCTTAGCGACCCGTATGGTGATTATTGCGATTGCCGCTTCAGGCCTGAACTTACTCATGGGCTACGGCGGCTTGGTGAGTATGGGGCACGCTATGTTTATCGGAATTGGTGTGTATGCGGTGGGCATCACCAGCGCGCACGGCCTGTACTCGGGCTGGCAGCAGCTCGCTATGGCTTTGGGGCTGACGACAGTCGTGGCTTTTTTTACAGGGTTAATTTCTCTGCGCACGCGTGGCATTGCTTTTATTATGATCAGCTTAGCGTTTGGGCAGATGCTGTATTTCTTAGCCATTAGTTTAGAGCCCTACGGCGGAGACGATGGCTTACCGATTAGCCATCGTAGCCAGTTTGATTGGCTCCCCAGTCTTGATCAGCCGGTGGTCTTATATTATTTAAGCTTGGTGGTGCTTGGGCTGGTGCTGTGGCTGATTCATCGCTTAGTGCAAGGCCGGTTTGGCTACGTATTGCGTGGTTTGCATGTCAACGAGCTGCGTATGCGTAGTGCGGGCTTTTCACGTTTGCGTTTCCAGTTGTGCGCCTATATCCTTTCGGCTTTACTCTGTACAGTTGCTGGCTTCCTACTTGCCAATTTGACTAAGTTTGCCTCACCGTCGTACTTATCTTGGCAATCCTCGGGTGATTTAATCCTAATGGTGGTGTTAGGCGGTTTGGGTACGGTAGTGGGGCCGCTGGTGGGGGCGGTCGCTTTTCTAATGCTCGAAGAATGGTTGTCTGGTCTGACTCAGCATTGGATGGCTGTTTTGGGCTTGTGTATTTTTGCGGTAGCCTTATGGTCACGTCGAGGCATTTGGGGGTGGTTCACTCCCGTTTCGAACAAGAGCTAAGCCATGCATTCATTAGATTCTTCTGCCAACATTTCTGACGCCTCTCAAGGCGCAAGCCTAGTTTTAAAAGGGCTTTGCAAAGATTTCGGCGGCTTAACGGTGACCGATCAGGTCAATCTGGCAATAACCGCTCATAACTTTCACGCCCTCATTGGGCCAAACGGTGCGGGTAAAACCACGCTGATGGCGCAAATACTGGGTGAGCTGGCTCCTGATGCTGGTCAGATCTATTTGGATCAGCACGATATCACGCGCTGGCGCACGCCCCAGCGAGCCTTGGCCGGCATGGCACGCTCGTATCAAATTACCCAGTTATTAGCGAGCTTTAGCGTATTAGAAAACGTCATGCTCATGCAACTCGCTCGATGTAAACCGTGGCAGCAGCTCTGGCGCCCCGTGCTCAGTAATGCGCGTTTACGAGAGCGTGCTATGCAGGTGCTCGATCAAGTTGGCTTAGCCGATGTGGCGTACCGAGCGACCACTGAGCTGGCGCATGGCGAGCAAAGGCAGCTCGAACTGGCCATGGTGTTGGTCACGCAACCCCGTTTGTTATTGTTGGATGAGCCCTTAGCAGGCATGAGTCAATCGGAGTCCGCACGCATGACGGAGCTGTTGCTTGAGCTAAAAGGTCATTACACCATTTTAATGGTCGAGCACGATATGGAGGCGGTATTTCGTTTGGCGGATCAGGTGTCCGTATTGGTGTATGGCAAAGTATTAGCAAGTGGCGCGCCTGAGCAGATCCGCAACAATCCGGAAGTGCTCGATGCGTATCTAGGAAATGAGGCCTAAATGCACCCACTGCTCAGTAGCCAACAATTAGTGGCCGGCTATGCCCAAAGCAAGGTCTTGCATAACATAGATTTTGCCATGCAAGCTGGCGAAGTGGTGGCCCTGCTAGGCAAAAATGGTATGGGTAAAAGCACCTTTATCAAAACCATTATGGGCTTAATCCCCCCACATTCGGGCACGATGTCCCTAGATGGGGCCGAGCTTAATCGTGCACCAACTTATACGCGTGCACGTTTAGGTATCGGCTATGTGCCCGAAGGTCGGTTGGTGTTTCCCACGCTGAGTGTCCGTGAAAATCTGCTGGCGACCGCTCGCCAACCGACTCAATGGCCCGCGCCGTTTACGCTAACTAAAATTTATGAACTGTTCCCACGATTGGCTGAACGAGCCCAGCATTTTGGTGGTCAGCTTTCAGGCGGTGAGCAGCAAATGCTGGCGATTGGCCGAGCGCTGATGACCAACCCTAGATTGTTAATTCTTGACGAAGTCACTGAAGGGCTTGCGCCTTTAATCCGACAACACATCTGGCAAGTCTTGCATGAGCTCCGTACCCAAGGCTTAGCCATGTTGGTCGTTGATAAGCATTTGCACGCCTTATTAAACTTGGCTGATCGGCATGTGGTCTTTGAGAAAGGCCGTGTCATTTGGCAGGGCAGTAGTAGCGAGCTGGAGCAGCAGCGCCATCAAGTGGAGAAGTATTTAAGCGTGTAGTGCTTCTCTACTCGCTTTGTGCATCTAATACAGCCTAGCCTCAGCACGGAACGGCTTGTTTTGGCTTTGGTTGTTTTTTATTGTTTAGATGGGACGCATAAAGCGTGTAAAGACAGGGCTTGACTATTGATTTAATGATGAAAGGGAGCACGTCTAGGAAAACCGCACCTTTGACCACAAAACTGAGTATCATAAGTTATTGTAATA
>DWUQ01000065.1 GCA_019120675.1 Candidatus Paenalcaligenes intestinipullorum | reverse complement strand
TAAGTGATGATGTCATAATGGCTAAATCAACATAAGGAGCGGTACAATTTACAAGAGTACCAGTCACCATCGCAAACGCCAATTAGCAAAAAGGCGTGTTTGCCAACCACGTAACCACATGATCGTTTTGTGTGGTTGGCAAACCAGCTTTTTTTCTTTTTAAGGTGACTTTTATGTCTTATGTTCTACCCTTTGAAACGCTCCGTATGACGGACGTGGACACCGTAGGGGGCAAAAACGCCTCCTTAGGTGAAATGATTAGTCAGCTTGCTGAGGCAGGGGTGCGTGTACCCGGTGGCTTTGCCACCACAGCCGAAGCCTATCGTGTGTTTCTTAAGGCAGATGGCTTAGATCAGCGTATTGCCGATCGTTTGGCTCAGCTCAATGCGGACGATGTGCGCGCTTTAGCTGCTGCTGGCGCTGAAATCCGTCAGTGGATTATCGACACTCCTTTCCCGCCAGAGCTCGAACAACAAATCCGCGATGCCTTCGCACAACTGGATGCCGATGGTCAGGGCTCCTTTGCGGTGCGTTCATCGGCTACAGCCGAAGACCTACCCGATGCCTCCTTTGCCGGACAACAAGAAAGCTACCTCAACGTAGTCGGTATTGACGATGTTTTACAGAAAATCCACTTGGTGTTTGCTTCTCTCTACAACGATCGCGCGATTTCCTACCGTGTTCACAAAGGCTTCGAGCACGCTGAGGTCGCATTGTCTGCCGGTATTCAGCGTATGGTGCGCTCAGACAAAGGCAGCTCGGGGGTCATGTTTACCTTAGATACCGAATCGGGTTTCCCCGATGTGATTTTCATTACGTCGGCCTATGGCTTAGGGGAAACGGTGGTCCAAGGTGCAGTCAATCCGGATGAGTTCTACGTATTTAAACCGACGTTGGCTTCTGGACACTATCCCATTATTAGCCGTCGTATTGGCTCAAAACTGTTGCGCATGGAATTTGATCCTCAACGCGAAAGTGGCGAATCAGTACGTACCGTCGAGGTGCCCGTTAGCGAGCGCAATCGCTACTCGTTGAGTGACGAGGAGGTGATCGAGCTGGCGCGCTACGCGGCGATTATCGAACAGCACTACCAGCGTCCTATGGATATTGAGTGGGGGCGTGATGGGGTAGATGGCAAGTTGTATATTTTGCAAGCACGTCCCGAGACGGTTAAGTCGCAGCAAGCCGTCAGCGATGTTCAAGAGCGTTACAGCCTAAAAGCCACTGGTGAAATTCTTGCTACCGGCCGTGCGATTGGTCAAAAAATTGGCTCCGGTACCGTACGATTAGTAGGCGATGCCTCGGAGATGCACTTAGTCCAAGCAGGTGATGTGCTGGTGACCGACATGACCGACCCCAATTGGGAGCCGGTCATGAAGCTGGCCTCAGCCATCGTCACCAATCGTGGTGGGCGTACGTGTCACGCGGCCATTATTGCACGCGAATTAGGCATTCCTGCTGTGGTGGGGTGTACCAACGCGACCGATGTACTGAGCAATGGCCAAGAAGTCACCGTATCGTGCGCCGAAGGCGATGAGGGGCGCATATACGATGGCTTGCTCGAGACCGAGGTCGAAGAGGTTCGCTGGGGGCAAATGCCCGAAGTAGGCCTAAAGGTCATGATGAATGTGGGCAACCCACAGTTGGCGTTTGACTTTGCCCAAATTCCGAACGACGGTGTCGGCTTAGCGCGTTTAGAGTTCATCATCAACAACAATATCGCGATTCACCCCAAAGCCGTTTTGGACTATCCCAATGTCGACAGCGATCTCAAAAAAGCCGTCGAATCTGCCGCACGCGGCTACGCCAGTCCACGCGCGTTTTTCGTTGAAAAGCTTGCCGAAGGGGTCGCTACGTTGGGCGCTGCCTTTTACCCCAAACCTGTCATCGTACGTTTGTCGGACTTTAAGTCCAACGAGTACCGTAAATTGGTGGGGGGTTCCCGCTACGAGCCCGAGGAAGAAAATCCGATGTTGGGTTTTCGCGGGGCCGCACGGTATGTGTCGGAAGATTTCGCGGAATGCTTCCGTATGGAATGCGAGGCGTTGAAAAAGGTTCGTGATGAAATGGGCCTCACCAACGTTGAGCTGATGGTGCCGTTTGTACGCACCCTTTCACAAGCCGAGCGGGTGATTCAGCTCTTGGCCGAGCACGGTCTGGAGCGCGGCAAAAACGGCCTGCGGATTATTATGATGTGCGAGGTGCCCTCAAACGCCATTTTAGCGGATCAGTTCTTGCAGTACTTCGATGGCTTTTCCATTGGTTCCAACGATATGACGCAACTGACTCTAGGCTTAGACCGAGATTCAGGCATGGAGCTGTTGGCAGCGGATTTTGATGAGCGCGACGAGGCCGTCAAGTTCATGTTGAGCCGTGCCATTCATGCTTGCCGTAACGCCAACAAGTACGTGGGTATTTGTGGTCAGGGCCCTAGCGATCATCCTGATTTGGCCGAATGGTTACGTGATGAAGGGATCGCGTCGCTGTCACTCAACCCAGACACCGTCGTGGATACGTGGCAACGTTTGGCAAATTAAGTATTTAATTTGCTCTCCGAGTTGATCGTCTAAATGGCCTGTCTGATGACAGGCCATTTTTTTAGCCTAAAACATCGGCCAGCACAATCCGTATCTTCCTAATTGCTTACTCTCAGTGCATAAGGGATGCTAAGAACATTTAGCGCGATCCCATCGACTAAGTCAACGCAGTCGTGCCCATTCGCAAGCGGTATTCATTAACGTGGTACATAGTAGGAGACGCCTCTATGTTTGATCTCTTGAATGATTTTCTGTGGAGTTATGTGATTGTGATTGTATTGGTGGGCTTAGGCCTGTACTTTACGATCGCCTCACGCTTTGTGCAGTTTCGCTATTTTGGCCGTATGTTTGGCATCCTCAAAGAAGCCGGCGTGCGTAAAAAAGGTCAGTTAAGCTCCTTTCAAGCGCTGATGCTCAGTGTGGCCGGGCGTGTGGGGGGCGGTAATATTGCGGGCGTGGCCGTGGCCATTACTTTGGGCGGCCCTGGAGCAATCTTTTGGATGTGGCTGATCGCTTTGGTAGGCATGGCCACGTCTTACTTCGAGTGCACTATTGCTCAGGTGTTTAAGCAGCGCTCTGCCGAAGGCATCTATCAAGGTGGGCCTGCCTTTTATATTGAGCGTGGCTTAGGGATGAAGTGGCTGGGGCTGTTGGTGTCATTTTTGCTGCTGATTACCTTTGGCTTTGGCTTTAATGCCGTGCAGTCTTATACCATTGCAAGCTCGTTGGCGGATACGTTTGCTATTGGTCATGGTGTCACAGGAGTCGTGCTGGCTTTGGTGTTTGCTTTAATTATTTTTGGTGGAATACTGCGTATTGGGAAAGCGGCCGATATTTTGGTGCCAGTGATGGCCGTATCCTACATATTAGTGTCGTTGTATGTGTTTGTTTTGCGCTTTGAAGAGATCCCTGCGGCGCTTGCATTGATTGTGCGCAGTGCCTTTGGCTTAGAGGCAGCGTTAGGTGGTGGAATTGGGGCAGCGATTACGGTGGGTGTAAAGCGCGGTCTGTTTTCTAACGAAGCTGGGCTCGGTAGCGCACCCAATGTGGCCGCCGCTGCCGATGTGCCCCATCCTGCAGCACAGGGCGTGGTGCAAGCCTTTAGCGTATTCATCGACACCATCGTCATTTGTACCTGCACATCCCTAGTGATTTTGCTATCCGGTGTGTATCAGCCAGGGATGGAGGCAGCAGGTGGGGTCATTCTGACGCAAACTGCTTTGTCGGCGGTGGTCGGAGAGTGGGGCCGTGCGTTCGTCAGCTTTGCCTTGTTGTTGTTTGTATTTACCTCGATTATTTATAATTATTTTTTAGGCCAAAACGCCTTACAGTACTACACTCAAAGCAAAGCAGCGGTGCTGATCTACCGCTTATTGGTGGTGCTGATGGTGTGGTGGGGCAGCGTACAAGACCTCAGTACAGTGTTTGGCTTTGCTGACCTGACCATGGGTTTATTAGCTGTGGCAAACTTAGTGGCGTTGGCGTTGCTGTTCAAGGTGGTGTTGCGTGTCATGCATGACTACGATAGGCAAATTCGTGCCGGTGTCACGATTCCGGTTTTTGATGCGAGCCAGTTTACGGATTTAAACTTAGACCCTTCCGTTTGGTCCACTTCCACTAAGCCAATCGTTTCGCCGCCGAGGCCCGTAGAACGTTAAGCCAATTAAGATCGGTCACCAAGCTGGTGCGGCGATCATGGTGACTCGTTTCGATAATCCAAATTATTAAATAAAAAAGGGGCGAAAGCCCCTTTTTTTATGGAAACGAAGAAGAGTTGCAGCGACTAACACCACAAAATCCATTCGCAGATGTGTTGTAGGCTTAATCCAGCCTATATCAAGATCATGATACACAAAGCGGGGCTTCTCCTTTAGTCTATACCAAATAGCCTCGACCTTTTCGGTCGGCGGGCAGGCAAGTTGCGATCATTAACGAGGTAATTATGAACCCTGTAGGACCCGTAGTCATTGTAGGAGGTGGGGCTGGTGGCCTAGAGCTGGCAGCAAAGCTAGGCCGTCGCTTTGGTCCCGAAAGTGTGTACTTGGTGGATAAGGATGATGACCATATTTGGAAGCCTTCCTTGCATGAGGTGGCTGCGGGTACGTTGGATATTCATCGTGAAGGGCTGTCCTACTTTATGTTGGCTCGGGATAATGGCTTTACCTTTATTCCTGGCAAAATGCTCGGCTTAGACCGCACACAAAAAAGCATTCGTGTGGCGGCGGTGCAAAATAGCTTAGGGGATGAGATTTTTCCCGAGCGTGATATTCACTATGGCACCTTAGTGCTGGCGGTGGGTAGCAAATCGAATTTTTTCAATACGCCTGGTGCTGAGGCGCACGCCATTACGCTCGATTCCACCAAACAAGCCGAGCGCTTTCGCTTGCGTTTATTGCATGAATTGACTCGTACGGTGCGTCAGTCTGAGCAGCGTGCCCAACACGAGCCCCTTAAAATTGCCATTGTAGGGGGTGGGGCGACGGGGGTGGAGTTGGCTGCTGAGCTGATGGAAGCGAGCGCCAGCTTACGCTCCTATGGGATGAACACCTTAGATCCTGCACGCGATGTCAAAATCTCCTTACTCGAAGGGGCCGATCGTGTTTTGTCCGCGTTGCCGCCTAAGCTTTCACATCGAGCTACACAGTTATTGCGTGACCGCGGGGTAAGCGTTTATACATCGGTTCGCGTTACCGAGGTCTCGCAATACGCCTTGTTGGACAGCAATGGCAAGGAGTACGTGGTCGATTTGTGCGTCTGGGCGGCGGGTATTCAAGCCCCCAAGTTTCTCACTCAACTCGGCCTAGAAACCAATCGCATCAATCAAATTGTGGTGGATTCACGCTTGCGTACTGAAGATCCGAATATTTTTGCTCTTGGTGATTGCGCACAGGCGCCATGGGGCGATGACGAGTATTTACCGGCACGGGCTCAGGTGGCGCATCAGCAGGCGACGTACTTATTAAACGTATTTTCCCAGCGCCTTAAGGGGCAAGTGGTGACGGATCGACCCTTTGAATACAAGGATTATGGTTCGTTGGTATCGGTTGGTCACAGCAAAGGCGTGGGCAGTTTGATGGGCGTGCTTCAGGGCAAAAGCTGGTTTGTCGAGGGGATTGTCGCACGCACCATGTATATGAGCCTACACTTAATGCACCATATGGCGGTATTGGGTTGGCTACGTACCGCATCCATGGCGATCGGGCGTTTGTTTATGAAACGCTCCGCTCCGCGCGTCAAGCTGCACTAAGTGTATAGATCCGCATTCAATCCGTTTCGTTAATGCATGAAGCCCCACTTAAGGGGCGTTATGCATGGTAGCTTGAGCTAATTTAGTTCAGCGGATGCTAAGCCGCCAAGCTTAGTCCGCTAACTCGGCACGGCGACGCACCGCATTGTGCTTGAGTAAGCGCTCTTGTTCACGTGCCCAGTCGCGGTCGCGTGAGGTGTCGCGTTTGTCGTGTTGCTTCTTGCCGCGACCTAAACCGACATCCATTTTGATGCGGCCACGCGTGTAGTGCAAATTAAGGGGCACGAGCGTATAACCACGCTGCTCAACGCGACCAATCAGCTTATTAATTTCCTCTTGGCGGAATAAAAGTTTGCGTGTCCGCGCTGCGTCTGGAACAATATGGCTCGAAGCCGTTGGTAATGGGCTAATATGCATGCCTATCACCCAAATTTCACCATCACGAATGATGACGTAGCTTTCGGCAAGCTGCACATGGCCGGCACGAATGGCTTTCACTTCCCAACCTTGAAGCACGATACCGGCTTCGTAGGTTTCTTCGATGAAATAATCGTGGCGGGCTTTACGGTTGTCAACAATGCTCATGAAGTACTGGCTGCCTTTGTGTAAAATTATTGGTTCTCTCTATTATCGCCTTATCCATGCATACAGTAAAACGCTCCGTCCTCGTTCCATTTAGTACTGAACAAATGTTCAACCTTGTGGCAGATGTCGAGAAATACCCCGAGTTTATGCCGTGGTGTGGCGGTGCGGAAGTTCGTCACCAGGACGAGCATGGTATGGAGGCTGCCGTCACGATTAGCATTGCAGGGGTACGCCAAACCTTTGCCACGCGCAACGAGCATGAATTTCCCAATCGGATCCAATTGTCCCTAATTGAAGGGCCTTTTTCAGATCTTAAAGGCGATTGGGAGTTTATACCCTTGGGCGAGGATGGCTGTAAAGTCGTTTTCATTATGGAGTACGCCTTTGCGAATCGCGCCTTGGAGCTGGTGGTGGGGCCGATTTTTAATCGTGTTGCCAATAGCTTTATCGACTCCTTTACCCGACGGGCTCACGAGCTCTACGATTAATTAGATAGTGATGTCTAAGCATACTCTGACCCTTCAAGTTGTGTACGCGTTACCGCATACGCTGTGGCAACAGGATTTAACGGTACCAGCCCATACTACGATCGCTCAGGCCTTAAAAACCAGCACACTCTATCGTGAGCACCCCGAGACGGTAAACTTAGACGTAGGGGTGTTTGGTGAGCTGGTACAGACCGATCGTCTCGTGAAGCAGGGCGATCGCATCGAAATCTATCGGCCATTAAGTTTTGATCCCATGGAGTCCCGTCGTCGTCGAGCCGAGCACCGCGCTCGGCAAAGCGCCCAAAAAACAGGTGGCAAAGCACTGAGCATTGCCGCACAAATGCTGCCCAATCGAAACACATAAATCAATCGTATGACTGTACACAGTTCCGTGCGCCAAATCGAAGCGCTCAAGCACCGCTTTGGTGTGATGAGTTTGGATCGCCCTAAGTCGCTCAATAGTGTGGACTTAGCGCTTACCTTGTCGATTCATCAGCAGCTCGTGGCGTGGCGCGATGATCCGAACATTGAATTTGTAGTACTGATGAGTGAACATGAGCGCGCCTTTTGTGCAGGAGGCGACATTGTGGCGCTGTATCATGCGTTACAAGAGTGCCGCCAGACCTTGCGTAGTGATCACTATGTGTATGAGTTTTTTCATGCCGAATACAGTCTGGATGAGCTGATCCACTATTACCCAAAGCCTATTGTTGTGTTAGGTCAAGGCGTGGTGATGGGGGGCGGCGTGGGTATGTTTATGGGGGCCAGTCATCGAGTGGTGTTCGATAACACGCGTTTTGCGATGCCTGAGGTTTGCATCGGCCTGTTTCCAGATGTGGCCGGTACGTGGATGCTGGCGCGTTTACCCAATGGGGTGGGAGAGTTGCTTGCCCTATCAGGGGTCAGTATCCAAGCTGCGGACTGTGTGGCCTTAGGTTTAGCGGATTGGTGGGTACCCGGTAGCAGTGCAGAGTTTTTAACGCATCTGGAACAAGCCACTCCGCAAGCCGAGGCGTCTCCCCTAGCGTATTTGAATCAAATCTTGGGGGAATACGCCAAGGGCTGGGTGCTCAGTGATAGCCCAGTCATGCAGGTGTATCCTGCCTTGCGTTCGCTTGCACGCCCAGCAAGCGTGGCCGACTTTACTCAACAGTTGGCGGTGCTGGCGCAACAGACCTCTCAGCCTTGGCTGCATCAAGCTTATGAGCAGCTGTGCACGGCTTCCCCTCTATCGCAAACAATTACCTTGGCTCTCATGGCGCAAAATCGCAAGCGTAGCGTGTCGCAAACATTAGCCGACGACTTATGGGTGGCCATGCAGTGCTGCGCGCGTGGCGATTTAGTGGAAGGGGTGCGCGCGCTGTTAATCGACAAAGATCGTCAACCTGTTTGGCAACACCCCAAGGATTTTAGCCCTTTAGAGCTTGAGCGCTTTTATCGGCCCGACTGGCCTAACGCGGAGTTAGCGCTTTGTTTTAAGTAAGCTTTAACCCATAAAGGGTTGACGTAAAATCAGCCCTTTATGTTTGGCTCTGCCTGTAATAGCGAGTTATTTGTTACAAATTAATGAGACGTAGCCTTAGAGCTTGGGCCGTACATTTTGGCGTTGTTGATAAATATCATAAGGCAAGTCTACGACCATCAATTGCGGGCCGGATGAGTTGTGTAGGGTATAGACTAACTCCTTCAGTTCACCCAGTTGCACCTCGGCCATAATCCAAACCTTATCCGCCGTCACTGCCACATTCACAATCCGGGCACGCGGCTCGTTATCGCTATTTAAGGTGTAGAGATCCTTGCCAGGTTGTATTTCTTCTAGAAAGGGTAGAGCAGCCTCGCTGTCGACACTAAATAAAGCACAGCGCCGACGAATGGTGCCCCGATAGTGACTTCGAGCCACCACCTCTTGGCCTGGGAAACAGCCTTTTTGAAAATTAACCGCACCGATTAATTCCATATTGAGGCTTTGTGGGATAAACGCGTCTTGGGTGGCTAAGCATAGGGTAGCCATACCAGCTTGTAATTGCTCCGCTTCCCATTGCTCGACACGTAGCGGGTCATCCGTCACAGGAATTGGTGTAGGTATCTCGTTGGCAACGACCCAAAAACGGCTGGGATGGCCAGCAAGGCTGGGGGCTTGAATAATAAAGTGGTCGGCGTCTTGGCTGACCGCGTAAGGTGCGCTAATCGTGTCCTCAGAGATCGCGCCATAGGCCCCATACACATGCATGGTGCTCACTTGTAAATCGACCTTAGCGCGCAGCACAAACATTTTCAGACGCTTTAAAAACACATCGGTTAAACTGCGATGCACTAATAAATACACGCTCTCTTGGATCGGGTGTTGCCAAACCAAAGGTGTGGCCAATAGACGGCCATTCGCGGTGCAATAGCCCATATAGCGCGCGTGCTCAGAACCTAAGCCCACCACATCATCGGTCAGCTGATTTTGCAAAAATTGTTCGGCTTCAGGACCTATGGCCTCAATAATTTGATAATGGCTTAAACTTAGGTATTCAGTTAAAGAAGTAAGAGTCATATCCATCCTATGAAAAAGGTCGTCGTAGTCGTTTTGCGGGTTGTGTTGGTGCTTGCTGTGTTGGGCGCTCTCCTTGGGGGCGTCGCATGGTGGTGGGTCAAAGAGCGTGCGGTCGCCTTGAAAACGCCTATTGTGGATTATAGGGTGGAGCAGGGCATGGGGCCTCGTCAAATTGCGCAACGCTTACGTGACCAAGGTGTTTCCGTTAATGCAGATGTATTTGTCGCGTTAGCACGTCTCACCAAACAAGATCGGCAACTGCAAGCCGGTGCGTATGAGATCAAGCAGGGCGATAGCTTATGGCAAATCCTTGAGCGTATGGTCGCGGGTGACATGACCCACAGTAGCATTACCTTTATTGAGGGCTGGACCGTAGACCGCATGCTGGATAGTATGCAGCAACACCCAGATTTAAAACACACCCTCGATACGCCTGAAAAAGTCCACGCCTTTGTTCAGGAACTCGGTGCCACCTACCCCTATGTGGAAGGGTTGTTTTACCCTGATACCTATGTGTTTGCGCCAGGCTCGACGGATCAAGAGCTCCTACGCCGAGCCTACCAAGCTCAAGCGGATATCCTACAGCAAATGTGGGCACAGCGAGACCAAGACCTGCCTTTGAGTACGCCTTATGAGGCCTTAATTCTGGCCTCAATTGTAGAAAAAGAAACCGGCCATGCGGCCGATCGTGAGCGGGTAGCAGGCGTGTTTATCAATCGCTTACGCATCAATATGCCCTTGCAAACCGATCCTACCGTAATTTATGGTATGGGGCAGCAGTACGAGGGGCGGATACGCAAACGCGACCTGACCACCGACACCCCATGGAACACCTATACCCGCAATGGCCTACCTCCCAGTCCAATAGCCTTAGCAAGCAAGGCATCTTTGCAGGCTGTGCTTCATCCCGAACAACACAATTTCTACTACTTTGTCTCGCGAGGCGATGGTACAAGTGAATTTTCAAAAAACCTCACCGATCACAATCGTGCGGTCAGACGGTATATTCTAAATAAAGGGCAGTAATGAGTGTCAAACCAGGGTTATTTATTAGCCTAGATGGGGTGGATGGCGCAGGAAAAAGTACGCATCTTGAGTGGTTGATCACCCAAATCCAAGCGCAAGGTATTGAAGTCGTGGCTACCCGTGAGCCAGGAGGCACCCCTTTGGGTGAGCAACTCCGTGAGCTGCTTTTGCATCAAGCCATGGAGGTAAAGACCGAAGCGTTACTCATGTTTGCGGCCCGCAATGAGCATTTAAGCCAGGTCATTGAACCGGCTTTGGCTGAAGGGAAGTGGGTGGTGTGCGATCGCTTCAGTGATGCCAGTTTTGCTTACCAAGGCGGTGGGCGGCAATTAGGTGTGGAAGCGATGGCGACGCTTGAAAACTGGGTGCATCCTCATCGTCAACCCGATCGTACTTGGTTATTTGATGTCCCTTTAGCCGTCGCACAAGAGCGTTTGCAACACGCTCGTGAACCCGATCGTTTTGAGCAAGAGGCGCAAGCCTTCTTTCAACGCACGCGCGAAGCGTATTTGCTGCGGGCACAGCTACACCCCCAGCGTATTCATGTGATTGATGGTCATCGTAGTATCGACGCCATTCGTCACGAGCTCAGTCAGGGTCTAAACCAACTCTTTAAGCGTTATCATGAGCCACTCTGAATTTTTTGGGTATTACCCTTGGCAGCGTCAAATAGCCCAAAATTGGCTGCAGCACCGCGAACGTTTTGCCCACGCTTGGCTCATTCATGGTGCACCCGGCATTGGTAAAGTGACCTTTGCCCGTCAAAGTGCCCAGTCTTTATTGTGTTGGCAGCCTCAGCATGGCCTAGCGTGTCAGCAGTGCGACGCTTGCCGTTGGTGTCAACAAGGCAACCATCCTGATTTGCGGCTGATTCGCCCCGAAGCCGTAGCCGTTTTAGAAGCAGGCAGCACGGAAGCGGACACCACCAAAAAAACCGCACCGTCCAAGGAAATTCGAGTTGAGCAGTTGCGTCAATTGCAATCTTGGTTCACCACGGCTACCCACCGAGGTGGGTGGCGTGTGGCGGTACTGTATCCGGCTGAGCGCTTAAATACGGTTTCTGCCAATGCGCTATTAAAAATGCTCGAAGAGCCGCCTGAGCATACTGTGTTCTTGTTAGTGGCTGAGGCGCCCGATCGCTTATTACCCACGATTGTGTCGCGTTGTCGACGCTTACCGTTGCCTTTACCCTCATCAAATGAGGCGTTAGCATGGTTGGACGAACAAGGTTTAAGTGATTCCACCAGTTGGTTGGCGGCAGCAGGCGGGGGACCATTAGCGGCGTTCGCGTTAGCGCAACAACAAGACCGTCCCTACCCCGATTGGCTCAGTGCGTTACTTCAACAACTCCTACAGACCGCCCCGCGCTACGAAGGCATTGCAGAGCAGTTAGAAAAGCTTCCCGCCTCACAATGGTTGCATATTCTGCACTGCATGGTGATGGATCTGCATTTATTGAGCGTGCACTTGCCCGCACGGTATTACCCCGATTTATACCAAGCTTATTTGAAGCAAGTGGCCGAGCTTTCTCCCTTAGCGCTCAGTCAGCTGCATAAATGGTTACTCGAACAAATCCGTTGGCAAGAACACCCGCTTAATGCCAAACTATTGGTGCATCACACCTTGGATCGATTGCATCGTAGCCTTAATACGAAAGCAGCCGCTTAACGAGGTGCGCGAATCCCTCCGCTCCTATAAAGTGAGGCAGGATGGGGTAGAGGATGCCATCTTTTTCGTCATGGCTAGCCATTGTTTGTCGTGATTTCTTTTATATGCTGAGCACTAATCTTTGCTCAAACGGAATGCTTTATGTTTGTTGATTCCCATTGTCACCTTGATTTTCCAGCTCTCACTGAAAAATTCGATGAGGTGCTGGCCGCCATGCAACGCAATCAAGTCGAACAGGCCTTGGTGGTCAGTGTGACGCTCGAGGATTGGCCACGTGTGATGCAGGTGGTGGAGCGGCAACCGCATTGGGTGGCCTCAGTAGGGGTGCACCCCGGCTACGAGGCCGTCAATCAGCCCTCTATTGCGGACTTACTTGAGCGGGCGACCCACCCACGGGTAGTAGCGATTGGTGAAACGGGCCTAGACTATTACTACCAACAAGAGCCGCTCGATTGGCAGCGCGAACGCTTTCGTATTCACATTCAAGCGGCTAATCAGGCGCAGTTGCCTTTGATTATCCATACTCGTGATGCCCCCGACGATACGCTACGCATTATGCAAGAGGAAAATGCTCAGCAGTGTGGTGGGGTGATGCATTGTTTTACCGAAAGCTGGGCCATGGCCGAAGCCGCCTTGGACTTGGGCTTTTACATTTCTATCTCGGGAATCGTGACGTTTAAAAATGCCCAGCAGGTTCAAGAAGTCGCCACTAAGGTACCTTTGGATCGCCTGCTGATTGAAACCGACTCCCCTTATTTAGCACCAGTGCCCTATCGAGGCAAGACCAATGACCCGTCTTTGGTCGTGCATGTGGCTGAAAAAATTGCCGAGTTGCGCGGCATAACTGTAGCCGAAGTGGCTCAATCCTCCAAAGAAAACTTCTATCGTTTATTCCGTAAAGCTGAGGCGGTTGTTCAAGCCGCTCAGGTTCTCTAGGTGATGTACATGATCAATTTTCCCCCTTCTTTTCGCTGGTTGCAGGCGGCCAGTGCCGCGCTTTTATTGAGTGTTAGCGTAAGTACTCAAGCGGCTTCGGCTCAGTGGTGGAATGACATCGTCAATGATCGCCAAGACGCCGTATTGCGTGAGCTCGCCAAAGGCCAAGACCCGAATGCTCAGCACGAGGGGCAGCCTGCAGCGATGTACGCAATCCAACAAGACTCCTGGCGGGTGTATGATTTACTCAGTCAGCACCGACAGTTCGATTGGAACCAAGCAAATACCAACAATGAAACGGTATTAATGTACTTGGCCATTGTTGGGGATCAAGCGCGCGTTAATACAGCCATCGCCCAAGGGGCAGAGGTCAAACGCTTAGGCTGGACGCCTTTGCATTATGCGGCCTCAAAAGGCCATACCGACATTGCACAGTTGTTGCTACAGCACGGAGCTTTAGTGAATGCGCCCGCACCCGATGGCACGACCCCGCTGATGATGGCAGCGTTATCGGGCAGTCGCGATATGGTTACTGCCCTGATTCGCGCGGGAGCTGATCCGCGTGCGGAAAATCTTCAAGGTTTAACTGCAGCAGACTGGGCGGAAAATAACAATCATAGCCAATTAGCCCAAGAGCTTAACCGCTTGGCGAGCGGAGCAACACAGGCCACAACGGTAAAGCAGCCTTCTGCATCGCCAGAGTCAGCACCAAGCGCTACCGCCCCATACTCAGCCTCCAAGCGTGAAGCGGATGCGCCGGCTTCAGAGGGGTCAAGCAGTCGTTATTTTGACTTTGAGCGCTTCAATTAGGTATGGCGTTTTAATTGGGTAGGTATTCGTGGCGTAAAATACCCTGTAAGTCGCTGTAAGGGATCAACAGCTCCGGTTGGCCAAAAGCGTAGGGCGCTATTTCATAAGAGTTGTATTTTACCAATAAGCCCGCGTCCGTTAAGCCCACGTTCTCGCTCACTTGGAACGGCCACATTTTGCTGTATTGCTGTGGCTGATCCTGATACGCCTCTTGGGTGATTAACCAGCGCTGATGGGCAGTGCGTAATGCAGTAACGTAATCCTCGTAACGCTGAGGACGCACGACATCGTTTAGGCTAAGGGGCTGGTTTTTAGCATGGTCCCAAGTCACCAGCTCCGTCACCGCTTGCCCATGCGCCGCGCCAGTAAAATACTGATACAACCCCAGCTCTAAGGTGGTTAAGTCACGATTACGGTAACGCAATTTAGCGGTGAGCATCAGCTCATCACGGGGCCCCGCTTGCTGCCAAAAGCGCTGTTGGAGTTGATCATAATTTTTGGCGGGGCTCAAAGCCTGATCCGGGTCTGGACCCAGCGCAACGCTTAATAATCGCTGCTGCACATATTGGGTAAGCTCGGGTTTGCCAGGAAACACCAAGCTGTCGAGGCTGATTTTTGCACAATTACCCCGACAGTTAGGTTGCGTATGCTGCCAACGATCCGGTTGACTAAAAGCGCCGTCTTGTTGAGTGATTTGATCGGTATAAGGCGGCACCTTGCTTGGGGGCGTGGCCGTGGACGCACAGCCGCCTAACAGCGCAACCGTCAAACCTACCCAGCCATAGGCGGCAAGGCGCGAAGAATAACGCAAACAAAAAGCCATCATAATGTGCACTCAAATAACAATAAGGTTAACCAGAATTAAGCTCAACCATCCAGTTTGATTGTAGGGTTACGGCTTCGCTCATGTCTTAGCCTTAACTTCGCTACAATAGCGTATTCTTTGTTTGAGGTATATATGTCTGGAATTACTATTTATCATAACCCGCGTTGCAGCACGTCACGTCGCACGTTGGAGCGTTTAGAGCAAACCGGTCAACCCATCGAAGTGATTGAATACTTACAACAGCCGCTCACCGTTGATCAGCTGATGCAGGTGCTACAGCAAGCCAATTTATCCGCCAAAGACTTAATCCGATCCAAGGAAAGCCTCTATCAAGAGCTATCGCTAGATACCGCTGATGACACAGCATTAGTGCAGGCCATGGCGGATCACCCAATACTAATGAATCGTCCCGTCGTGGTGACTCCTAAAGGGGCTCGTTTGTGTCGTCCGGTTGAATTGGTTGAGGAAATTCTTTAAGGCGAAGAAAATCTTTAAAAAGAAAAGCGCTCGGTACGCTTCCTACACCTTGAGTACCCACTAAAAAAGCGGCCATTTGGCCGCTTTTTTATTCAGGCAGTAAAGCGATTATTCCTCTTGGCTAACCGCTTCTAACGCAATGCTGATGGTGACTTCATCACTGACGTGAGGCACGTTGGCACCCATGTCGAAATCGGAGCGCTTCACAACCGTTTCCGCATCGGCACCAATCGCACTACGCTTAAGCATAGGGTGCTCTTTTTCAGCAAAGTGGGTCACTTTTAGGGTAACCGGCTTGGTCACGCCTTTGATGGTGAGGTCGCCCTCGATGCTGGCTGGCTTATCGCCTTCAAAGACAACCTTGGTGGATTTGAATGTGGCCGTAGGGAACTGTTTAACATCAAAAAACTTTTCCCCTTTTAGGTGGCCATTGAACGTGTCGTTACCGGTTTGCACGGAATCCACATCAATTGTGATGTCGACTTCGCCGGTTTTAGCGGCTTGATCAAAAACCACGGTCCCTTCGGTTTTGTCAAAACGGCTAAGCTGCGTACTGTAACCTAAATGGTTGTAGGAAAAGCGAGGATAGGTATGGGAGTTGTCGATTTTATAGGTAACCGGAGCGGCCAAAGCGGCAGTGCTTAAGCTCGCGGCAACCGCTGTTAATAAGGCAGCGTGGGTTAGTTTTTTAAACATGTAACACTCCAAGTATAAATCCAAAGAAATAAAAGACTACGCCACAAAGGCGGTAGGGTTTACTGGCTGTCCGCCAAAATATGGAACTGAATGGTGACCTCGCTTGCGACAATGTCGTCCGCTGCCCAAGCGCCTTCACCAATTGAATAATCACCACGTTTGATGCTGAACTCACCTTCAAACACAGCTAGGCCATCTTGCTCGGCAAAGGTGGCTGGAAACTCAACCTCATGGCTGTGGCCTTTAATGCTGAGCTCACCCTGAACGGTAAAGTGATTCGGGCTCGTCTCTTGAATCCGGGTGCTGGTAAAGGTCGCAACGGGGTGCGCTGCCACATCCAGCCACTCGCTTTTCACGACTTCTTCGTTGCCATCACGGCTGCCTGTGTCCGTGTCCTCTAGGGGGACATCAAGTTTGATGCTGGCCTCGTTTGGTGCTTCGGTATCAAATTTGAGTTGGCCTTGAAAGCTGGGAAATTCGCCTTTAAGCTTAACGCCCATTTGTTGATACTGAAAGTTAATGTGGCTACCTTCAGTAACCAGTTGGTCGTAAGTGGTGGCGTGTGCCCATAGGGGTACGGTGCTTAGCCCAGCAATCATTAAAATTTTTTGAACGCTCATAAATCGTGTTCCTGTAAAGTTGGTTTTAGAGCATGCGACGCAAGAAATTTTCTTTGTCAATAAACTGATGCTTCAAGGCGGCACCCACATGGGCCACAATCATGAAAATCAATCCCCAGTTTAACCAAGAGTGTAAGACGACTAATTGATCGCCAAGTTCCTCATTTTTAGGAATTAAGTCGGGTAAGGGGATAACCCCAAACCAAACGGTTTGAAAACCCATTGCTGAGCTCATTAGCCAGCCCGACAACGGAATACAGACCATTAAGCCATACAGCAGCGCATGACCGATTCCAGCTAAGGCTTGTTCGCTTGCACTCATGCTGCGGGGTAATTCGGGCACAGATTGGCGAATACGTACACATAAACGTATAAGCACCAGAAAGAAGATGCTTACCCCTAACCATTTATGCCAAGAATACACTTTTAGTTTGAATGGCGATAAAGGCATATCCGTCATAACCAGGCCCACACCGAGGCCAATAATCAATAACAAGGCCAAAAGCCAGTGCAAAAAACGTAGAGATAAAGAGTATCGAGTGACCATGGGGCGCCTGAATTAAAGAAAGAGGTTTTTACTGTACCTTATTTTTATTGCTGCAACAAAGACTACGCGTCGCAATTATCTGTTGCGTATAATGCAATAATGAGCACATTTCAATCCATGTACACCTTTGTTCAAGTGGCTGAGCTGGGTAGCTTTGCTGCGGTAGCTGAGCAAGAGGGCGTAGACCGCTCCGTTATTACTCGGCAAATTGCTGCGTTAGAAAAGGAGCTGGGCGTACAACTCATCATACGCAGCACGCGCCAACAGGCTCTAACCACTTTGGGTCAGCAGTATTTAGAGCGTTGTAAAGCTATTTTAGATGCCGTCGAGCAGGCGAATAGCGAAGTCATGGATCAGCAGCAACGCCCTTGTGGTCGGATAAAGCTTAGCTTGCCCTTGAGCTTTGGGCTGCGGCGTTTGTCACCCATGTTAGCCCAGTTTGCCAGCCTATATCCTGATATTGAATTACAGCTAATCTATGACGATAACTTTGTGGACTTGGTTCAGCAGGGGTTTGATTTAGCGATTCGGGTCACTCACAATCCTGCTCAACAATCTATTGTGCGCAAGCTAGGCGAATGCCACTATGTGATTGTTGGTTCACCGGTGTATTTGAAAAACCAGGGCGTTCCCACCCGGATTCAAGATTTATTGCACCATCATTGCTTGCCTTACAAACAAGAAAACCGCTGGGTCATGCAAAGCAACGGTGCAAATTTGACGATCCCTACGAGCAATCGTTTTCGCGCCAATAACGGTGAAGCTTTAGCGGAAGCGGCTGCTCAGGGCTTAGGTTTAAGCCAGCTGCCCGATTTTATCGCTGAAAGCTATTTACAGGAGGGTAGTTTGGTTGAGGTGCTCGCAGACTATCCCAAACCAACCATAGGGATTTTTGCCGTATTACCCAGCAACCGCTACGTGCCACAGCGGATACGAATACTCATTGAGTATTTAAAAACGCAGTTGCCCATCTCGATCCAGCCTTAGTGTAGTGGTAGGAGCCAGAGCGGCCTAATCGCCGCCCTGATAAAGTCACTAAGGTCGTATTAAGACGGTTCGGGCAGCAAGTGCTGTCTTAAAAAGGCTTCCATTTTTTCATAAAACTCAAATTTGTTTTCGTCATTATGAAAGCCATGGCCTTCGTTGTCTTTGACTAAGTAATCCACCTCAACCCCTCGGGCACGTAAGGCGTCCACCATTTGATCACTTTCAGCGATATTGACCCGTGGGTCGTGCGCTCCTTGAGCGACAAACAAGGGGGTTTTGATCTTGTGAGCTTGTAAAGCTGGGGAGGTTTGCGTCAGGCGTTCTAAATCGTGCTCGGGGTGGCCCACCATGGCGTACATTTTTTCTAGCAAGGGCTTCCAATAAGGTGGGATGGTGTTCATAAAGGTTAGTAGGTTGGATACCCCAACATAGTCAACCGCTGCAGCATACAAATCGGGTGTTTTAGTGATCCCCATCAAGGTAGCATAACCGCCGTAGCTGCCACCATAAATGGCAATACGAGCGGGGTCAGCAATACCCTGATCAATGGCCCACTGTACGGCATCGCTGATGTCGTCTTGCATGCGCAACCCCCACTGACCGAAGCTGGCTTCCCAAAAACGACGACCATAGCCGGTTGAGCCACGGAAGTTAATTTGCAATACGGCATAGCCTCGATTGGCTAAAAACTGCACCTCGGGATTAAAGCCCCAGCTGTCTCGTGCCCAAGGGCCGCCGTGGGGGTTCACTATTAAGGGTAAGGCTTTGGCTTCGCGGCCAACCGGCAAGGTTAAATAGCCCTCTAGGTGTTGACCATCGCTGGCTTGGAGCTGAATCGGCTGCATAGCGGCCATATCGTGCTCGGCAAGTGTGGGATTGATGACTGCCAAAAGGCTAAGCTGATCGGTTTCCAAGCAATAAAGGTATCGCTTTCCTGGGGTACGATCGTTGTGTGCGGCCACCACGAACCGTGTTTCCGCACGGTTATGGCTTTGTAAACTCAGCTCATAGCCTGGCAGTAAGTGTTCTAAGCGCTGATGCAGTTGCGCGTACTTGTCATTAAAAAAATGCTGTTTTAAACGATCGGCTTCGTAGAAGGTCGCGACCAAGTCCTGAGCCTCGTGGGAGTAGGCCGCGCCCGCCAAATCATAGTCAGCAACGCCATAGACGTGTTCCTCTTGGTCAGGGGTGTGGGGGTCAATCAACACCAGCTGTGTGGTATCGGCTTGGCGATTGCTCAGCGCATAAAAGCGTTGGTTGTCAGCAGTGAAAAATAAGGGCGACACCGTGGTTTTAAAATCGGTATCAATGATGGTTTGAAATTCATCTTGGCCTGGATCGCGATACAGCAACGCTGTATTCAAGCCATCGCTGGTGATCGCTAAACGAATGTGCCCAGTGTGATCGGTTTCCCAGCCAACGATATTGCCTGGGTTTTCAGCTACCAACTGCTCTTCACCACTGGCAATGTTGACCTTGTAGACATTAAAGACTTCAGGGTTATCGCGGTTGTGGGCAATGAGTACATGCTCGGGGTCGTCAATCAGTTCATCCTGAATACCCGCACGTGCGCCTTCAAAAGGTGTGAGATCCAGAGCTTGCTGGTTGTTTACGTTTACCGCCAACACATGAAAGTTCTCATCCCCATTTTGGTCTTTGGCAAATAAAATAGTATGGTCGCCTTTCCAAAAATATTGACTGATGTCGCGCTCCGTTTCGTGCGTGAGTTGCTGAGCTTCCCCCACCAACACCCCGTTTTCAATCGCTTGCACAACGATATTTAATCGCTTGGGCCCATTCGCAACGGCACGTGGCTCAAGATAAGCAATCTTTTTGCCGTCATCAGAAAGCTGAAAGGCACTGCGTT
>DWUQ01000064.1 GCA_019120675.1 Candidatus Paenalcaligenes intestinipullorum | reverse complement strand
TCCAAGCTTATCAGTAAGTCGCGTTAACGCTGCTTTACTGCTGGCCGCTGAGAGGAAATCTCAGCGGCTTTTTTGTTAGGGCTGGTCGGGGGAATCATCATCGTGATCAATACGATTGCGGCGACTTTCTGCCAAAACTTGTTTAAAGCCTTTGCTGACTAAGTAAATGACCGCAATGGCCCCTAAGATAAATAATGCAATACGCATGGCCTCTCCTTGTAGGCAACAAAAAAGCCCTGAGCTATAAAAGCACAGGGCTTGATTGTGTTTTTACTTTTGGCGGGGATGGAGGGATTCGAACCCTCGATACGGGTATAAGCCGTATGCTCCCTTAGCAGGGGAGTACCTTCAACCTCTCGGCCACATCCCCAAAAGCAAAACAACATTCTAGCACAAGATCAAAATAAAAAGCTAGTGCTTAGTCTCGATCTTGGTCCAACTCAAACGCCCGGTGCAACGTACGTACTGCCAGCTCCATGTATTTGTCATCAATAATGACAGAGGTTTTGATTTCGCTGGTACTAATCATTTGAATATTGATGCCCTCTTCGGACAAGGCTTGGAACATGCTGCTGGCTACACCCGCGTGGCTCCGCATACCAATACCTACGATTGAGACCTTGGCTACTTTGCTGTCCGAGATGATCTCCCCTGCCCCAACGGCAGGTCCGATCTGCTCTTTGAGTAGCTGCTCGGTGCGATCGGCGTCATTGCGGTTGACAGTAAAAGAGAAGTCAGTGGTGCCTTGGGCGGAAAGATTTTGCAAAATCATATCGACATCGATATTGGCTGCCGCAATCGGGCCGAGGATTGCATAGGCCACCCCGGGGGTATCGGGAACCGCACGGAGAGTGAATTTGGCTTCATCGCGACTAAAAGCAATACCGGAGACAACAGCAGCTTCCATGTTTTGATCTTCCTCGAAAGTGATAAGTGTGCCCGAGTTGCGTTCTTCGTCGAGCGGAATAGAAGGGTCGGTGAGTGAGGACAATACGCGTACTGGAACTTGGTATTTACCTGCAAACTCAACCGAACGGATTTGTAAAATTTTGGATCCTAAGGAGGCCAGCTCAAGCATTTCTTCGAAAGAAATCACTTTCATGCGCCGGGCTTCAGGCACCACACGCGGGTCCGTGGTGTAAACACCATCCACATCGGTAAAAATTAAACACTCCTCAGCACCAAACGCCGCTGCCATGGCAACTGCTGAGGTGTCAGACCCTCCACGACCTAATGTAGTAATGTTACCCAAGTCATCGATGCCTTGAAAGCCAGTAATCACCACTACTCGGCCCGCATCCAAATCTGCCCGCACGCGAGTGTCGTCAATGGAGGTAATGCGTGCTTTGGTGTGTGATGAATCGGTACGCACTGGGACCTGCCAACCGGCATAGCTCACCGCAGGGACCCCCATAGACAACAAGGTCATTGCGAGTAGAGCGCTACTGGCCTGCTCTCCTGTTGCCGCTAACATGTCTTGCTCACGAGAATTAGGCTTAGGTGTAATTTCCTTTGCCATGCTCAGTAAGCGGTTCGTTTCACCAGACATAGCAGAGGGCACCACCACAACCTGGTGACCTGCATCGTGCCATTTGGCAACGCGTTGCGCGACGTTACGGATGCGTTCAATAGAACCCATCGACGTACCACCATATTTTTGTACGATTAAGGACATCTTTTTACTCTGAATCAATGGAAATAGTGAGCGTCATAGAAAGGTAGCTTTTCTATTCTAACGAGTTTCTCGTCTTGTGTTGGGCTGAGGCGGAGATTTTTTCTATAAGCGGGCTAATAAGCTCGACACGCCCCTGGCGACAAACGAGCAGATGCTCGCCGTGTTTGACCTGCATCTGCCGATCAAAGCCCAAAGCGTGAAGGCTACGCAACTGACGCATCCAATCGGCAAGACGCGCTTCCGTTGGCATATTGACCCCCGCAGCACGCAGCCAATGCCGCAACACCAACGCTTGACGTTCAGGTGATAACGCACGCCACGCTTTTAAATCAAAACCATACGGCTTCATACTCGGCTGTAGGGTTTGTAAGTCCTGCGCCGCCACCTCTTGTAAGACGACGGCATGCTGCTGGCTGAGACGTGCATGACGACCTAACACCTGTTGCCAGCTCGGCCAACGTGCATTGAGCTGGGGGGTGAGACGCTCTCGTAACGCCCCTCGGGTGTAATCATCTGCATGATTAGTTAGATCCTGCACAGGGCTCCAGCCCAAATGCTGCTGCAAGGCAATCCCAACAGGCTCTAAACGTGACCGCGCCACGTCTAGCCATGGCCGTAGGTACAGCACCCCTTGACGCTCGCTAACCGGTCGCATCGCCCCCAGCCCCTCAGGGCCTGCCCCTCTGAGTAAGCGTAGCAATACCGTTTCGGCTTGGTCATCTAAGTGATGAGCAAGAAAAACATGGGAAAGCTGCGCCCGCTGAGCCATAGTTTGAAAGGCGAGATAGCGTGCATCGCGGGCGGAGGCCTCCATCCCTAGCCCTTGGTTCAAATCAACGTGCACCCGTTGATGCGCCACATGCAAGCCAAGCTGCTGGGCTAACTTACCGACATGCTGCTGCCACTGATCGGCCACCGCTTGCAAGCCATGGTGCACATGAAAACTATAAACGGGAATAGAGTGAGCGCTCGCCCAAACGGCAAGATGCAAGGCCAAGCTAGCTGAATCCAGCCCTCCACTTAGGGCCACCGCTACACGCGTCGGAAAAGCCGGAAGCTGCAAACAGCATTCGTGGAGGGCTTGCAGCAAAAGAGGATCACATAGGGCAGCTTGTGGATGCGCCGCCGTGGATTGAAGTAAGCGTTTAAGAGTTAAGCTCTTGGAAGCGGCCATACGACATTAAACGTTGTAAACGCTGGGCTTTGAGCTCATCGACACTGTAGCTACTGAGCTGACGTAGCGACTCTGCTAAGGCTCGGCTAAGTTGACGTGCCATAGCTTGAGGCTGACGATGTGCGCCGCCCGTCGGTTCGTCGATCACGCGATCGACTAAACCAAGCTCTTTGAGACGCGGTGCAGTGATAGCCAAGGCTTCGGCCGCGACAGAAGCCTTTTCAGCGCTGCGCCATAAAATGGACGCACACCCCTCGGGGGAGATCACCGCATAGGTGGAGTACTGAAGCATCATGACGCAATCCGCTACTGCAATGGCCAACGCTCCGCCAGAGCCCCCTTCACCAATAATGGTGGTGATAATAGGTACCTTTAGCTCAGACATGGCATATAAGTTATGACCAATGGCTTCGGACTGCCCGCGCTCCTCGGCACCGATCCCAGGGTAGGCACCAGGTGTATCAACAAAGGTAAACACAGGGATGTTAAATTTTTCAGCCAAACGCATCAGACGCAAGGCTTTGCGGTAGCCCTCGGGACGTGGCATACCAAAATTGCGTTTGGCACGCTCTTTGGTGTCGCGACCCTTTTGATGACCAATTACCATACAAGGCAAGCCATTAAAGCGCGCTAAGCCCCCTACAATAGCGAAATCATCGGCGTACATCCGATCACCATGTAGCTCGTGGAAGTCCGTGAAAATTTCATTCACGTAATCCAAGGTATAGGGACGCTGAGGATGACGCGCGACTAAAGCAGTCTGCCAAGGCGTCAACTTCGCATAAATATTACGCGCGAGCGCTTGGCTCTTTTCTTGTAGGCGACTGACTTCTTCTGAAATGTCGACTGCAGAATCAGTTTGAACGTAGCGTAGCTCATCAATTTTATTTTCGAGTTCGGCTATAGGTTGCTCAAACTCTAGATAGGTGTTTCGCATTGGTAAAAGTCTTCAGATTGCTCTTTAATTAATCGCTCTCGACAACCGGCTCTAGGCTACGCCATAAATACCAAGTTGCCACCGTACACCAGGGCGTCCAAGCTTGAGCCACTTCACGTGCCTCGAAACGAGAGACTGGCTCGCCACTGAAATAATGTTGGGATATAGCACGTATCAAGCCTGCATCATCTAACGGTAACACGTCAGAGCGACGCAGGTTAAAAATCAAAAACATCTCGGCTGTCCAGCGACCGATGCCTCGAATTGCGCATAATTCTTTAATTATGGCCTCATCTTCCATTTCTTGCCATGCATTCGGATCAACTTTTTCCTGATCAAAGTGCTGCGCTAGGTCGATAATGTACTCGACTTTACGCTTGGGCAAGCCTAATTGGCGCAGCTCTTCGAGCTCGACAGCAAGCACATCCTGTGGCGTCGCTTGGTGCTGAAAACGAGTCAGAAAGCGCTGCCAGACCTTTTTGGCCGTTTTTTGGCTGACCTGCTGGGCCACGATCGAGCGCACTAAGGTGGTAAATGGCTCAGGACTAGGGTGTAAGCTTTCTTGGGCATAAGCAGGGATCAATTTACGCAAAATACGGTCGCGCTTCATTAAGTGCGCCTTGGCTTCTTCCCAATAATGCGGTGGCAGAGCGGTCATGCAAACTCCTAAGCTCGGCGCCAAGTGGTGAGACCACCGGCCTTGTCTTCGAGCTCAACCCCAGCTTCTCGCAGTTGCTCGCGCAGGGCATCGGCTTGGGAGAAATCCCGTTGAGCCTTAGCCTGAGTGCGTTGCTGGATGAGCGATTCAATTTGCTCATCCGACAACTGCGCCGCTGCGTGATGAGCGTCATTTTGCTGCACGTAGCGACTGGGAGAACGTAAATAAGCAGAGGGGTTGGTTTGAAGCAGGCCTAATACCCCGCCAAGCGCGTGCAGTAGACTGGCCGTAGCTTGGCATTGCTCACGATTGGCTTTGGCCGCTAAATCAAACAATACCGCTACCGCTCCAGCCGTATTGAAATCGTCATTCATCGCTTGTTGAAAGCGCTGCGCCCAATCATTGTTCAGCCAAAGGGAGGACTGTGCCGACAAATCGGGATACTCAGCATGATTGGTGTCCAACGCCCCCACCGAAGCCAAGGTCTGATACAAACGATCCAGCGCATGTTGGGCATCGAGTAAATTGGCAGAGGCGTAATTTTGAATGCTGCGATAGTGATTGCGTACAATGAAAAAACGCAGCATTTCGGCTTCACGAGGATTAGCTTCGTAGTGAGCGTGATTGGGGTCAGGGTCAGATTTAGCAATAATATCGCGGATGGTATGAAAGTTGCCCAAGGATTTAGACATCTTGTCGTCATTGACCATCAACGGCCCACAGTGCATCCAGTAATTGGCCATCTGCCCACCGAAAGCGCCTTCGGATTGAGCAATTTCATTCTCATGATGAGGGAATTTTAGGTCTGGCCCTCCACCATGAATATCTAGGGGCATACCAAGCAAGGCATAGCTCATGGCTGAGCACTCGATATGCCAACCCGGACGTCCAAAGCCATAAGGCGACGCCCACTTAGACTCGTCTGGCTCTTGGTCTTTGGCGGCTTTCCAAAGCACAAAGTCCAAAGGATCATGTTTGCCATCGTCAACCGCCACACGCTCGCCTGCACGTAAATCGTCCAGGCTTTTACCTGAAAGCTTGCCGTAACCATTAAACTTGCGCACCGCATAATTTACATCGCCCGTAGTGCTTTGGTAGGCCAAGCCCTTGTCTTCGAGACGCTTGATAATACCTAACATATCCCCTACATAAGCTGTAGCACGCGGCTCCAAGTCGGGGCTGGCGACGCCCAATGCAAGCTCATCCGCATGCATGGCATCGATATAAAACTGTGTGACCTCGCCCATTAGGCGATTCGTACTGACGGCGCGGCGAATGATTTTGTCGTCGATATCGGTGATGTTACGTACATAGGTAACCTGGTAGCCGAGCTGGCGTAGCCAGCGTTGAATCACATCGAAGCTCACCAACATGCGGGCGTGACCCAAATGGCAGAAATCGTAGACCGTCATGCCGCACACGTACATTTTGACGTGCCCAGGTTCGGTCGGTACAAAGTCTGCTTTGGAGCGGTTCAAGCTATTATAAATACGCAACATGTGCTGATTCGTCTTAAAATCAAAGCGGGATACGCGCAACGTGCAGTTGTAAACCAATGCAAACTGCCGCAAACCCCTAACTAACGCTAAAATGGTGGTCGTAAAGTATAACAAGCCCAACGGCTGGCTACCTAATCTACGATGAAAACTACTTCAAAGGCGATTGCTCACGTGAACTCTATACGTCAACGCTGCTTTGCTGCTCTGCTGTGTTCTGGCCTTATTATAGGCGTTAATTTGAGTCCGGCTATGGCACAGGCCTCGTCGCCCTCCAAACCCTCTGATGGGGCGGTTTTTGATGCGCCTGTCACTCCCACCCGAGGCTGGCAAGGCTTGGGTCGAGTGTTGGATGCCTTAACCCCCAGTGCCGAAACTGCTGTACCACTTAGCCCCAGTCAGGTGACCCAAAAAATCAATCAAATGATCAATGAAGGCAAAGCACAAGAAGCCCTAGAAAGCATTGAGCGTCGCGAAGCCCAACGCCAACAACGCGCTGAGTTGGGTACGGATGTGCAATTGCTTTTCCTAAAAGGGCGCGCATTATCTGCGCTCAATCGCCACGCAGAGGCGATTGAGCTGTACCGCGAGCTTACGATTGCATACCCTGAGCTCCCCGAGCCTTGGAACAACCTTGCTGCCGAGCACATGCGTCAAAATAATCTCGCACTCGCTAAGGAAGCCCTAGAAATGGCCTTAGTCGCCAACCCTAATTATGCCATCGCACAAACTAACCTAGGTGAAGTACGATTGCGTTTAGCCCAACAGGCCTTTGATGCGGCGGGTGCCCTTGCCAACAGCCGAGCCCACCAAACGCGACAAATTCTGCAACAATAGGGCTTCTTTGCTGTATTGTGCCTTTTGCTTTCAGGATTTTTAACCCATGTCCTTATTTGCGTTCACTTCCCCACCTGCCTGGTCATGGCGCTCCCAAATTGGGGCGCTACTTAGTGCAGGTCTTTTGGCTTGTATGCCGCTAAGCGCTGCTTACGCCGACACCACCCCTACTCCAGAAGAAGGTAATCCAGTCATGAGCACTACTCCTAACGTCAAGCTTCATACCAACAAAGGCGATATTCTTATCGAATTGAATGCTGAAAAAGCCCCTAAAACCGTAGAAAACTTTTTGGGTTATGTCCAAGAAGGCTTTTACGATGGCACGGTCTTTCACCGCGTTATCGACAACTTTATGGTTCAAGGCGGTGGTTTTGAAGCCGGCATGAAGCAAAAAACCACTAAATCCCCTGTGGAAAACGAAGCCAACAACGGCCTCACCAACGACAAATACACGCTGGCTATGGCACGCACCAACGATCCACACTCGGCCACTGCTCAGTTTTTTAT
>DWUQ01000063.1 GCA_019120675.1 Candidatus Paenalcaligenes intestinipullorum | reverse complement strand
AGACGAGGACGGGGTGTGCGGCATTGCCACCGATATTACCGAATACAAAGCGACGCGCGAAGCCAACCATCGCCTCGCCTTCTACGATACGTTGACCAAACTACCCAACCGCAGCTCGTTACTAAAACGCTTGGCACATACTCTGGAAGACATCAAACGCAAACCCAGCTGCGCCGCCGTTTTATTTATTGACCTGGATAATTTCAAGCATATTAATGATGCACGCGGCCACTTAATTGGCGATTCCCTCTTGCAGCGCGTGGCCGTGCGTTTGGGGCGCTTACTGAGTGATACCGATATGTTAGCGCGTGTGGGTGGCGACGAGTTTGTAGTCTTGGTGCCCGATCTCAACGCTGACCCTTCTTTAGGGCTCAGCAAAGCTTTAAAAATCAGTGAGCGCTTGCGCCTTTCGATGGAAAAGCCGTTTTATGTGGATGGCGTGGCGTATTTGAGCAGTGTATCGATTGGGGTTGCCTTATTGCATGGCGAGACCGAACATATTGAAGATGTCTTGCGCGAAGCCGATACCGCCATGTACAAGGCCAAAGCCCAAGGCCGCAATCGAGTGGTCAGCTACGCCACTCACATGAAAGAGGAGGTCGAAGAACGCTTAAGCTTAGAGCGTGACTTAGCCTTTGCGATTGGGACCGACCAGCTCTATATGTATTTGCAACCACAGGTCAACCGCAATCGCGAGATTATGGGCGTAGAGTTACTCATTCGCTGGAACCACCCTACTCGCGGCATGATCTCGCCCGAACGCTTTATTCCGATTGCCGAAGAAACCCAATTGATCAACAAGCTTGGCGACTGGATCCTAGAGCAAGCTTGTCAATTGTTACTGCTGTACGCCAATAAAAAATTCAGCATCTCGATTAATATTAGTCCCACGCAATTTTTAGAATTTGATTTTGTACAACGTGTGACGCAAATCATCCAACGCTATAATGCGCCTGCCCATCGTTTGGTGTTTGAAGTGACCGAAGGGATGCTAATGCGTGAGGTGCATCACACCATCCGTCTCATGAACGAGCTGGTCAAGCTCGGCATCCGCTTTGCCATTGACGACTTTGGTACGGGGTACTCAAACCTCGCTGCCCTTAAGCGCTTGCCGCTCTACGAGCTCAAAATCGATCGTAATCTAATTTTAGACATCCCCGAAGACAGTGATAGTGTGGCCATCGTGCGAGCGGTATTAGCCATGGGCCAAGAGCTACGCTTGCACATTGTGGCCGAAGGCGTAGAGAAGCTCGACCAGGTGGCCTTCTTAAATCAATATGGTTGCTCCGCCATTCAAGGGCATTTTTACTCACAAGCCTTGTCCTTAGACGAGTGGCGCGACTACACTCAGCGGGAGCATTTACTTTAACCAGCGCTGGGTGATTTGGCCTGTGAGTCTATCGGCTTTATTTTTTTGCTTTTTACGCTTGGGCTGCACAGCCTTTGGTGGCCCGATGGCGCACCTCAGTCTGTTTCACCAAGAGTTTGTCCAACGTCGAGGCAGCCTGAGCGCTCAGGACTACACTGAGCTGGTCGCCATTTGTCAGTTTTTGCCAGGCCCTACCAGCAGCCAAGTGGGCTTTGGTATTGGTTTGCGCTTAGGCGGGGGCTGGGGCGGTGTATTAGCCTGGCTAGCGTTTACCGCACCCACTGCCATCTTGCTGGCGTTATTTGCGACCCTCTGGGCTAGCCAGCATAGGCTTTGGTCGGTGCTTAGTATGCCGTTAGGGTTAGCTGCTACCGCTGTGGTGTTGCAGGCGGCGTGGGCAATGTGGCGGCAGTTTTGCCCGACGGCGTTCACTCGGATTAGCGCCTTACTCATGCTCGGCTTCAGTCTTGGTGTGTCAACCACGTGGAGCACCCCAGTGGGGTTGATGGTGTTAGGTTTAGTCTGGAGCACGCTTCCTTTCTCACACCGCTCCTTAGTCACAACGCCGTCCACAACGGCATTAACCCCTTCCTCTAAACGGCGCTCACCCATTCTCGCTTGGGGAGCAATCGTACTGTTCATTGGCCTCGCCATGATGCTACCTTGGTTCGCGTCGTGGCACCCTTTGGCGCAGTTAGCAGCAAGCTTTTATCAGGCTGGGTATTTGGTATTTGGTGGGGGCCATGTGGTGTTGCCCCTGCTACAAGACGCGCTGCTCATGCATGATATTTTGCCCGAATCGGTTTTCCTAGCGGGCTATGGGGTCACTCAAGCGATGCCGGGGCCAATATTCGGCATTGCAAGTTTTGTGGGTATGGCGGCTTATGACTACCATTACCACGCTGTAGGAGCGTTGGTTGCTTTGGTCGCCATTTTCTTACCGTCTTTTTTATTGTTGCTTGCGGTGTTACCTGTCTGGCAACGCATACGCGGTAACCAAACCGTACAGCGTGCTCTAATTGGGATCAATGCTGCAGTGGTTGGGCTACTTTTAGCGGCTCTGATTGACCCCATTGCCGTACATCAGCTGCGCCACCCCGTAGAAATCTTGGCCGTACTGGGTGGTTTTTTTGCCTTGCAGCGTGGTCTGCCTGCTTGGTTATTGGTTGGCGGCTATGCTCTCAGCGGTCTCGTGCTCAGCGGGTGGCTCCACTTGTTCTAAGCGGGCGTGCTCAGCGGTCACCTCATGGGGCGTAAAATCCAATTCGGGTAAGTCGCGTGTGGTGCGCGCAGAAAGCTCCTTGAAGCGCTGCACTTTGCCATATAACCCCTGACGACCAGCGGTAGCCGTCACGACTTTGCTGTAGTTTTGATTCAGCTGATTGATGCTGTCACCCATGCGGCGCAAACGCTCGGCCAATAACGCCACCTGATCATGCAGCTCAGCGGCCTTAATCCCTAATTCATGTGCTTGTTCGTTGCTGCGTGCCAGCATCCACACATTCGCCACCGTGCGCAACACCGGTAACAGTGAGGTGTGCGAGACCACCATCACATTGCGCTTAACGCCGTACTCAAACAAGCGGGGGTTGTGACGCATGGCTTCGATGTAGGCCCCTTCAATGGGCACAAACATAAACACAAAATCAGGACTGCCTAAGCCCTTAAGCTGGTCGTAGCGCTTTTTAGCCAGATCATCAATATGCTGCTGCATCGCCAACACGTGCACATTCAATAGTCGCTCTTGCTCGGCAGCATCCTCAGCATTGACCGCTTGCTCGTAAGCCACCAACGAGGCCTTGCTGTCGACCACAATATGTTTGTTGTCAGGCAGCAGCACCACAAAGTCTGGGTAACGCCGTTCATCGGCTTCGTCACGGAACATTGCTTGGCTCAAGTAATGTTCGCCTTTGACTAAACCCGCTGCCGACAACGTGCGCTCAAGTTGGAGCTCGCCCCACATACCTGTGAGCTTTTTATCCCCTTTTAAAGCCGTCGTGAGGTTATTGGCCTCGTTCGACATTTGTAAGCCAACTTCCAGCATTTGTTTAATTTCGCTGGATAAATGCCCGTAGGATTTTAGAGACTGCTCGTGCACATGATCCACACGCTGCTGAAATTGACTAATTTGCTCGCGAAAGGGCTGGAGCAATTGCTCGAAGGATTGTTTGCTGGTGGTTTGGATTTGCCGTTGCTTGGCCTCAACGATTTGATTAGCAAGGTTCTCAAACTCCAACTGCATGGCTTTCTTTTGCTCCAACAAACCTTGTTCGAGTCGAATGTAGGCCTGTTGACGCTCTTCGTGCGTGACGCGTAACTCGGCGAGCTTACGCTCGGCCGAGGCCGCCTCTTGCTGTACTGTCTGTAAGCGCTTCTCTAGAAAGACGACTCGTTCGCGGCTTTCTGCCAGACGCTCCTCTGCCGATTGCTTTTGGGCCCCGAGTGCTGCATATTGCTGAGACCCATGCTGGTATTGATCTTGGCTATGGCGCAGCTCTTGCTGCAACGACTTGTGTGCCGCCTCTAGAGTGTGCAAGCGAGCCTCACTGTGCTGAGCACGCTGACGCCAACTGCTGCTACGCCAGCCTAAACCAACTAGACCGACAAGCAACAGAAAAAAAACCAGCATGCTCACAAGTGAGCCCTCAAACAACTGCAGCATGGTTCGCTATCCTTAGCAAGCTATGATTAACTTTAACACCCTACGCCAGGGGCACTATTAAGCCTTTAACGGCTCAGGCTCGCCTAAGTTCAGCATCAGACGATTGGCCCACGCAAAAATGGCCGCACTGTTTAGGAGATCGAGAATTTCTGCTTGGTCTAAGCCCACGTCCACCAATGCCTGAATATCACGCGCGGTTAAATGTTGGGGCTGCTCGGTGAGCTTAGTCGCAAACGCACTGATGGCTTGTTCACGCGCATCAACACCTGCGGTGCGAGGCTCGGCAAAAACCTGCTCGATCGTATCGGTACGTTTGCTGTGCTGCTCAAACCGTTGCGCATGCACCGAGACACAATAGGGGCAGCCATTCAGTACCGACACCACCATGGCGCCCAGCTCACGATCGGCACGTGCTAAGCCCTTGGGGGCATACATAATGGCATTGTAAGCGTCGGATCGTTGCTGCAGCAGTTCGGGCTGATGCACCAATAAGCGATAGTAGTCCTGCTGCTTAGCCTGTGGATGACTGCTGTCGAGCACTTGGTGTTGAAGTGGCGTTGCGTGCTGCACATCGACAATATCCAACCAAGACTTCCAGCTAAGGGGTGCATTGGTAAAGCCATTGATCTGAATGGTCTTGGACATGTTAGTTTCCCTCTTCAAAGGCTTTCATGGCTTGCAAGCCCGCCACTAAACGTACTTGATAGCTCAAATAACCAATCAACTGAGCCAACGCAATAATGGCGGGTGTCGACAGCCCCGCATCCTGTAAAGCTTGCAAGGCAGCACGGTCACCATGCGTGGGCGTTAAGGTTAAGATTCGTGTAAAGCGTAATAGCTCACGCAGGCGAGCATCGGAAATATCGTCGATGCGGTCAAACTCCACCGCCATTAACACCTGATCGCTGACCGCCACATGCTGTAATTGGCGGCGATACTCCCCCGCTAACGAAGGCGCTTGGCTGAGTAATGCGATATACCAAGCGACCAAGTACCGCTCGGCAAGACTTAACCCCTCTAAATCCTCTTTGAAAAATAAGGTTTGGCAACCCTGTGTGGCCGTGCTGGCTTTGCTGCGTGCGTGACGAATCGCATATAAATCGTGCTCGGGACTCAGCCCAACCATCGTATCGATGAAATCATTCCCCTGAGCTAGGGTCTCGGTTTTAGACATGCTAATCCTGATCTTTAAAATAGACTACGGTTTAGAATTGGACTCATCGTTCGAAGACGATGGGGCCGTTTTCACACCAAAACAGTGCTGAAGTGTTGGAAAACGGCCGTCTTGAACCGCTTGGGCATACTGCTGCACAGCATCGCGAATCACTGCGCCCACATCCGCAAACGGCTGAGCGAACTTAGGTATTTTACCTTCGCCCAAACCGAGAATGTCTTCGGTCACGAGCACTTGCCCATCACACGCTGGTGAGGCTCCGATACCAATCGTTGGGATGGTTAAGGTGGCGGTGAGCTGACGCGCCAAAGGCTCAGCAATGCCTTCGAGCACCACCCCAAAGGCGCCCGCCTCTTGGTGCGCCAAAGCGTCACGCGTGATCTGCTGTGCCGCGGCATCATGCAAACCTTGGGCTTTAAAGCCGCCCATGGTGTTGACATACTGCGGCATCAGTCCCACATGAGCAAGCACTGGAATACCACGCTCCACAAGAAAGCGTGTGGTCTCGGCTAAGGCGGCGCCCCCTTCAATTTTAACCGCTGCAGCCCCACTATGCGCCAGCATGTAGGCAGCCTGTTTAAACGCCTCTTGGGGGGAGGCCTGATAGGAGCCAAAGGGCATGTCGACCACCACGCATGCGTGTTGTGTGGTACGCACCACCGCTGCCGCATGGGCGGTCATTTGCTCAACGGTAATACTCAGCGTGTCCGGCAAGCCATACCCCACCATAGCAGTCGAATCACCTACCAAAATAAAATCCACATAGGGATCCAGTTGGCGGGCAATTGGTGCTATATAAGCGGTTAAGGAAACGATTTTTCGTTGCCCTTTCAGAGCCGCTAATTCGGGTACGGTACGGCGTTTGGTGGAGGAATGTGCGCTCATGGCGACTCCTGATCATGACTTATAAAAACGAAATGCTATATGATAACTAGCTTGGCAGAACGATATAACGATAATTCAAAACCGTTTCGCCGCACTCTGTCAGCGCCTAGTGTAGGCGTAGGCTACCTTGGCAGCAAACCCAACGGCCAACAGATGCTGAATGGCTGATTTTCACCCCTAAGGAGAGTTCAATGCCAGCAATTCCTGAATTACGTTTCCACGATGGGCGCTCGGCTCCGCAACTTGGTTTTGGTGTGTGGCAAGTCGACAATTTGCTCAGTTCCCGCGTGGTACTGAACGCCCTAGAAAATGGCTATCGACTTATCGACACTGCGAGTGGCTATCATAATGAAGAAGGCGTCGGACGCGCCATTTCCGAATCCGGCTTAGATCGATCTGAGCTGTTTATCACCACAAAATTATGGAACGATCAACACGGTCATCAGCTTACTAAGGAGGCAATCGAACGCAGCCTTGAGAAACTGAAACTGGATTACTTAGACCTTTATTTAATTCATTGGCCGGTGCCTAGAGTGAATCGCTTTGTGCAAGCGTGGGAGATGATGATTAATCTGCGTAGCGAGGGCTTGATCAAATCCATTGGCGTGTGCAACTTTACCGCCGCTCAGCTACAAACCTTACTCGATAAAACTGGCGTTTTGCCCGTGCTCAATCAGGTTGAGCTGCACCCACGTTTTCAGCAGCAAGGCTTGCGACAGTTTCATGACGACCACGATATTCGCACCCAAGCATGGAGTCCGCTTGCAGCAGGCACCCTATGGGGGCATCCGCTTTTAGAGGAAATAGCTCGTAAGCACCAGCGTACTACAGCTCAGGTACTGTTACGCTGGCATATTGAGCAAGGCCATATGGTACTAAGCAAATCCGTAAACCCCGAGCGTCAACGGCATAACCGCGCTATTTTTAGCTTTGAGTTGGATACCGAAGACTTAGCGGTCCTTGCCCAATTAAACGAAGCCGATGGTCGGCTAGGACCTCATCCTGAGACCTTCCACTTACCCCAAAACACCTGAGCTTGAGCACCTAGATTGCGCGGCCCACACCCTCCACAGTGCTTCATCACATAGCAGGTGCTTTTTGCTGTACCGCCACCGCTACTCAACGCTTATACAGAGCAACCTTGCTGCGAACAACAGGTTATTAAAATGGGTTCACCGGACACACAGGTGAACCCATCTCTTAGGTCACATACCCATTAGGCATCGCGTAAGTGACGCAGCACGTACTGCATAATGCCACCTTGGCGGTAGTACTCCGCTTCGGTAGGCGTATCAATACGCACAATGGCTTTGAAACGGTGCTCGCCCGCTTGAACGTCGACGGTTTCGGGGATGAGGTGTTGATTAAGCGTGGTGATCCCCGTAATGGTAAACACCTCGTCACCCACCAGCCCTAGGCTGTCTGCGTTTTCGCCCTCTAAAAATTGCAGGGGCAACACACCCATCCCCAACAAGTTCGAGCGGTGAATGCGTTCGTAGGACTCAGCAATGACTGCTTTTACGCCCAACAGCAATACCCCTTTGGCCGCCCAGTCTCGTGAGGAACCTGAGCCGTATTCCTTGCCTGCCAAAATAACTAAAGGCGTATTGGCAGCAAGATAATTTCGCGAGGCATCAAAGATGGTACTAATGGGCGCACCCGCTTGGGTAAAGTCCCGGGTGTAGCCTCCTTCGGTGCCCGGTACCAACTGGTTGCGCAAGCGCACGTTGGCAAAGGTGCCACGGATCATGACTTCGTGATTGCCTCGTCGTGAACCATAGGAGTTGTAGTCCTTGGGCTCAATGCCATGCTCGGACAAATACAAGGCCGCTGGCGTATTGGGAACAATCGCCCCGGCAGGGCTAATGTGGTCGGTGGTCACCGAATCGCCCAACTTGGCTAACACTCGGGCACCAGCGATATCGGTCACGGGCTCGGGATCCGCTCCCATTTGTTCAAAATAAGGAGGGTTCCGCACATAGGTGGAGGTATCCGCCCACTCAAAATGCTGGGATTTTGGTGTGGCGAGCGCTTGCCAACGCTCGTCGCCAGCGAAGACGTTGGCGTAGCCATCTTGGTACATGGAGGCAGCAATCGCCTCGCTGACAACGGTTTGAATTTCTTCAGTACTGGGCCAGAGGTCCTTTAGGTAGACAGGTTGGCCTTCGGCATCGATCGCCAAGGGGTCAGACGTTAAGTCCAGATCCATCGTACCGGCAATCGCATAGGCCACCACTAATGGCGGTGACATCAAGTAATTCATTTTGACCTCGGGGTGAATCCGCCCTTCGAAGTTGCGATTCCCAGATAACACCGACACCACGGTTAAGTCGTGCTCGCGCACCGCTTGGCTCACCTCGGGAATGAGTGGGCCTGAGTTACCAATGCATGTGGTGCAGCCATAGCCGACTAGGTTAAAACCTAAGGCGTCCAGATATTGTGTTAGCCCTGCTTTGGCAAAGTAATCGGTGACCACTCGGGAGCCCGGTGCCAAGCTGGTTTTTACCCAAGGCTTACGTGTGATGCCACGCTCGTACGCTTTTTTAGCTACTAAGCCAGCCGCCACCATCACACTGGGGTTGGAAGTATTCGTGCAGGAAGTGATGGCGGCAATCGCCACCGCTCCATCGGTAATGGTGCACGGTTGGTGGTTAATATGAACATTCACTTGATCGGTTTGCCCCGCACTGGCTGAGGGGTCGTAAGCCGGAGCGTCTGAGGCGGGAAAGGACTCTTTTTCAGCCTCTTGGATTTTGCTGCTGGCGGAATCTTTGCGGTAATTGGCGAGCTCTTTGTTGAACGCTGACTGCGCAGAAGTTAGCGGAATCCGATCCTGCGGGCGTTTCGGTCCGGCAATGGATGGACACACCGTAGAAAGATCAAGCTCTAAGCGCTCAGAGTAGCGGGGCTCGTGCTGCGCATCGTGCCATAGGCCTTGGGCTTTGGCGTAGGCTTCAACCAGCGCGATTTGTGCCTCGGATCGCCCAGTGAGCTGCATATAATCCAAGGTGATCTGGTCAATAGGGAAAATCGACACGGTAGAACCATATTCAGGGCTCATATTGCCAATGGTGGCTCGGTTGGCGAGCGGGACGGCACTAACCCCTGGACCATAAAACTCTACAAACTTACCCACCACACCGTGCTTACGCAGCATTTCAGTGATCGTCAGCACCAAGTCGGTGGCCGTGACCCCATCCTTGAGTTCGCCGCTAAGCTTAAAACCCACTACCCGAGGAATGAGCATGGAAATCGCTTGGCCCAGCATGGCCGCCTCAGCCTCAATGCCTCCTACCCCCCATGCCACCACACCTAAGCCGTTCACCATGGGGGTATGCGAGTCCGTGCCCACACAGGTGTCGGGGTAAGCTACAGGCAGCTCCTGATCGGTGTTTGGCTCCTTGACAAAGACCACACGCGATAGATGCTCTAAGTTAACTTGATGAACAATCCCCGTACCGGGTGGCACCACTTTAAAGTTATTGAAAGCCTCTTGGCCCCAACGTAAAAACTCATAGCGCTCTAAGTTGCGTTGGTATTCAATTTCTACGTTGCGTTGGAAGGACGCATTATGCGCAAAATCATCCACAATGACGGAGTGGTCAATCACCAGCTCAACAGGCACTAAAGGGTTGATACGTTTAGGATCACCACCTAGTTTGGACATGGCCTCGCGCATCGCCGCCAAATCCACCACCGCAGGCACCCCAGTGAAATCCTGCAACACCACTCGTGCGGGGCTAAAAGCGATTTCCTTGGTCGGCGCGGCTTTGGGATCCCAACTCGCTAAAGCACGAATATCCTCGGCCGTAACGTTAACACCGTCTTCCGTACGTAATAGGTTTTCTAAAAGAATTTTGAGACTATACGGTAACGAAGCGACATCCATATGCTCGCCTTGCACAGCATCCAAACGGTATATCTGGTATGCTTTATCCGCCACCGTTAAGGTAGACTGTGCACCAAAACTGTTGCTCGTGTTCATGTGACGACCTCCAATTGGTTGATGATTTGCCCGTATCAATAGGTACCCCTGAATACGGGTAATTCGACTTCCTTTACAATCCCAAGTATTCCACATTATTGCAACAAGCAAAAACACGGAGAGTTGGCTTTAGTCGTTCTGTATTGTTTGACGACCACCATGTAACCAAGCGTAAAGCTTGCATTAATTTTTACCCTTGTGAGTCGTATTCGCTATGGCTTCTCT
>DWUQ01000062.1 GCA_019120675.1 Candidatus Paenalcaligenes intestinipullorum | reverse complement strand
CGTTGGTGCCGCCATGGCGCGAGGTAACCAGATATGGAAAGGAAACTGTGCGCTTTTGGTTAAAGCCCCTAAAGCAAACAGTATCAGCAATAAGGGATACCAACTGCTGTCACGCAAGGCGTCGCCGGAGTTTAAAACGACTTGCAAATCATAGCTGCCGACCACTTGCCCCATCATGAGCATGGCGGCTAATAAGCAGAGACCGCCACCCCCAGTAATGATCAACGACATACGCGCGCCACGCCGGGCATCGCGGCGATGGTACCAGTAGGCGATCAACATAAACGACGATAGGCTCGTCAGCTCCCAAAACACGACCAGTTGGATCACATTGCCTGACAGAACCACCCCCAGCATTGCCCCCATGAAAATTTGCAAAAATGCAAAAAAACGACGCACCGGGTCTTGTTTGGACATGTAGTAATGGGCATACAACGCAATTAGAGCGCCCATCACACTAATAATGGTGGCAAAGAGCCAAGCAAAACCATCCATGCGCAAGGTGAACTCAACCCCTTGCGTGGGCATCCACGCGTGGCGTAATTCGGGTATGTGGCCTTGAGCTAGGGTTGGGTAGTACTGCAGCGTCAGCAAGGCGCAGGTAAGCGCCACTAAGCCCGCCAACGGGGCTTGGAGTTTGCGAGACTCGATAGGAAGCAAGGAGGAGATTACCCCGCCCAAAAAAGGCAGAGCCAAAATCACGAGCAAAGACATGCGACGTTAAAAGCAGCGTTGAAGGGAAAGTGGACCTCTATAATACGATATTTCCTTACAAAGTCCCTAAAATTGCTTGAAAATCAATATAAAAATAGGTCTGGCTTTGGATTGATGCACGTCAAGGGGCAATGGTACAGAAGTGGCGACAATAGAACCTTAAACTAACTTTTTGTATCCGCTGGGAGCCCTTGTATGCGCACACGCGTCGCCGAGCCGTCCTTTTTGAGCACGCCATTACACCTATCTGAAGCGCTCATTCGTCGTTTTAATACGTCGGGCCCTCGTTACACCTCTTACCCCACTGCCGACCGTTTCCAAGATGGCTATACGCCAGAACAATATTTTGAAGCCTTAGATCAACGAGCGCGCCAAGAGCGAGCACGGCCATTATCGCTGTATTTTCATTTGCCGTTCTGTGTGTCGCTGTGTTATTTCTGTGCCTGCAACAAGATCATCACTCAAGACCGTTCACGTTCTGCCGAGTACCTAGATTACTTAAAACGTGAAATTGTTATGGTGGCTGAGCATTTGGGCCCACACCGTTTGACGGGACAATTGCATTTAGGCGGGGGAACCCCAACCTTTTTAAGTCAGGATGAGCTGAGCCAGCTGATGTACGCCGTACGTGAGCAGGTGACGTTTGTGGACGATGCCGAAATCAGTGTGGAAATTGACCCACGCACCGTCTCAGACGAAATGCTTGGACACCTGGCAAAGCTCGGCTTTAATCGGACCAGTTTTGGAGTGCAGGACTTTGATCCAGCGGTCCAAGAAGCCATCCACCGTATCCAGCCCTATGAAATGGTTGAGCAAGCAATCGCCACCAGCCGAGCGGTGGGGTTCGAGTCGATCAACACCGATCTTATTTATGGCTTACCCAAGCAAAGCGTGGCCAGTTTTAGCCATACGCTCGATCGATTGGCCGAGCTGCGCCCCGATCGGATTGCACTGTATAACTACGCCCATTTGCCGCAGCGTTTTCGTGCTCAGCGCTTGATTAATGAAGCACATTTGCCCGATGCCGAAACGCGTTTGCAGATTTTTATGATGGCCACCCAGCGCTTGCTTGATGTTGGCTACGAGTACATTGGTCTTGATCACTTTGCCTTGCCCAATGATGAGTTAAATCTGGCGCGTCTCGACAAATCATTGCATCGTAACTTTCAAGGCTACACCACACGCGCCGATAGTGACTTAGTCGCCTTTGGCGTGTCCGCAATCGGCCAAGTGGGGCGTACACATGTGCAAAATGTCCGCTCACTCAAAGAGTACTACGCCTGTTTGGATGCGCAACAGCTGCCTACTGCACGGGGCTTCGATATGGACGATGATGACGTGTTACGAGGCGAGGTCATCATGGCGTTGATGTGCAGTATGCCCGTGCAATTTGCTGAGCTCAATCAGCGCTACGGCATCGATTTTCAAAATTATTTTGCCCAAGAGCTGACCGCTTTAACCCCTTATCAAGAAGCGGGCCTCATCCAAGTGGATGCACACGCTATTCAGGTGCTGGATGCCGGACGCTTATTCGTACGCGCATTCAGCATGGTATTTGATAAATATTTGCAACAGCGCACCACGGCCCGCTATTCCCGTTTGATTTAACGCAAAAACTGGACGAATTTTGTCCGGTTTTTCGGCTTGGGCTTGATATGGATTAACTCTTTAGCCCTCCATTTACAGGCATGATGGCTTAAGTTGGCTTTTTTGGCTGACCGACCTCTGTCCCTACAAGGAAACCATGTGTTAGAACCCATTATTGAACGACTTAAACTCCAAGGCAAAGCGCTACTTCCGATCGTACAAGGCGGTATGGGCGTGGGTGTTTCCGCGCACCGTCTCGCAGGCAGTGTGGCGGCCTTAGGAGGCATGGGCACCATTTCCAGTGTGGATTTACGTCGTCACCACCCTGACCTAATGGCGCGTACCCACAAATCCAAAGACGCCAGCTTAATTGATCGTTGCAATCTTGAAGCCTTGGATCGTGAAATTAAAAAAGCCAAGGAATTAGCGAAAGGCTGTGGCGCGGTGGCGGTCAATATTATGCGTGCGGTGTCGCAGTATGCAGCGTATGTGCGCCAAGCGTGCGAAAGCGGTGCCGATGCGGTGGTCGTGGGCGCAGGGCTCCCTATGGATTTGCCTGAACTCACCACCGAGCACCCAAATGTGGCGTTAATCCCGATTTTATCGGATGCGCGAGGCATTCAATTGGTGTTACGCAAGTGGATGCGCAAAAATCGCCTGCCCGATGCCATCGTCATTGAAAATCCAAAATTTGCTGCTGGTCACTTAGGCTTGGCCAGCTTAGACGCCATGGATGACCCCAACTACACCTTTGCTAACGCGATTGCTGGCACCTTAGAGGTGTTCAAGAAGCTGGGTATTGAAAATGAAAACATTCCCCTGATTGCTGCGGGTGGGATTCACTCTCATCAACAAGTCAAAGACTTACTGGCTATGGGCGCAAGCGCCGTCCAATTGGGTACCGCTTTTGCCGTCACCCAAGAAGGCGATGCGCACATTAATTTTAAAACCACGCTCGCTAATGCCGATGCGGACGATACTGTAACCTTTATGAGTGTGGCCGGGTTGCCGGCACGTGCGGTACGCACCCCGTGGTTGGATTCCTATCTACACAAGGTTTCTCGTTTACAAGAAGTCGCCAAAGAGCGTCCGTGTACCGAAGGCTTTGATTGTTTGGTGCAGTGCGGTTTACGCGACGGCATTGCCAAAAGCGGCCAGTTTTGTATTGATCGGCAGTTGGCGTATGCCCTAGAAGGCGATGTGGATCGTGGTTTGTTCTTTCGTGGTTCGGAGCCTTTACCGTTTGGGCGAGAAATTCGATCTGTAAGTGATTTAGTAACGTATTTGTTGAGTGGGCAAAAGCCTCCAGTCGCCGAACCGACCCTCATTCCCGGTCTAACCAACGTGTTAAGTCCTAGCCACGCGTGAAGCACACAAGGCAGAGGGTGCTACCGTAAACCCCATTTGAATCGTGAGCTGGCCTTACTAACGGAAGGTGTGCAGCAAGAGCTGGGTACGGCCTCGCGACCTTGGCCCCCTAGCTGGCTAAGTGCAGAGCGTTCATCCTCCACCATGTTTTATTCACGCTTCATCCGCTTAAACCTGGCTAGTCAGGCGCTATAGCCTAGTCGTACAATAGCAGCTTCCTTTTGCGGCTTTATGTTGTGCGTTAGGGCGCTATAATGAAGCCCTGTTTTTATTGCAATTCTACGACCCTCTTTATGACCACTACTATTCTCGAAACCCTGCCTGTCGACCAAAAAGTCGGTATTGCGTTTTCTGGTGGCCTGGACACCAGTGCCGCCATTTTATGGATGCGCAATAATGGCGCGATTCCCTATGCGTATACCGCTAATCTTGGCCAGCCCGATGAGTCCGATTACGAGGCCATTCCACGCGTAGCCCGTGAGTATGGCGCCGAGGCAGCGCGTTTGGTGGATTGTCGTGCTCAGCTTGTGGCTGAGGGCATTGCGGCGATTCAAAGCGGTGCCTTTCATGTGACCACAGGCGGGGTCACCTACTTCAACACCACACCTTTGGGCCGTGCGGTCACCGGTACGATGTTGGTTGCCGCCATGCGCGAGGATGACGTGCATATTTGGGGCGATGGCAGCACCTACAAAGGCAACGACATCGAGCGCTTTTATCGCTATGGTTTGTTGACCAATCCTCAGCTCAAAATCTACAAGCCTTGGCTGGATCAGCGCTTTATTGATGAGTTGGGTGGTCGTGCCGAGATGTCCGCCTATATGGGTGAGTATGGCTTTGCCTACAAAATGTCCGCTGAAAAAGCCTACAGCACCGACTCCAATATCCTAGGCGCGACGCACGAAGCCAAAGATCTCGAATTCCTCGACAAAGGTATGTATTTGGTACAACCGATCATGGGCGTACCCTTTTGGCGCTCAGATGTAGCCATCGAAGCCGAAGAGGTCACCATTCGTTTCGAAGAAGGGGTGCCTGTTGCCTTAAACGGACAGGTGTACGAGGATGCGGTTGAGTTGATGCTCGAAGCCAATCGTATCGGTGGGCGCCATGGCTTGGGGATGAGCGATCAAATCGAAAATCGCATCATTGAGGCCAAAAGCCGAGGTATTTACGAAGCTCCGGGCATGGCATTGTTGCACATTGCTTATGAGCGTTTGGTTACGGGTATTCACAACGAAGACACCATCGAACAATACCGCATCAACGGCTTACGTTTGGGGCGCTTACTGTACCAAGGACGTTGGTTTGATACCCAAGCCTTAATGCTACGTGAAAGCGCTCAGCGTTGGGTGGCACGTCTGATTACGGGTGAGGTCACGTTAGAACTACGCCGCGGCAACGATTACACCATCCTCAATACCCAATCTGACAACTTAAGTTATCGCCCTGAGCGGCTAACGATGGAAAAGGAGGGTGACGACACCTTTACCCCACGTGATCGTATTGGTCAGCTCACCATGCGCAACAACGATATTGTGGATTCGCGCGATAAGCTTTTTGTGTACTCCAAGGTTGGTTTGCTCGCACCCGCTCAAGGCGCCGAGCTGCCTAAGCTCAAAGACTAAATCACGGCACGACGCTGCATCCGGTTATTGTTGATTGGGTGCGGCGTTAGGAACTGTGCTTGATTTGTGCTTGAGGTTTTGGCCTATAAGTATGAAGCATTCGGGCCTCACATTTGTGAGGCCCGAATGCTTTTGTAGGCTCAAATTGTAGGGTAACCCCATTCATTTTTAACGGCCGTTAAACGTAGAGGTCTGGCGGCCAGAGCTAATTTTCTGAATGGGTGTAATGAGGAGGTTAAGCGCTCCTCCGCACCCTTGAGCTTTTAGGCGTCGTTGGGCAGCTCGCCACGCAACAAGAATTCCATTAATGCCTTTTGGGCGTGCATGCGGTTTTCGGCCTCGTCCCAGACCACGCTTTGTGGGCCATCAATGACCTCTGCGCTGACCTCTTCGCCACGGTGCGCCGGCAAACAATGCATAAACAACGCGTCGCTGTTAGCTTGTTGCATCATTTCCTCGTCCACACACCAGTCGGCAAAGGCTTTACGGCGCTCTTCGTTTTCCTCCTCGAACCCCATGCTGGTCCAAACATCGGTGGTGACGAGATCCGCCCCTTTGCATGCTTCCATGGGATCATCAAAGCTACGGAAAATAGCGGGGTCAGGCGTGCCCACAAGATCGGGGTCAAGGCTATAGCCTTGTGGAGAGGATAAGTGCAGCTTGAAGCCGAGTAGTTCGGCGGCTTGCAACCATGTATTGGCCAT
>DWUQ01000061.1 GCA_019120675.1 Candidatus Paenalcaligenes intestinipullorum | reverse complement strand
TGAACTTCCGCCACTCTCTAGTCGTGACCTGTATAGCCCTTAGCGGGGCATTAACAAGCGCCGCTACGTTTGCGCAAACTCCTATGCCTCCGCCCCAATACGCAGGTAATGTTATTTATGTAACCGGTGGCATCGGCAGCGATGAAGCGGCGGCTTTCAAGCGCGTACGCAACAATTACGCGCTGAGCCTAAATTTCTCAGAGATTGATCCGACTACCCAACACGCCGCATATGTGTCGGACGTACAAGTCGTCATCCGCAACGAAGACGACTACAACGTGCTCAACACCCGTAGCGATGGCCCGTACTTTTATGTACAGATTCCAGTAGGCACCTACCAACTTCATGCCACGCATGCGGGTCAAACGCAATCTCGGACGATTACAATTAGCGAGCAGCCCACTGCGCTAGATTTAAAATGGCAAAAAGTGGTGCGCACCCCTCCGGCGGAGGCTTCGCAAAATCGCCACCACGACGCACCTACTGGTGGGGTACAGCCTTCTTCAAAAAGCTCACCCTACCGACCTTTAAGTGAGTTTCACCGCGAGCCGGACGCCCCTGCTGCGGCCCAATCTGCCTCCCACGCTAGCGCTCAGCATTCTACCTCGGCTGCTGTAGACTCTGGACCGCATACACGCCGTTTAGATACCTCTCGCTTTAATAATGCCCCTTGGGCTACCACTCGTCCTGTACCGCCTGTTGCGGTTCCGACCAACCCTCCGCAACCGGTTGTTCCGGTGCGCACCTACTCTACGGATTCCTTATGAGCCCTTCTTTAAGCCAACGCTTGGCCGACGACATTAAAATCGCAATGCGTGCTCGTGACAGTGTGCGCTTAGGCACGTTACGTTTGGTTCAAGCCGCCATTAAAAGTCGGGAAATTGAGCTGCAACGCACGTTAAGCGATGACGAGATCTTGCAAATACTGGACAAGCAAGTGAAGCAACGACGCGAATCCATTCATGCGTTTGAGCAAGCTGGTCGTAACGACAGTGCCGCACAAGAACAATCGGAAATTGACGTACTACAAGATTACCTCCCCGCGCAGGCTACCGAGGCTGAAATCCAAACTCTGATTGACGAGGCGATCGCCACCACCAACGCACAAGGCGTTACGGGCCCAGCAGCGATGGGAAAGATCATGGGTATTGTGCGACCAAAATTAGCAGGACGCGCTGATATGGCCCAGGTGTCTGCCCAGATTAAACAACGTTTAAGCTAATTCTCGACCCTATGCCACAGCCGACGCATCATTTTGGGATTGCTATGCCCTATATGGACTATTTGGGTGTCGAGTCTATTTCCAGCTGTGCTGAGCGTACGATTACTCGGTTGAATTGGTCGCCTCAGCTCTGCAATGCACGGGGAGAGCTACATGGAGGCGCGTTAATGTCTGTACTGGATTACAGTTTGAGTGCCGCTGGGCGTGCTCAACGCCCAGGCTATGGTATGGCCACTATCGAAATGCAAACGCAATTCCTAAGCCCAGGCAAAGGCAATCTGACGATTGAGGCGACGTGTTTAAGCCAAGATAAAGACCTGCTGATTTGCCGTGCGCAAGCCTTTGATCAGCGGCAACGCCTGATCGCCTCCGCCACGGCTACCCTAAAACCAGTCAAATTTAAACCCGAGCCCTCTTCGCTACGCGCTTCAGCCTAATTTAGCTCTGCGCAATACTGGGATAGTCGGTGTAGCCTCGGGGCCCATCGGCATAATAGGTGTCGGGATCGGTACGATTTAAGGCTAAACGATTACGAAAGCGCTCAACCAAATCTGGGTTAGCGATAAACGGTCGCCCAAAAGCTACGGCATCAGCACGACCACTTTGAATGGTTTGTGTGGCGCGTTCAAAATTGTATTGCTCGTTGACAATTAGGGTGCCGGTATAGGCTTGACGGATAATCCGAGTGATGTCATGGCTGTGATCGTTTTCACGGCAGAAAACGAACGCCACTTGGCGTTGTTCGAGCTCATTGGCAATATGGGTAAATAGGCTAGCTGGTGCCGAATCCTGCATGCTGTGATAAGTACCCCGAGGCGATAAATGTACCCCGACTCGACCATGCCCCCAAACCTCTGCACACGCATCCACCACCTCAAACAAGAACCGCGCTCGATTGGGGATACTGCCTCCGTAGTCATCTTGGCGTTGGTTGCTGCTGTCATTTAGGAACTGATCGACCAAGTACCCATTGGCCGCATGGATCTCCACGCCATCAAAGCCCGCTGCCATCGCATTTTGTGCGGCGTGTTTGTAATCTTTGATGATGTCGGTGATGCTGGCTTGACTCAGCGCGCGTGGCACCACGTAGTCACGAGGGGGCTGCAGCAGGCTGACCTGACCTTCGCAGGCAATCGCGCTGGGTGCAACAGGAATTTGCCCACTTAGCAACTCAGGATCGGACACACGCCCCACGTGCCAAAGCTGTAAAAAGATTCGCCCATGCTTGTTGTGAACCGCTTGGGTAATGTTTTTCCAGCCTTCGACTTGAGCGCTGCACCAAATGCCTGGCGAATTAAGGTAACCGACCGCTTGGGGGGAAATCGCGGTGGCCTCGGCAATAATTAGCCCCGCAGAGGCTCGTTGGCAATAATAGTTACGCATTAAATCGCTTGGCACACGTCCTTGTGTGGCACGCGTACGCGTCATGGGTGCCATAATAATGCGGTTTTCTATACAAAGATCCCCTACATTTAGAGGCTCAAATAGGGTTACCATACTGCTTTCACCTTCCTTTAGGAGGGTTTGGGTTTAACGGTTAAAATTAACGAGATACGACGCACTACGAGATAGTGGTAACGTATTTCATCATACCCCACCCAACGTGTTTGCGCGCAACTGAGTTGGGGTAGCGACATTTAAGGTACTGCATGGCACAGTTTGCAATTATCGGACTCGGACGTTTTGGCTCGGCCGCCTCACGCGAACTATTAAAGCTCGGACACTCCGTTTTAGGCGTGGATATTGACCAAAAAACCATCGATCGCTATGCCGACGAGCTGTCTCGCGGCATTATTGCCGACGTCACCAACAAAGCTGCCCTCGAAGAGATGGGCTTAGAAAACTACGATACCGTATTAATTGCTATAGGTGAAGATGTGCAAGCCAGCCTAGTCTGTGTGGTGCACTTAAAAGCTCTAGGGATTCAAAACATCTGGGTCAAGGCTGTTTCGCACGCTCAGCATTTAATCCTAAGCAAGCTTGGCGTACAACGCATTATCCACCCCGAAGAGGAAATGGGTATTCGGGTTGCACAAATGCTGAGTTATCCAATGGTGAATGATTATATTTCACTGGGCAATGGCGAGTTTGTGGTGGAAATTACCGCCAGCCCCCATCTCGAAGGCCAGCCCTTAAGCTCTGCCCTAACCTTTAAAAACGAATCCGTTCACGCCTTGGTGATTAAACGACGCGGCCAAACCTTTATCCGCCCTGAGCACGATTTCACCCTTGAAGCCAAAGACATCCTCGTATTATTTGGTGCGTTACCGGCCTTGCGAACCATTGCCCCAAAACTGAATTAAATGAAGCCCCATTACTCTCGCGCGGCCACAAGTCGTACGCGTGCGCCCTTTGGTCGTTTGCGCATGGATCGCCGAACGATGCTTAATGCCAGCCCCCCCGCGGTGTTGGCGTTTGGCTTTTTTTGTTTAATTATATTGGGCACCTTGCTGTTGATGCTGCCTGCGGCCACTACTCGACCGATTAGCTGGTTCGAATCTTTCTTTATGGCCACCTCGGCGGTTACCGTGACGGGGCTGAGTATCGTAGAGCTTGCCAGCACCTTTACACTGTTTGGGCAAATTATTCTCACGATTCTCGTTCAGCTTGGTGGGCTGGGGATTGTGACCTTTGCGGTACTGGTCGCCATGAGCATGGGCCGCCGTTTTAGTGTTAAAGAGCAAGCATTGGCGCTCGAAGCCTTCAATCAAACCAACGTCGGCAGAATTCGCCAGACGGCCGTCTCCGTCGTCAAAATCGCCTTCACGTTACAATTAGGGGCTATTGTTCTGCTGGGTTTGTGGTGGTCGCGTGAGGCCAGTTGGTTGGAAGCGTTTTACCAAGCGTATTTTCACGTCACCATGGCTTTTAACAATGCGGGCATGTCTTTGTACGATCACAGCCTTTCCTCAATGGTGTCGGATACGCTGAGCATTTGGACCTTGTCTTTGATGATTATGTTGGGGGGCTTAGGTTTTCCTGTCATTATCGATGTGCTGCGGGTCCGTCGTTGGTCGCGTCTGAGCACGTACAGCAAGCTCATTATTATTACGACGCTTTTGCTCAATCTGTTTGGCTTTTTATTTTTATGGGGGGTCGAGTCGCGTAACCCCTTCACCATCGGTAACCTGCCTTTGCTGGAGCAAATTAATGCTGCTTGGTTTCAAGCGATTGCTACCCGTACAGCAGGCTTTAGCTCTATGGACCCCTCCCTCATGAAAAACAGCTCCGTCATGCTGATGATGGTGTATATGATTATCGGGGGCGGCTCCCTCAGCACCGCCAGTGGTATCAAGCTTGGCACCTTTATTGTGCTGTTTGCGGCGGTGCATTCCTTCTTACGGCAGCGTGAAGAAATCGTGATCAGCGAACGCACCCTTAGCCCCACTACCGTACAAAAAGCTACTGCACTGATCTCAATTATGATGCTGTGGTTTATGGCGGGTATGGTGCTGATTACATTTTTCGATGATGATTTTTCGTTGCGGGTGATTATGTTTGAGGTGGTCTCTGCTGTTACGACCACAGGCATGGGGCACGGTATTACACCCCAGCTTTCCACACCGACTCATTGTATTTTGCTGGTATTGATGTTTGTGGGCCGGTTGGGACCCCTGACGCTGATTTACATTTTGGCACACCGGCGTCGCAGCAGTGTGCGGTATCCAGAAATGCATTTCCAAGTGGGTTAAGCTTAAGTTGTTCCATTTTCGATTTTTTGACGCTTTTTATTTATGCACGCTTTATTATTTGACACCGAAACGACGGGCACTACTCATCCACAACTGATTGAAGCCGCTTGGCTCGAATTAGACTCCCCTACTTCGCTGTCGATTATCCAGCAGTTCGAGCAACGCTACCGCCCCGACCACAAAATCAGCTTGGGCGCGTTGGCGACCCATCATATTTATGATGAGGAGTTACAAAACTGCCCCTCACACAGCACGTTTAGACTACCCGCGGAGACTCAGTACTTGATTGGTCACAATGTGGACTATGACTGGCAAGTGATTGGTAGCCCTGAAGGGGTAAAACGTATTTGCACCTTAGCGCTAGCACGTCGTTATTTACCCGGTTTAGACAGTCACAGCCAATCGGCGTTGATTTATCATCTCGATCGCACTAATGCACGTGAGCGTTTACGAGCCGCCCACTCCGCACTGGCGGATGTGCAAAATTGCTTGGTGTTGCTTCAAGCGCTAATCCAACGTATTAATACCGAGCACCAGCCTACTCTAGCCACTTGGGAAGAGCTCTGGCGCTACTCCGAGCGCGCGCGTATCCCTGAAATCATGCCCTTTGGCAAACACCGTGGCATGCCTATTGCCGATTTACCCAGCGATTACAAAGCCTGGCTGCTTCGTCAAGATGGTTTAGACCCTTATGTAAAAATGGCGGTGCAAGCCAACTTTTAAGAGAGCGTTCAAAACGTAAAGCAATGTGCCAAGCTAAGAGGCGGCTTTTACTCGCATTGTATGTAAGTCAGCTCGATCACCACACCCATTGACTAAAAGTATGCAGAGTCAGCCCCACCAAACCACCCACTAACGTGCCATTGATGCGGATAAACTGCAGGTCTTTACCGATTTGGGTTTCAAGCTGATCCACCAGCTCAGCGCTGTCCCATGATTCGACGCGCTCTTGGATATACAACGCTACACGATGCCGATACTTTTCAATAATAAGGGGCAGCACTTCATGGAGCTTGTCGTTGAGGACGCTTTGAGCTGCCTCGTCCTTATAGAGCTCACGAGCAAAAAGCTGCAGTGCTTGGGCCAAACGAGCCTGAATGAGTGAGTGCGGTTGCTGTAGGTCCAATTCGATTTTATTAATGATTTGCGACCAGACCGTTTGTACATAATGCGTCACCGCAGGCTCGGCCAACCAGTCGTTTTGCCATTGCTGAATCTGCGTTTGAAAGTCGGCATCGTCTTGTAGGCGGCTAATCAACGTTTGCAAAGCCTCCTCAAAACTTTGACGCAATTCGTGCTCCGGATCGCGACTCATGGCAGAGAGCTCGCGACTGAGTGCAGCCACTAACTTATCCGTGGACCAACCTCCAGCAATAGCACTGAGCGATTTTAAATACAAAGTGCCACGTAGCTCACTGCTAATGGCGTGCGCCAACTTGCGTTGCAAGTCTTCATTCTGCAAGGCCTCGTCCAACCACTGTAAAGCGAGCTCCACCACCTCTTGGTGACGCTGGCCCTCGGTAAGTGCGGCCAACAACTTCCCTATCCACCGCCCTAAGTTAGCGTGCTGTAAGCCTTCTAAAATCGTGACTTGAAAATAGCGCGCCGCACGGGTATCACGAGCAGCGCTTAGGGCATGCTGCAGCCATACGGTCGCGTATTGTGCCACTAACTGCGCATTGGCTTTACGACTGAGCCAACGAGTCAGCCGCCGGATCGGCTGATAGCGCTGCACCTTAGGCATCAGTTGCTCAACCGTTAGGAAATAATCACTGATAAAGCGGCCCAAACTGAGGCCTAATGCGGCTTGTTTGCGTGGCACAATGGCTGTATGCGGAATGGGTAAGCCCAAGGGATGACGAAAAATAGCGGTCACCGCAAACCAATCGGCAATCGCCCCGACCATGCCGGCTTCGGCAAAAGCACGAATATACCCCCAAACGCTTGCACTGCCTTCTAGCGTACGAGCAATTAAAAACAAAACAAACACACCCAGCAATAAGCCTGTCGCCATCGCTCGCATACGTTTAAATGCTGTGGTGGATGCTGTCGCGCTCATAACTCCCTCTGTGGTTACGCCTAGTTACCCATTGCTGGTATAAAAGCCGATAAGCCTTGATTTGCCACAAACCTAGCCTTGCATCGGCCTTTTAAGATAAAACGCATACCCCGCATTCATACTCAGCCTTAGTTAGGAGCCACCATGACTGAACCGAATCCTCATCGAGCTATTTTACACGCCATCGATGGCTTACCTGCTGTTTCCAAACTGTTTAAATCCAAATCCATTGCTGAAACCGAAGCCGCCATCGCTACCGCCCTTTCCGAGCTGTATGGAGAAGCCGTGAATGTACGCATAGGCAGCTGCCACTTGCCGGCTTCTGATCGCTTTGCAGTACTCATCAAAGACTTAAGTATTGAAGCCCCTTAATGCACCGTTGGTAAAATTTGTAGCCCCGTACGCTTCACAAACTCTTCGTAGCTAATGGGGTTGCCCACTACGGTTTTGGGGTCGTTTTTATGCCAATACACCCACGCTCGATGGTCGCTCGGGTCATACACCAGCTTATAAATATACTCTGGTACCGCCACACGGTTCTCACCAATATAAGAGGTACGCTGGCCATACACAGGGCCGGTAACCACGTACACATCCCCTTTGGCGCGACGGACATACTGTCGCGTATCGCCCTCCACTTTACTCCAGGCTCCCGCATTATGGGTTTGGTTTTGTGGCACCATATTGGATAATGAAAAACTTTGCGCCATCGCCTCTGGTGTATCCATATCACCTGCAGGAGCCATGTGGCCACGCGAGTAACCAGAATTACGATAATCCGCTAAGGTCGCACGATCCGCAGAAGGCAAACGCGCTTCTTCGTAAAAACGATTGCTGCGCGGCACTTCTTTAGCCTGCTCTAACATGCGTTTATTTAAGCGCTGCGCCACAAACACAGGTGTTTTGGTCTGGCCATTATGCAAAATAGCAAACGAGTCAAAACACATTTCGCGCAATCTATTTTGACTGGGTACGATCGGTGGCTGCTGCTGGGGGAAAAAGTGTGGACAGGACTGGAACTGCGTCTGCACATACTTACCGGTAGGTGCCAGCAGCTCTGAACCTGGGTTTTGAATGCTCTGAATCAGCTCTGCTACCGCACGTTCAACTTTGGAGAGCTCGCGCAGATTAGGATTTAACACAAAACCCACTACAGCAAAGACTGCTGCAGCCGACACGCCCGCTAGTTTACATTTACGGCCAAATGGCAAGGAAGGTGACTTTTTAGATGAACGACGTTTTTTAGGGGTACGAGCGGCCATAATCTGCTATTACTATCTACACTATGATTTACATATGGGAAGGAAACGCCCTGAAGTGTAAACAATAAAACTACTCTACGCCTAGTTGCTCTATGCCCAAGCTCACGATTCCTCACTTTTTTCATCATTCCAATACCTCAACACAACCTAGCTCTTGGCTATTGCAGTTGCTTACTCAACATCAAGTCAGTAGTTGGAATAGTTGGCGATCGAGTCGTGCAGCGCTCAGTATTGGCGCGCCCATGGCGATTGGTTTTGTGACTGACCAATTATCTATTTGTATGTGGCTGGCTATGGCCAGCATGTTGCAAATTACTGGCGAACGTGATGGCAGCTATCGCTATAGCTTTTATAAAATCATACTGAGCGCGGCCTTTGCCAGCTTAGGTCTGCTACTGGGGTACTTAAGTAACCTACCTTGGGGATGGGTGGTACTGATCATGGCACTGATTGGGTTTTGCAGTGCACTCTTAAGCAGTATTAACGCATTACTGTCGGTGGGCACGTTGCAAATGCTGATTATGGGTACCGTAGCAATTGGCAATCCAGCCCTGACCAATTATGGGCAAGCCGCTGGGTTTATATTGCTCGGTAGCGCTTGGTACGCCGCTTTATTGGGTATCGAAGCTATGTTTCGTCGCCATCACCCGACCCACCAGACCATAGCTACCGTATTAACCGCCTGTCAACAGCTCGCACAAGCTAGTACTGAAGCTCCTCGTGCTGTGGTCGAACAACGCGAACACGACTTTACTAGCGCCCAAGAAAACCTCTACGCCTTTATGTTTCAGACTCGCTCGCATGCTCAAGGTCGCAACCCGGAGTCCGAGCGTTTGTCTGCATTGCTGCAACGCTTTGAAGCTCTATTTTCCGCGTTACTCAGCACCCATAATCCAAATGAATTACGCGCCGCAAGCGATTATTTATCGCTTTTGTCGGAACATTATCATAACTATCACACTTTCAAGACAAAGGCCGCAACCGATAAGGCCTTACCTGCGTTACGCTTACCTACAGTCTTGACGCAAAATAATGTTCTAAGCTTTGCGCTGTCAAAGCTCACCACAGCGTTACTCCCAAACTTTCAAGGCGCCACTGAAGAGGCCTCTCCCTCAACAACCGCAACCTCTTCTTGTTCCCCACAATCCAAAGAAACCTCTGCCCCGACCAATTCTTCCAATCACTCTTGGTTAAGTCGTTTTCGTGTTGCAAGAAGTCAGCTCTCTATTGCCCCAGAAGTGCTACGTAATGCTTACGCCTTGATGCTTTGCTGTGCGTTAGGATTTGGTTTGCACTGGTTTGACAATGGTTCACATTGGTATTGGACACCGCTTACCATTTTTTTAGTTATGAAGCCCGATCTGGGTTCTATTTTCTCCCGTACTATTTTGCGTTGTGTGGGCACTAGCCTAGGTGTTCTGTTGGGAGCGCTTGCCCTGCATTACGTACCATTTAATGGGTTTTATATTGTCGCCATGGTGTTTTTTGCGGCTTGCCTGCCTTGGGCAATACAGCATTCTTATATCATGATGAATATCTTTCTAACGCCGATTATTTTGATGCTGATTGATTCGGTTAGCCCTCACCACATTGGTTTGCATCCTAATTTTGCCTTTTTACGCTTTGAAAACACGCTGATCGGTGGCGCGATCGTATTGGTTTTTGGTTATTTAATCTGGCCTAAAACCCACCGCGAGCAACTCAGTCGTAGCTTTAGCCAGTTGCGTCATAGCTTAAGCCGTTACTTACTCAGCAGCGTTAATCTCGCGGTAGCCTTGCGCGACAAGAACCAAACCACTAATGCGACTGCCCCTAGTCTTAGCCCCAGACGTGAGGTGTATCGTCAGCTCAACAGCTTGCGCGCTACGTTACAACGTCAGCTGATTGACCCACCGCCAGCCCGCAATGAGGCTCTAGCTTGGTACCCGTTGATTTCTAGCGCCAGTCGTGTGGCGGATGCGATTACAGTTTATGCTACGCAATCTGACCAAGCGCTCAGTGCAGCCGAGCAAAGCCAACTTCAACAGCTGGCCGATTGGCTGGATCATGGTCAAATTCAAGCTACAGAGTTTTCAAGTACACAACCCAGTCAGTCTTTGGGTACGGTACCCACTGCCTTAGGCGACTTACCGAACGAAGCCCCTTCCCAGCCAGCAGACAGCGCGGCACAAACGTTAATTAATCAGCTCATTAGCGAGTTGCAACACGCTCATGGGTTGAGCGCTGCCTCTCAGGTCCCTTCAGCCATCAAACAGTCACAAAAGGCTTGACACATTTTTTTATATGCGCTATAGTTTAATTCTTTCGGGGCGTAGCGCAGCCTGGTAGCGCACTTGCATGGGGTGCAAGGGGTCGTAGGTTCAAATCCTACCGTCCCGACCAAGAATACCTCAAAACAATCAAGCACTTAGAGCTTCACCGCTTTAAGTGCTTTTTTGTTTCTATGGGTTTAGTGGACCATTTAGTGGAGCACTTGAATTTGGTGGGCCAAAATTGGCCTGCCTTAACATTCGTAGAAAATAACTCTACCGTCTAGTTATGAGCCTGAGCTTACTGCTCTGGCTAGCCTCTAAAGTTTCGGCTTTGCCCTATCCCCTTTAGTAGTTACCTAAGCAACTGATGAGTTCTAGTTGATACTCTATCGGCGTAATTTGTTTGAGCTAAATAAGGTTTGTTGCCTTCTCCTGTCTAAGGAGAGAAGATTGAATTGTCTTTGCATACGAGTGTTTGTTTTGTTGGATACAAAATTTTGCTCTCTTCTTTGATTAAATAACTTTTTAATTTGACATAATGTTATTACATTATGCGTCTAATATTAGTTATACATAGAAGACTCTTACCACTAAGCTCATGCTGTGTATGAGCCCTAAGCAATAAGATGCTTTATACTGAATCAGGTTTTTAACGATTGCACGACAAGTAACAATAAGAGATAAAGAGAATG
>DWUQ01000060.1 GCA_019120675.1 Candidatus Paenalcaligenes intestinipullorum | reverse complement strand
GATCAGGACACGCTTCTCGCCGAAGGCCGCCAACGTTTGCAACGCAAGATTGAACGCCTCAAACGCTTCGCTCAAGAACCCCAAGAAGTCTTTGGCTTTGATATCTCCGATTTTGGTTTACGCCGACGCTTTTCAGGTGCATGGCAAGACGAGGTGGTGGGCACCTTAGCCCGCGAAGTGCCGCAATTTTTTAAGGGCACCTCCAACGTCCACTTGGCGCAAAAGCATCAGCTCATCCCTATTGGCACCATGGCGCACGAATACTTTCAGTCCTTCCAAGCTTTTGGCAAAGTGCGTTTGCGTGATTTTCAAAAAGCGGCGCTGGAAGACTGGGTACAAGAATACCGAGGCGATTTGGGGATTGCGCTGACCGACACCATCGGCATGAAAGCCTTTTTGCGCGATTTTGATCTGTATTTTGCCAAACTATTTGATGGCCTCCGACACGACTCGGGCGACCCCATTTGGTGGGGCGAACTGGCCATTGAGCATTATAAAAAACTGCGCATCGACCCCACCACCAAACGCTTGGTGTTTTCCGATGGGTTAAATGTGGAGCGCGCCATTGAGCTGTATCGCTACTTTGGTAGCCGCATTCAAGTGGGCTTTGGGATTGGCACCAGCCTCACCAATGACATGGGCCGCCAGCCATTAAACATCGTGATGAAGCTCGTCAGCTGCAACGGCGCCTCTACCGCCAAACTGTCCGATTCTCCGGGCAAAACCATGTGTGAAGACGAAACCTTTATCGCTTATTTGCGACAAGTGTTTGATCACTATAGCGTGTGAGCGGCAGCAGCCAGTCTGCAGATAGCGAGCCGCTAAGGTTTGCCTTTAGCTAAGATCAACAAAACCAACCACAGCGACACGATAACCAATGTGTACACCGTGCTGCGACAGGCAGACTGGCCTAGTTTGCGCCGGCTGCCTGCAACAGCCTCACAATTTCTGTATACCCACGACGTTGCGCATGCTGTAAAGGTGTGACCCCTTCACTATCTGGTAAATTCACATCCGCCCCACCCTGAATCAAATCTTGAACTATTTGCTGGTGTACAGGCCCGCCTTGACTCAGCACGATGGCCTCTAACAATGCCGTCCAACCCAATTTGTTCACATGATCCACTGCTACGCCAGCTTCTAATAGCATCCTCACCGTCTCGGGGTGCCCTTTTTCCGCAGCAGGAATTAACGCTGTACCCCCATAACGATTGGTGCTTTGTAAATCTGCACCATGCGCAAGCGCAATGCGCAAAATCTCATTCAACCCCTGTGCGCCTGCGTACAGGTATGGGCTATCCTCTATATTGTCTTTAGCATTGACATCCGCACCTGCCTCCATCAATAAGGTTGCAGCGGCCACCTGATTTGCTAACGTCGCGCGCAATAACGCCGTACGGCCTTGTGTATCGCGCTCTTCTATATCCGCTCCGTCTGCTAGAAGTTGCTGGATAGCTACGATATCACCCTGTGTCGCCGCCTCCAGTAGTGATGTTGGACCTCCTACGGCAGGCTGTTGCATCATCAGCACCGCGAACGACAGCAAAATGCTTAAGGGAAAAAATTTACGCATACCGCTCATCCTTTACACTCATTATCCATTACTGGCCCGCCCCCTTGCGTTGCCATACATAGGTATAGGGTAGCGCACGAGCTCCAAATCAGAAACCCACTCCTTTACGCCTTATTTCCTGCCGAAGCCCTAAAGGTACATTTATGGATCAGTCCGAACTTTTTAATCCGCTCAAAGAGCTTTTTATCTCGCAGCGCAGTGCCTCACTCGCCACGCTCACCAATCAAAGCCTGCCTTATGTCTCAATGGTGCCCTTTGCTTTAGATGCCAAGGCCGGTCGCTTTATTATCCACACAAGCGAGTTAGCGGCGCACACGCGGTATTTGCTGCAACGTCCCGATGCCGGGCTCATGATTTGTTTGCCCGAGCAAGCGGGCAAACCTGTGCATGATTTATCCCGAGTCAGCCTGCAGGTGATCGCACACCATCCCGAACGTGAGAGCGCAGAGTGGCAACACTGTCGCGAGGTGTATCTGTCACGTTTCCCCGATGTCGAGTTTATGACCAGCTTCAAAGACTTCCACTTTTTTAGTCTAGAAATCACTCGGGTGCGCCAAGTGGCCGGCTTTGGATCTGCCCGTACCTTAAGGGTCGAGCAAGTGATTGATCAGATCCAACAATTAGCCGAGCTACAACAAAAACGCCCAGCCTAAGCTGAGCGTTTGATCGATGCAAAAATAAGCGTTGCTTATTGCCCGGGCAGGGCATCTGGATCGGGCAGAGACTCTGCAAAATCACAGACCGTGTACACAGATAAACCGGCATTTTTGACCAACTGCGAGCCACCCAGTTCGGGCAAATCAATAATGGCAGCGGCTTCGACCACGTTCGCACCTAAGCGTTGTAACAAGCGCGAGGCAGCCACCATCGTACCCCCTGTAGCAATCAAGTCATCGATCAGCAACACGCGCTGACCGGGGCGCACCGAGTCGGTGTGCATTTCTACTGTGGCGTTGCCGTATTCGAGGGAGTATTCCTCAGCGACGGTTTGGAAAGGTAATTTGCCCTTTTTGCGTACGGGCACAAAACCTAGATTTAACTCATACGCCAACACCGAGCCGACGATAAAGCCGCGCGCATCAATACCCGCCACCAAATCAAGGCGCTGACGCATGTAGCGATAGACAAACATGTCGATCAACACACGGAAAGCTTGAGGGTCTTGGAGCACAGGGGTGATATCGCGAAAAGTAACCCCAGGCTTAGGCCAATCGGGGACGCTGCGTATCGTATTGCGGATGTATTCGGCAGGATCAGTATGCATTGCTTTAATCAGTAAACACAAAAAAAGCCAGGCTCAAAGCGAACCACTGGCACCCTTGCAGTGTACACAATTCATCTAAAAAAATACGTAGCGTGACGTAAAAGGAACAGTTAACCCGTAGGCGCAGTCAACGACCAGTGCTGACTAAAAAGTGCGAGGGGCACAGCCTCGTGCGTGACCCACAAGACCGTACGGTTCCCAGCAGCCACCAACACGTCGTGCAGCAATGCCTGAGCGGTGGACGCATCCAAGCCAGACGTCGGTTCATCCAGCAGCCACACCACTGCCGGATGCAGCAGCAATCGTGCTAGGCATAAGCGTCGCGCCTGGCCTGTGGATAACGAATGCCCCGCCTCGCCCACCCAGCTGTGCAGCCCATGCGGCAAGGTGCGCACAAAGTCAGCCAACTGTGCGCGTGTTAACGCCTCCCAGAGCTGATCGTCACTAAACTGCGTTTGCCCCAAAGTGAGATTAAAGGCGATCGTGCCCAAAAACACGGTTGAATGTTGAGACAATAAGGCAAAATGCTGCAAACGCTCGGCTAACGCCATAGATTCTAAAGACTGACCTTGGTAGCTCAACTGCCCCGATAAAGCCGGTTGAATGCCTAATAGCGTATGCAGCAAGGTGCTTTTCCCGATGCCACTGGGCCCGCTGATCAGTACGCGTTCACCAGCGGCCACGTCAAAGCTTAGGGGTATCAAGACTGGAAAGGCCGCATCGTAGCCCACCTGCAGATTTTGCGCCTGTAATCGTCCTACTTGCGGGGATGCGTTAAGCGCTGAAACGCTTTCTATCGACCGTGCAACGGCCGCTTTTTGCGCAGTCCGCCGTGGCTCAGCCGCCTTCGTTTTATAGGATGCCTCATCGACCAACTTGGCCGAGGCTGTACTACTCAAACGCTGCGCCGCGGCACTGGCCATGCCCAAAGCGGTCGCTCCCCGCGTCAACGGTGCGAGCAACTCAAACACCCCTAAGGCCCCAAACAGCAGGCCGACCCATACGGGCCCGCTGAGTGCCTGAGTGGTAACGGTAAGGATACCAATCAGTAAAAGAGCACCGACCACGATGCTGGTGCAGAGCTGTTGTAGTAACTGCCCAAAACTGGCCCAGTCGCTTAGGCGTTGATGTTGCTGCGCCAAACGCTGATTGAGCGCATCAAAAGGCTGCTCAAAAACCGCCTCCGCGCTAAACACCACCATATCCACTTGGGCAGCAAGCATTTCATGGCTCAGACTGCGCAACTGCGCCGCCGTGTGCGCCGCCGCTTGACCTAAACGGCTGCTACGACGCGCCACCCAAAAAGGCACGCAGGCGGCAGCCACTAATAACGCCCCAAACAGCACCACTCCACCCCAAGGCATTTGTATGCCCAACAACAGGCTATATAGGCCACCCGCGGTCAGCGCCGTGACGAGCGGCACCACCAATAATAAATACACCGCATCCAAGCGCTCCACGTCATTGATGAGGCGCGCCACCAAATCCCCGTCTTGGTACTGAGCCAACTGCTGAGGAGGCAATTGCGCCAACTGGGCAAACGTTTGCGCACGAATTTCGGCCTGCAAGGCCAAGGTAACCCGGTGCCCTGTGATGCGCTCCGCATACCGAGACACAATTCGCCACATGGACAACCCACGCACCAAGGCGGACGGAGCAAAAAAATTAAAGCTCAATGTAGACCCGACAAGAAAGGCAGCTGTTAGAAACCAACCCGCCACCACCAACAGACCCACACCCGCTGCAATCGTACTCAACGCCACCAAAAGGCTGATCGCGACCGCCCAACGATGGCGTTTGATCCACGGGCCACAAAGCTGCCACCAACCCTTCATGAGGCCTCCT
>DWUQ01000059.1 GCA_019120675.1 Candidatus Paenalcaligenes intestinipullorum | reverse complement strand
TTCACGGTATACCGGTGCGAGCACCTCGTCCCATGGGCCGATTGAGGCGGGGGGCGGGCTATGAATATCACGTTGTAGCCAGCGACGAATTTTCTCCAGCTGGGCCCCGCTCACCAACAACATAAATAGCAAGCCGAAACTAAACGTCCCCCAGCCTATATGGCTACCTAGCCACTGGCCTAAGCCATAGCCAATGAGTGCTAGCACAGTAATGGCGGTGAGCGTTTTGGTCATGAGTGGGCCGCCTGCGCCGTAAAACGGTATCCGGTACCGCGTACGGTTTCGATGTGTTGATGATGCCCAGAGGGTTGGAGCGCTTTGCGTAAGCGGCGGATGTGTACGTCGACCGTGCGCTCCTCGACAAATACGTGATCGCCCCACACTTTATCTAAAAGCTGGCCACGGGTGAACACCCGTTCCGCATTCGCCATAAAAAAGTGCAGCAACCGAAACTCTGTGGGCCCTAAACTGAGTTTGATCCCTTGGCCCAGTACTTGATGAGTGGTGGGATCCAGCAACAGTCCGCCAAGCTGAATTTGATCGTCTGTGAGCTGGGGCGCGCGTCGACGTAACAAGGCTTTGATGCGTGCGAGGAGCTCTTTTGGGGAGAAGGGCTTGGTGACATAATCATCGGCACCAGCTTCGAGACCTTCTACTTTGTCGTGCTCGGTGCCTTTGGCCGTGAGCATAATTAAAGGGACAGCTTGGGTACGGGGCTCCGATCGCAATTGACGAGCCAGCTGTAGCCCCGAGCGGTCGGGTAGCATCCAGTCCAATAGAATTAAATCGGGCAAGGCTTGATTAATTAACGTTTGGGCTTCGTGGCAGGTGGCAGCACGCTGTACACTATAGCCAGCGAAACTCAAATTAAGCGCAATCAATTCCTGAATGGCCGGTTCGTCTTCAACAACTAAAATGGTAATCGACATAAGCACGCCGCAAGAGCAGCCCTAAAGAATCGGATAAAGCAATTTAACGTAGCGCCATCTTAAAAGGCTATTATTTCATCTTTATGAAAAAGCTAAAACATTACGGTACGATGACAGCATTATGACTAAACAGCACCACAACCCCTCTGAGCAGCCCGATACAAGCACCACACATTTCGGTTTTGAAACGGTGCGCGAGGACGAGAAAGCCCATCGTGTCGCGGGTGTATTTCACTCGGTCGCCGCCAAATATGACGTAATGAACGACCTGATGTCCGGTGGTCTGCATCGTTTATGGAAGCGCTTTACCATCGGCCGTGCCGATGTGCGTCCAGGCATGAAGGTGCTCGATATTGCAGGTGGCACGGGCGATCTCGCCAAAGCCATGGCCAAACGCGCGGGCGCGAAGGGTGAGGTTTGGTTGACCGACATTAACAGCTCCATGCTGGGCGTCGGGCGGGATCGCATGCTTGATCACGGGTTGGTGTTGCCTGTGGCGGTCTGTGATGCCGAGTTTTTGCCCTTTCCCGACGCCTATTTTGATCGGGTGACGGTGGCGTTTGGTTTGCGTAATATGACACACAAAGACCACGCCTTAGCCGAAATGCGTCGCGTATTAAAGCCAGGTGGCAAGCTGCTCGTCTTAGAGTTTTCTAAGGTCGCCAAGCCCCTAGAGGCCGCCTACGATTGGTACTCCTTTACGGTGCTGCCCAAAATCGGCAAAGTGGTGACCAACGACGAAGACAGCTATCGCTATTTGTCTGAATCCATCCGTATGCACCCTGACCAAGAAAGCCTGGCCGACTTGATGCGACAGGTGGGCTTTGAGCGCGTGAATTATTTTAATATGACCGCTGGGGTAGTGGCCCTACACGAGGGCGTGCGCTTGGACTAATTTCAGCAAACTGTGCTAATGTTCAGCTTGTTGTAAGTTTAATTTTTGCTTTAGGTGACACGGGCGGCCTTTTTAGGTGCGCGCTGTGGCCGCAGCCTGCACGAGGTCTCACATGACACACCGACCCTTTACCCGTTTTTTAGCCGCACTCATGGTGGTGGTTTCAACCGCTGGCCTATTGACGGTTTCATTTGATGCCGAAGCCCGTCGTATGGGTGGGGGCATGAGTTTTGGCCGCCAATCCAGTAACGTACTCAAGCAGCGTACTCCCGCTACACCGCCTGCAGCACGAGCCAATACTCCCAATCGCGCAGCCCAAGCCAACACCCCCAATGCAGGCCGCAATGCGGCGAATCAAGCGGGTCGTCGCGGTGGCATGATGGGCATGTTGGGCGGGATTGCCGCAGGCTTAGGCTTGGCGTGGTTGTTTAGTCAGCTGGGGCTGTCTGGAGCCTTGGCCAGTATGTTTACAGGGCTGCTCATGCTGGCTCTGGTTGGTGGTGCGATTATGCTGGTGATCGGCCTGATCCGTCGCAGTCGTGGCGGTCAGGGCTTGTCTGCAGCGACTGCAGGCGCGAGCGCTTATCGCTCATCCGAGCGCACGAACGCCCAAGAGCCCGTACGCTTTGAGCCCCGTCCTAGCCCAAACTTTTCGGATACGGCTCCTGCCGCTCCTGTGAGTGCGCCAGCCGTAGCGTCGGCTGAGCCAACCGACCAAAGCTGGTACATCCCCGAGGACTTCGATACCGTTGGCTTTCTGGAGGTGGCCAAGGAGCGCTTCGTGGAAGTGCAAGCACTTTGGGACCAAGGCGACAGCGACGCTTTACGTGAGTACCTGACCGATGATTTACTCAAAGAGTTATTGCCACAAATCGAAGAGCGTGAAGGCAGTAACCTCACCGAAGTGGTGCTGCTCAATGCAGAGTTGCTGGGTATCGAACGTGTGGCCCAAGGTTATCTAGCCAGTGTGCGCTATTCAGGCATGTTGCGCGAAGACCCCACCCAGGAGGCCTTTGCTTTCCAAGAGGTTTGGAATTTATACAAAGCCGATCAACAGGGGTGGCTGGTGGCAGGTATACAGCAGCTGGACGCTGAGGCCTAAGCGGCACAATAAGACACCGTACACGTCAATGGAAAGGGTACACTACGCCTATATGTTTGTGCTGAGCAGGTGAAACACGGTGAGCCCTTCCTTTTTTTCCTTTTTACCCACACGACTCCAGCCCACGAATGTGGCGCTTTTTATTGCCAATCGCGTTCTGGCCAATGATGCGTGGGCGGTTGAGCGGTTGGCTGAATTTTCTGGGCGCACGATCCGTGTGGTGGTGGGGCCGATCGAACAATCGGTCAGCATCCAGTCCGATGGCACGTTGCACCCTACCGATGCGTCGATTGTGCCCGATGTGACCCTCAGTTTGGCCCAAGACCGTCTGGCCGAGCTTCCAAAGCTTTTGCGTGCTGGGGAACCCAGCGCCATTGCCAAACGAATGCATATTCAGGGCGATGCAGGGGTGGCGGCTTTGGTGTCCGAGTTGGCGCAACGCACTACGTTTGACGTCGAAGCGGGTTTAGCACGGGTGGTGGGCGATATCGCTGCCGTGCGCTTAGTTCAAGGGGCCAAGCAGCTCGTGTCAGGCTTGCAACAGGGTGCCTCCCGCGCAGGGGCCAACCTAGGGGAGTATTTAGGCGAAGAAAGCCAGATACTCGTCAGTCAAGATTATTTTCCGCTTTGGCAGGACCGCCTCGCGCAGCTCAACCACCAGCTCAATCAAACCGAGCACCGTCTACAGGCACTTGAAGCCGCCAGTCTGTCTGCAGCCAAAGGTCAGTCATGATTGCCAGCTTTTTTCGCTTTTTTTATATCTGTTATATCGCTTTAAAATATCAGCTGGATGAGCTGGTCTTGTCGGGTATTCGTCATCCCTTTGCGTATCGTTTGCTACGCTTGGTGCGCTTTGGCCGCAAGCCGAAGCTCGAGCGCGGCGTTCGTTTACGTTTGGCGCTCGAAGCGTTAGGGCCGGTATTTGTAAAATTTGGCCAAGTCCTGTCGACGCGCCGCGACCTGATCCCAGCCGACGTGGCGGTTGAGCTGACCTATTTGCAGGATCGGGTGCCGCCCTTTGATTCCCAGCTGTCCGTACGCAGTATTGAGCAGGCTTTGGGCGAGTCGCCTTACACTTTATTTAAGCACTTTGAAACCGATCCGGTCGCGTCCGCTTCCATCGCCCAAGTGCATTTTGCCGTGTTGCACGATGGCCGTGAGGTGGCGGTCAAGGTCTTACGCCCAGGCATGCGCGAGGTGATCGACAAGGACTTGGCCTTAATGGGGCTGATGGCCGGTATGGTCGAGCGCTTAGGTCCCGATGGCCGGCGCTTACGGCCTCGCGAGGTGGTGGCGGAGTTCGAGAAATATCTGCACGATGAGCTGGATCTAATCCGTGAGGCCTCCAATTGCAGCCAGTTGCGTCGTAATTTCACGGATAAGTCTGGCCGTGAAAATTTACTCATCGTCCCCGAAGTGCATTGGGATTACTGTGCCAATACGGTCTTTACGATGGATCGAATGCGCGGAATTCCGATTAACCAAGTGGAACGTTTACGCGAAGCGGGTGTCGATCTTAAGGACCTTGCTCGCAAGGGGGTGGAGATTTTTTTCACCCAAGTGTTTAGCGATGGGTTTTTTCATGCTGATATGCACCCTGGAAACATCCGTGTGTCGGATGCGGCGGATAGTTTTGGGCGTTATATTGCCTTGGATTTTGGCATTGTTGGGTCGTTATCGGAATTCGATAAAAACTACCTTGCCCAAAACTTCTTAGCGTTTTTTCGTCGCGATTATCGCCGTGTGGCGCAGCTGCATATCGAATCTGGCTGGGTGCCGCCTGACACCCGCGAAGAAGAGCTCGAGGGGGCAGTACGTGCGGTATGCGAGCCTTATTTTGATCGGCCTTTATCGCAAATCTCGTTAGGTCAAGTGCTGCTGCGATTGTTTCAAACCTCTCGCCGTTTTAATGTGGAAATACAGCCGCAGCTGGTTTTGTTGCAAAAAACCCTACTGAACGTAGAGGGTATGGGGCGCGATCTGGATCCTGAGCTAGACTTATGGGATACCGCCAAGCCGTACCTAGAGCGCTGGATGTACCAACGCGTCGGCCCCCAAGGGCTGATTCAACGCATCAAGCAAGAGGCTCCCCAATGGTCACAAATGTTGCCCCAACTGCCGCGCTTGGTGTTTGAGCAACTCAATCGCCTTGATCATCAACCCGAGCTGATCGAGGAACTGCGCGAGCTTCGTCGCGCACAACAACGTACCGCACGCGTGCTCACTGCCGTATGTGCCGTACTGGCCGCAGCGATCGTGGTGTCGTTGTGGGCGCTTACACGCTAAGCTGGCGCGCCGTATTAGGCTGACTGGCTTATGCGCAGGTTATTTTTTACCCAAAGGATGGTTGATGTTATACCCCGAATTATTTAAATCCATGGAAGCCGTACGCTGGAATATGGCGCACGACATTCCTTGGGATGATTTTGATGGCAGTAAGCTGACGGATGAGCAAGCGTACACAATCAAGATGAATGCCATTACCGAGTGGGCCGCGCTGCCCGCCACAGAAATGTTTTTACGCGATACCCGTGGCGACAGCGATTTTGGTGCCTTTATGTCGATCTGGTTTTTTGAGGAGCAAAAACACTCCTTAGCTATGATTGAGTATTTGCGCCGTTTTCGTCCGGAGCTCGTGCCCACCGAAGAGGAGCTGCACAATGTGCGCTTTGATTTCGACCCCGCGCCTGCGATGGAAACCCTGATGTTGCATTTCTGCGGTGAGATTCGCCTCAATCACTGGTATCGCCGTGCTGCGGATTGGCATACTGAGCCAGTGATTAAAGCCATCTATCAAATTTTAGCCAAAGACGAGGCCCGTCATGCTGGGGCGTATTTGCGTTATATGCGTCGTGCACTATCGGTGACCGATGAGCAAAAGCACCTAGAAACGCGCTTGGCCTTTTCTAAGATTGGCGTGTTGATGGCCTCGGCGCATCGCACCGCTCAGGCTCTACACCCCACTAACCTACACGTCAACAAAGACCTCTATCCCTTAGACACGGTGCAGTCCAAGCTGCCCTCCCCAGGCTGGCTGGAGCACTGGTTGGATGAGCAGATTTGCTTCGACAAAGAGTGGGAAAACCGTGTCTCTACGCGGATCTTGCATAATATGTCGTTGTTGATGCAAGAGGACTTCGATACGCCTCAGGCGTTGAGCCGTTACCGTCGACGTCTGAGCAAAGAGTTCGAGGCCGCCTAGGGCATGAGCATTCAGTTTGAGTCCAAGCTGTACACGCGGCAGGCGTTGGTGACTGCGGTCAAGTCCGGTGCTCTGCCACGCCCCGTTGTGTTCACCAATGGGGTCTTCGACCTATTACATCGCGGGCACGCCAGCTACTTAGATGAAGCTGCCCAGCTCGGCGCTACGCTCATCGTGGCCGTGAATACCGACGCCTCCGTTAAGCGCTTAGGCAAAGGTGATGACCGTCCCCTAAATACGCAGGACGATCGGATGGCGGTTTTGGCAGCGTTGGCCAGTACCACTGCGGTGACGAGCTTTCACGAGGACACGCCCGAGGCGATTATTGCGGAGTTGCAACCGGATTTGATCGTGAAAGGCGGCGATTACGACATGGAGGCCTTGCCCGAAACGGCACTGGTTCGTAGCTGGGGCGGGGAGGCCGTGGCGATTCCGTTTGCGTTCGAACGCTCCACCACGCGCTTAGTACAAAAAATTCGCCAAGACCGCTAGGCTTGGCTATTCGAGGGTGTCGTGCTCTAAAAGCTGGTTTAGGCGGAGTAAGTCTTGCTCGTCTAAGCTGCCGGTAGCGGCCTTTAAGCGTAAGCTTTGCATCAGTGCATCGTAACGCGCTTGTGCCAAGGCCCGCTGGGTCTCATACAGTTGACGCTGAGCATTCAGCACGTCGACACTCACACGTACGCCGACTTCGTAGGCCAGCTCGTTGGCCTCCACCGACGCGCGGCTGGATTGCTCAGCCGCCTCCAGTGCCGCTACCTGCTGTAGGCCTGACTGCACACCATCCAAATGCCGCTGTGCCGCTTCCCGCGCATCGCGGCGTTGTTGCTCTAATAAAAAACGCTGCTCGTGCACGCGTGCGCTGCGCTCGCGAACGCGTGAGGAAATCGCACCGCCTTGATACAAAGGTATCGCCAGCTCTAAACCCACACTACTGTCTAAGGCTCGTGGGCCTTGGTTCATGCCATAAATCCCTTGTTGGTTGCTGCTGCCACTGCGCGCTTGTAGGGAAAGCGTAGGCGTATGCTCGCGCTTAGCCGCTGTCAGCTGAGATTGACTGGCTTGCCAAAGTAATTGGCGCTGCAACACCTCTAAATTGGCCTGCTCGGCTTGAGAGAGCCAGTCGTGTCGCTCGGTATGCTCAAGGGGCGATAAACGAATACGAGTATTGAGAACGGCCAAATCATTGACCGGCTGCCCTAGGAGGGTGGTGAGCTGTTGTAGGCGATCGCGCAGGTCACGCTCGGCCGCCAGTTGTTGGTTACGAAGTAAATCCAGCCGTGATCGAGCTTCGTAGGTGTCCGTAATGGTGGCGCCACCCAGCTCAAAAGAGCGTTCGGCAGCGTGCAGTTGTTGGTCAATGGCTTGGTATTCCGCATGCAACGAACGCAGCCGATCCTGAGCGGCCAAGATGTCAAAATACTGCTGAGACACGCGCAGCATCAACTGCTGACGCGCCGCCTCACTGCGCAACACCGCTGCCGCTGCTTGGTGCTGCGCCCCTTCGTACAGGCTTAAGGCTTGTAAGTTGATCACAGGCTGGCGTAATGTAAACGCCCATTGATTGATATTGTGCTGTTGCCCATGCTGGAGATTGCGTACTGCTCGACGGTCTGAGCTGCTGAGGCTGGCTTCGGCATTGAGGGTAGGCAGTAGATTGGCTCGTGCTTGGGCGACTGCCTCTTGGTCGGCTTGGGTGGCGGCCAAGTCGGCCGCATACTGTGCATTGTGTTGCTCGGCCTGTTGCCACACACTGAATAAATCCTGTGCAGCCCCAGCCGGTACGACCCATAGCGCCCCAACCGCTAAGGTGGCCCATCGCGTCACGACAGTTCGTACGGATCGGAGTGACGCAAAAGCCATCATGCCTTAAAACTTGAAGTGCGAAATCGCGGTGCCTTGTAAAGGCTTGATGAGGGTATCAAACAGCTCTTCGACCTCGAAGCTGGCCGCACTGGTACGGGTGATACGCGTGGCGGTCATAACGGGCTGCTGGCCAATAACGGCGATTAGGCGTCCACCAATGGCCAATTGGTATTTGAACGCATCGGGCAAGACCGGTACTGAACCGGTCAGCAAAATAGCGTCGTACTCGGTGGTGCCCCAGCCTGCGTGCGCGTCGCCCGTTTCAACGGTGACATTGTGGATGCCATTGCGCTGTAGGTTGGCTTTAGCAAAATTGGCTAAGGTGCTGTTGATCTCGATGGAGGTCACGTGCTGACTAAAGTGCGCCAATAAAGCCGCCTGATAGCCTGAGCCCGTGCCGATTTCCAATACGCCATCGTTAGGTTTGAGGTGCAGCTCTTGGGTAAGACGGGTTTCCACTACAGGGGTCAACATGGTCGCGCCCGTGTCGATGCCATCAATGTTTAAAGGCAACTCGGTGTCCGAAAAGGCCAAATTTTGCACACAGGTGGGGACAAAATTTTCGCGTTTTATTTCAAACAACGCTTTAAGAAGTTTTTCATCATAAATGTGCCATGGACGAATTTGCTGTTCCACCATGTAATAACGGGCACGTTCGAGTTCGGGCAGCGCGTGTATGTTCATAACGTCAAAAACTAAAGCCTTAGGAATAAGTACTGCCTGATTATAGGACAGTAAGGTAAAACTTGTATGCAATTAACACTGAGTTGAGGCAGCAGCCTTAACAGGCGGGCACTAAGTGCTGTAAAAGTGTGCTGGCATTGGCCACCGCAATGGGCATGAATTCGTCAAAATCCATATGCGCCCCTTCGTTGGCGTTGTCGGAAATGGAGCGTATGCACACAAAGGGCACGTGATTGAGATAGCATACCTGCGCAATGCTGGCGCTTTCCATTTCACAGGCTAGCGCATCGAACTCCTCGTGCAGCCAGCGGCTTTTAGCTGGGTCGGCAATGAATTGGTCGCCGCTCACAATCCGTCCCACATAGCTCCGATGGCTTGCCAGCTGCTGAGCGGCGTGTTGGGCCGCGTCCAGTAGGGCCGGGTCACAACTAAAATCAAAGGTATCCAAACGAAAGATCTGCCCAGGCTTTAAGCCCAAAGGCGTTACATCCATATCGTGCTGCACGAGCGTGTCGGCAATGACCACATCGCCAGGTTGAATACCTGGGCCAATGCCGCCCGCAATGCCTAAGTTAATGACTTGCCGCACGGCAAACTCAGAAATCAGCAGTTGGGTGCACAGTGCCGCATGGACTTTGCCGACACCGCAAATCACCGCAATCACGTCCTTGCCATGATACTGGCCGCGATGAAGCTGCAAGCCTGCGCGTTCGATGGTCTCGGCATGTTGAAGCTCGCTCAGCACCACCGCGAGCTCTTCGTGCATGGCCACAATAATGCCAATCGGGGCAGTAGACACAACATTCATAATCTTAGATTTGGCTCGGCTGGGTGGGCCACCATTGATGAAAATGGTGCACAGGGCCATGGCCGCTGCCAATCTTTAGCTCGTGCGAGCGTGCGATGGCTTTGTACAGATACTGCTTGGCAGCCTTGGCAGCATCCACTGCGTCCTTGTGCTGGGGCAGCAGAGCCGCCAACGCAGCGGATAGGGTGCAGCCGGTGCCGTGGGTGTTTTTGGTGTCAATGCGCAATGCGGGTAGCTCGACCATGCGATCCCCGTTATACAGGAGGTCCGTACACTCGTTGCCGGGTAGGTGACCGCCCTTTAAAAACACCCAACGTTCATCGTTGGCGTTAAATAAGCGGTGCAAACGTTCGGCTGCACCAAACATTTCCTTGACGGTTTCCACGGGTCGCTCGTCCAGCATGACCCCTGCCTCGGGTAGATTCGGTGTAATCATGGTGGACTGCGGCACGAGGTATTCGCGCATGGCATCGACCGCACTTTGTTCGAGCAAATGATCACCGCTTTTGGCAACCATGACGGGGTCCAGCACCACGTGTTTGGGCTGCCACTGTGCCAAGGCATCGCTGACCACGCGAATCACTGGCTGCTGGCCCAGCATGCCGATTTTGACGGCGTCAATGCGCACATCCGCAAAGAGGGTGTCGATTTGTTTTTTAATAAAGTCAGGATTAACGGGCTGAATGCCGGTCACCCCTTGGGTGTTTTGTGCGGTCAGGGCAGCCACCACCGCGTTGGCGTAGGCGCCCAATGCGCTCATGGCTTTGACGTCAGCCAGAATGCCCGCGCCACCGGATGGGTCAACACCCGCAATGGTTAAGGTACTTGGAATCATGGTCATCCCTTATTTAGAGCGAGAATGAATCAGCCCCTCGGTTGGGGAGCTGGGGTCGGCGTCGTAGTACTTACGCGGTACCCGGCCAGCAAGGTACGCATTGCGTCCCGCTTGCACACCGAGGTTCATGGCAGTGGCCATACGGATGGGATCGCGCGCACCAGCAATAGCGGTGTTCATCAGTACACCATCGCAGCCCAGCTCCATAGCAATGGCCGCGTCGGAAGCAGTACCCAAACCCGCATCCACCAAAACGGGGACTTGGCTTTGGTCAATGATGAGGCGTAAATTCCACGGGTTAATGATGCCCATGCCTGAGCCAATCAGTGACGCCAAAGGCATGATGGCCACACAACCGAGGTCTTCGAGCATTTTGCATTGGATGGGGTCGTCCGCGCAGTACACCATCACTTGAAAGCCATCGTCGACCAGCGTTTTGGCGGCTTTGAGTGTTTCGGGCATGTTCGGGAATAAATTGCCTTGGTCACCCAGCACTTCGAGCTTAACCAAACTGTGCCCGTCCAAGAGCTCGCGCGCTAAGCGCAAGGTGCGCACCGCATCCTCAGCGGTAAAGCAACCTGCGGTATTGGGCAGCAAGGTGTAGCGCTCAGGGGGTAAGTAATCCAGCAAATTAGGCTGATTGGGGTCTTGGCCAAGGTTGGTGCGGCGAATGGCGACCGTAATAATTTCGGCACCGCTGGCTTCAATGGCCTGCTGAGTTTGCTCAAAGTCACGATATTTGCCCGTGCCGACGAGCAAACGGGATTGATAAGTGCGCCCAGCGATTACAAAGGGGTCAGCAACAGAAGAAGCAGTCATGATGTGTAGGTGTCCAAAGGCAAAAAAGAAGCAGCAGAAACCGCCCCAGCTAGGGTACGCCAAAAACGCCCCTTAATGCCAGCGCTTACCGCGCAGGAGGGGAGGTGTGCTGTCGCACTTGTTCAGTGTAAACGCAAAGCTGCTCAACCGCGTCGATCAAGCGTGGGCCTGGGCGGTAAAGGGCGTCGGCATCTAAAAAGTACACGTGGCCCGCTAACGCAGCGGGCAAGTGTTTACCCTGCCAGTATTGTAAGCGTTCTTGCTGCTGGGGAATAGTTTTTGCCGTACTCAGTACCAGTTGTGGCTGTCGGTACAAAATGTCTTCCACACTGGCTTGTGGTGCAGCGGCGATGCTGTCCGCGTAAAAGTTCACTGCCCCACAGGTGGCTAAGGCATCGGCCCACAAGGGATCGTTACCCATGGAGTACAGCGGATCCGTCCCTACCTCTAGAAATACGCTGACGGTTGCGCTGTGTGCGTAACGTTGTTGGAGCGTCGTAATGCGAGCACGTAAGGCCTCGGCCGCAGGAGTAGCATAGGCTTGCGTGTCAAAGAGCGTCCCAAAACGTGCCACCTCATCGGCAATCTCAAGCAAAGAGTTGGGGCTGGAGGTCAG
>DWUQ01000058.1 GCA_019120675.1 Candidatus Paenalcaligenes intestinipullorum | reverse complement strand
CCTCCCCTTCGCTCTTAGTCATCGGACCGGTGGCAGCTTTGGGTGTCAGCCTACAATGGTATGGGGAGGTGATCGATGAATACTCCAACCGTCATGTGGTGACCTCGCCCAGCCCAACCCTGTTGCCTACTGGGGAAATCTTAGCCGCCTAATAGGAGTCGCTTAAACCCTTTCTGCGAACCCAAACCTATCGGTTTATACGTAAGCACTCTGTGCGATGGGTGGTTGCTTCCATCTTCCACCCACCATAGCACTCATCGTTTAAGCGTGGTAGCGCTGATTGAGTGGTTTTCCTACACACAGCGCGCGCTCTGTAGGGTTGTGGTGAATTAAGTACGAGGCAAAAAGGTGAATTTGCTACCATAGAGCCTTTATCCTCTGAGTGAACGCACGTCATGGATTTTAGTCTCGATTTTTATTTATTATTCGTAGGGGCGATTGCTCTGGCCGGTGTGGTTGCAGGCATTATTGCGGGACTATTGGGCGTAGGGGGCGGCGTCGTATTGGTGCCCGTGCTGGTGTATTTGTTTACCTTGATGGATATTGATCCCGATGTCCGCATGCACGTGGCCATAGGCACCTCCTTATCCACAATTATCGCGACGGCCTACTCCTCTGCACGGGCGCATTATAAAAAAGGCGCAGTAGACCTAGCGCTCATGAAAAGCTGGGCACCATGGCTGATTTTAGGGTCGATTATCGCCATGAGTGCTTTTAGCTCGATTAAGTCCATTGCCTTGACCTTTTTGTTTTCAGGCATGACATTTTTAATCGCCATGTATATGGTGTTTGGCCCCAAAGCCCAAGCCGATGAGAGCGGCACCTTTCCAACTGGGCCAGTGCGCTGGATTTCTGGCGTGGTGATTGCTGGTTTGGCCTCGCTGATGGGGATTGGAGGCGGCAGCCTAACCGTACCGTTACTCAGCTATTTTAAATACCCCATCCGTAAAGCCGTCGGCAATGCCGCCGCGGTAGGGCTACTGATTGCCCTACCTGGCACGATTGGGGCCTTTTTAGCGGGTTTGGGCGAACCCAATTTACCGCCTTTTAGTATTGGCTATGTGAATTTGGCCGCCTTTGCGATTTTAGTCCCCGTCACGGCGGCGTGTGCCCCCCTCGGAGCCCGCTTGGCGCACAGCATTAATCCCGTTTATTTACGCTATGCTTTCGCGGCCTTTTTATTATTTAATGCCGCGAATATGCTAAAGCTCGCGTTGCAAAGCTAACTCTTTTTGGTTATGAATCCCGCAGTCATGTCCAGCCGACGCGCTGACTTAGTCGTCGAATTTTTAAAGCAAAAACTCGCCATGCCCGAGCATGGCCCCGGCTACAAGCTCATGCCGGAGCGTCAGCTGGCGGTACAGCTTAAAGTGAGCCGTCGAGTGGTGCGCGAAGCGCTTGAGCAGCTCGAACGCGAAGGAATCATTGAACGCGTGCCGGGTCGCGGCACAGTGGTGGTGGAGCAGCGCAAACCGTTGGCGATTGATGAGGTCTGCCAGCATATTAGCCCAGCGGCTTTACTGACTGCGCGCTTGACACTTGAGCCCGCGATAGCCGAAGCCGCTGCCTTGCACGCCACTTCCCACCAACTTCAACAATTACAGCTCTTTTGTGAGCAAGGCGAAGCCGCCCGATCGTTTGTCGAGTGGGAGGAAAGCAACCAAGCCTTTCATGCGTGTTTGGCCGAGGCCACCCACAACAGTTTATTGCAGCACTTTGCGCAAATCCTCAACAAAACTCGTCGCCATACCCAATGGGGTGCGGTGCGCAAAGCGGTCTTGGATGCGGACACCCGACGGATTTACAGCCAGCAACACGCACAAATTGTAACGGCCGTGCGCAACCGAGACGCGCAAAACGCCGCTACCACCATGCGCGAACATTTGCGTATGGTGGAGCAGTTGTTGTTGCCTAGGCTTTAAAAGCGAACGCTTGCGCCCACAAAATAACGACGACCATCTAGGTATTTGTCGTAGCCGTTGTCAGTATCGATTTGCTTGTCGAATACGTTATAGATACCAGCGTAACCACTGAGGTTTTTGGTGAAGTTATAATTCACCCCTAGGTCCACAATGGTGTAGGCGGGTACGCCACTGCTGTCGGTATCAATGCTGCTGCTTTTGTATTTAGCTTTACCCCAGATATTTAGTGCCTCGGTCGGATCCCACTTTACGCCCACATTAAACATATGGCGTGGCGTGTTGGTTAAGGGTTTCCCTTTGGAGGTGCCGCTGGTGATTTTACTGCTGGCTAACGTGTAGTTGGCATCCAAATGCAGCGTATCGGTCAGGGGCATCCCAAAAGCCGCTTCCAAACCCTGAAGGCGAGCGCGGTCTAAATTAATATACTGACGAATGCTTTGTCGGGTTTCGCCATTAAAGGTGCAGCTCCATACATTAGGGTTCGGGCTGCTGCAATAATCCCATTTATCGATTTTATCCTTAAAGCGAGTGTGATAAGCCATCAGGCTAAAGTTTATATCCTGTGCATTTTGCCAATTAAAGCCCATTTCATAGTTAATGCTGCTTTCGGGTTTTAAGTCACGATTACCCATATCCCATGAGCGGCCCCGTGCCGCAATTTCTACGATGCGATCATCGGCTTGCTTAAGGGTGGGAGTTTTATAACCGCCACTTACCCCGCCTTTGACAATCAAGTTTTCCGTCGCGTGAAACACTCCATACAAACGTGGCGTAATGTGCGTGCCGTAATGTTGGTTTTTGTCATAACGCAAACCACCCGTAACAATAAAATCGTCCGTTAACGAAAACTCATCCTCTGCAAACACAGCGGCCTGCCAGCGGCTCAGGTTTAAGCTTTTGGAGCCAGGGAAGCGGCTTGCATCGTGCAAGGTTTTTTCGTATTTGTACTCGGCACCAACCGTAATCATGTGTTGATCAAGCGGGATGAGCGTTTTGGTGTTTGCAATCGTGCCTTGGTATTTGGATTCATACGCACCATTGCCAATGCTAACGTCCTCGTGGGTTAAGTAGGTCGTGGTTTGATTGCGAGTGGCCCACTTCCAATCGTGGGTAACGCCATAGTGGTTGCGGCGGTTATTCATATCCGAGCCGTTGGCCGAGC
>DWUQ01000057.1 GCA_019120675.1 Candidatus Paenalcaligenes intestinipullorum | reverse complement strand
TACAGTGATTTTCTGATAGTCATGCAAACTGAGATCTTCAGCTCGGAATTTGCGTAGTACTTCAAAGTATAACGCGCTGCGTACAGCACCCACCACGCGTGGCGACACCACATAACAAACTCCAGTGAAGGCCAAGCCATTATTATCAAAACCATCCAAGGTTACAGCCGGGGCTGGGTCAGGTAGAACCTGAGCATGAAGATTCATCGCAGCAAGCATAATCTCTCGGACACGATCAGCATCAGTATTTAGGGGCATTAAAATTTTCAGTTTTAAGACCCCTAAAGGATTACTTAACGTGACATTGCGTACCGCCTTAGTAATAAACTCGGAGTTGGGAACAATTAAGCTCGATCGGTCAAACATTTCGATTTCGGTAGCCCGAGCATTAATGCGTCGCACATTGCCCTCCATGCCGTTCACACTGACCCAATCACCCACCTTGATGGGCCGCTCGGCAATCAGAATTAGGCCAGATACAAAATTCTGCACAATGGCTTGCAAACCAAAGCCCACCCCAACTGACAGCGCGCTCAGCACCCACGCCATGCGCTCCAAGCCTAAGCCCAATACCGACAACGCCATCGTCAGCACCAGAAAATAGCCCACGTAGCTAAATAGATTAGCCGTAGAGGAGCGCATACTGGCATCGAGACGGGTGGTGGGTAAAAACTGTTTGCTGAGCCAGCGTCGCACCCACCGCACCACATAACTGCCCACAATCAACACGGCAAAAGCCAGACCAAGACTGGACGGCTTGAGATTTAACTCGCCAAAATGAATGCCTTGGCTAAAAAACCCTAGACGATGCTGCAGCCAGTCGCTGGGTTCCTCGCCAAATGGAGACAGCAAAAAAAATACGGCCATCACCCCTAAAAAAATCTTGATGATGGCACTCAAGAGCACAATGAACTGACTACGCGTACGAAGCTGGGCCTCACTAAGCGTACCAGCCGCAGTGGCTGCCTGGCCTCGTTGAAGCAAAAACTCCGCCATATCGGTGATCAGCAACCACAGCACATAACTACTGGAGACAATTACTCCCACCCAGAGCAGCTCAATGACCACCAGCGTACTAAAGGCCACATACCCAAAAAGCAAACACAGAATGATAAAAAGCTGAGAATAGGTTAAGAAGTGCGCGATATAGTGCAAAATACGGACTTCTAACAGACCGCTGCTGGTGGTGTTTTCCTGTGCAATCGTCGTGCTGACCTTGAGCACGCTACGTCCTAAATGAAAAAACAATAGGCTTAACGCCAAACTGGTGCTGGTGCTAAGCAGTAACGTTAAGCTTAAGCTGGCATTAATGGCATTCAAAAAAGCCGGCAATACCCATACCAACACACTTAATCCCGCCAACGCCGGCGCGAACCACCCCAAGCGCTTAGACGTGTCGGTTGCCAACGGCAGTAACCGCCACGCCACATATTGAGGAGCGAGCAACACACGCCCCAGCCCCACGATCAGCCCCGCTAGGAACGCTACTCCAACCAAAGTGTTCATCAGCGGCTCTAAATATAGGGCTTGGCCTTGCTGCCAACCCAACGCATAGCACAACAGCGCCACACTAACGCCAGGGATTAAACTATAAAACGCCAAACGCACGCAGGCGGCAACCGCACGCTGAAACTCAGTAGGCGTTTGTTGGCTCACTAAACGCTGCAGGAAGCGTTTACGCAACCAAAACGCTACGACCAAAAAGCCCCCCAGTACGGCTGTGGTAAATATACTGGCGCCCAGCTCACGTTGCTCCAATAACTGTCGAGCCGCACTGTCTAAACTTTGAAAACGCTGTTGGTCTTGAGGCCAGTCACGTTGTAAGTTGTGCCATAGGCGACTCCCCAATAGGCTAGGCGCTCGCCGCCCGAGTTCATTCCGAAAGACGAGGCGCCGTTGCTCGGTAATGTGGTCTAGGCTTTGGCGAAGCTCTACATTTAATAAGCGCGTGCTTTTAAGCTGCGCATCCAGCTCGGCCACTTGTTGCGCCAACTGCTGACGTTGTACGGTCAGCTCCTCGCTTTCAGGAGCGGTATCGATGTTTTCGTGGGGCGTGAGCTCGTCTAATTTCGATTGCGCATTGGCCAACTCTGGCTCTAGCTTTTGACTCAGATCACGAGCCTGGTTTTGCAGCGCCTGCAGCCGATTGCGTTGTTCTATCAGCTCGGTGTCTGGTGTGGCGGCTGAGCTTGCTTTAGCCATTTCCACCTGCTCGCTGACTTGAGCGCGCAACACGCTCAGCTCGTTGGAGGACTCTTGGGCAGACACGTGCCCACTCGCCATCCAAGCCAAACTTAAAACGAGTACTCCCAACCCTTTTCTAATCGCTGCGATCATCTGTATGGCCTCTTGGTATTGTTTTATTGCTACAAATCAGTAGGGATTAAGCTGTAACCAAAGTTCCTTTTTGTGAATTTTGCTTGAGTGGGCTTTTAACGTTGTACTACCCAATTGGGCTAAGCTCGCGTACAGACTGTTTTGAGCGCACTTAGTTCAAAAAACCCTTGATTCAAGTCAAAATAATCCTCTTTTAGTCGTAAACATTAAGCGTTCTTAACCTTTTAACCCTTTAGCATCGTTACACTTGGCGCAGCTCGCTCTGAATACAGTCATAGAACGAGAGCAATAAAAACAAATTTTAACAAGCCCCCGCATGCGCTTCACTATAGTGAACATAACTATAACGCTAATGTGTTTGCAAGAAAGGCCACAAAATGAGCACGATCATTGGTAAATTCGCTTCTCGTACTGCTGCAGAGCAAGCTGCCGCCGTGCTAGTGCGTCGCGGTTATCCCGCTCATCTAATCAGTATTAATCATCGCGCCGACCTAAACACCAAGTTGCGTCTGCGCCAAACCCGTACCCATTGGCTCGAGTCGACTGGGCTTTGCAGCCGTAGTGTGCTGGGAGCATTGTTAGGTGCCGCCTTGTTAGGCGGTTTGGCAGCATTTTATTTTTCGATTGGCTATCTGCATTGGCTACTGCTGGTGGCCGTTACCTGTGTGGGCGCCTACGTAGGAGGCTTGTTGGGTACCATGTGGTTCAAATCGGTACCCCTGCCTCGTGCGGCCACCGGTCATGTATTGCTGATTGTGCAAACTTCAGCCTACAACAGTCAAAGCCTCAACCAAGAGCTTCGCTACGCGGGTGCCATAGCGGTTGAGGGCACCAGCTAATTACCGCCCATCGGTGCGCCGCCTCAATAAACTGCACGGTCGCTTGCACACCCAACTGATGCAAAATCGCGGGCACATAAAAATACTCCGGCATCCCCAATGGATGTGCGGCACCACCCTCACCTTTGGGGGCCCGAACTGCCGATCGGTAGGGTAAGTTAGCCATACACGACGCCGGGCTTTTTGGCTCAGTTTAATTACCGCAGCCGCCATGTCTTCCACTAAGCTCGACCGTGAGGCCACTGCCACCTCACACATGGGCACCTCGTCCCACGGCTCGTACCAGTCTTTTTCGATAGTATGAATAGTATTTATACTTTGCTGAGCGGCACGCGCTTGAACATGAGCCAGCATAGTCGGGCTGTAATCCAGTGCATACACCGCTTTAGCCTGTGCCGCCATCGCTACTGCCAAGCTCCCACTGCCACAACCCACATCCAACACCGTATCGCTTGGTTCTAACGCCATCAAGGCTAAAAGCTGAACCAGATAAGGATCCATAGAGGTTTCTGCCACGGAATCAAGCGTCATGGCTGCGGCCTTGGCCTCCCATTTGCTCACTGGCGTACGACCACGTCCTACTGCGGCAAAATGCTCACGGTACATCGTGGCAAACTCCACATCCTTCAAAAACATAGACTTTACCCTCAAAAAAGACGGAAACAGCGACAAAACTCGCTCCGCTCCATAAGCAGCGTTATAGTGTAAGACGAATATTACTTTCGTCGCTAGGGAGCTTTATATGCATCGATTTTTGACGCGGTACACGGCTTTATATGTGGTGCTCGTGGGCACCGTGGTTTTTTTAGCCTTCAGCCTGCTGGTTAGCGCATGGTGGCTAATTTTAGCCGTGCCGTTTTTGGCGCTAAGCATTTTAGGCTTTGTCGACCTCAGCCAAAGTCATCATGCGATACGGCGCAACTACCCTGTCATTGGTAATCTGCGTTTTTTATTTGAATCGATTCGTCCAGAAATTCGGCAATACTTCATTGAAAGCGATACCCAACAACTGCCTTTTTCTCGTGCGGACCGCTCACTCGTGTATCGACGCGCTAAAAAAGAAGACGACAAACAGCCCTTTGGCACGCAATTTGACGTTTACAGTCATGGTTACGAGTGGATGAATCAGTCTCTGCATCCCAGCAAAATTACGGATGCGAACTTTCGCACGTTAGTCGGCGGGCCTCGCTGCACTCAGCCATATTCTTTGTCGGTATTTAATATTTCCGCCATGAGCTTTGGTGCCCTCTCCGCCAATGCGGTGATGGCGCTAAATAAAGGTGCACATTTGAGCGGCTTTGCTCACGATACGGGCGAAGGCGGCATCAGCCGTTACCATGAAATGTACGGTGGCGATCTGATCTGGAATATCGGCTCGGGCTACTTTGGTTGCCGCGATGAGAAGGGTAACTTTTCTCCAGAGCGCTTTGCGCAACGTGCGCAACAAGACAACGTAAAAATGATTGAGATCAAGTTGTCTCAAGGGGCTAAACCTGGGCAAGGGGGAATTTTACCCGCGTCGAAAGTCACCCCAGAAATTGCCGCTGCACGCGAAGTGCCCGCCTGGCAAGACTGTCTGTCGCCGGCCCAGCACAGCGCCTTTAGCACCCCGATTGAGCTGATGGAATTTATCCAGCAGTTGCGCGAGCTTTCTGGCGGTAAGCCAGTCGGTATCAAGCTGGTCATTGGTCACCCTTGGGAGTGGTTTGCCATTGCTAAGGCAATGCTTAAAACTGGCATTACACCTGATTTCATTGTGGTGGATGGTGCCGAGGGCGGTACAGGAGCTGCACCGGTTGAGTTCATCGACCATGTGGGCACCCCCTTACGCGAAGGGTTGCGCTTAGTTCACAACACGTTAGTGGGGATTGGGCTGCGTGAGCAAATCCGCCTAGGCGCCTCAGGCAAAATTATCAGTGCCTTTGATATGGCGCGCATCATGGCGCTGGGAGCCGATTGGTGCAACAGCGCGCGCGGCTTTATGTTTGCCGTGGGCTGTATTCAGGCGCTGACCTGTCATACCGGCTTGTGCCCAACTGGGGTCACCACCCAAGACCCCAAACGCCAAGAAGGCCTTGTGGTGGGGGATAAATCCATACGGGTAGCGAACTATCATGATGCCACCTTGGCCGCGCTCAGTCATTTGCTGGAAGCTGCAGGCTTGCAGCACCCCAATGAGCTACGCCCCCACCATATCGCGCGTCGCTTAGAAAATGGTGAGATTCGTGTGCTGTCTGCTCTATTTCCCGATATGGAAAAGGGCGAGTTGCTGGAAGAAAAATTCCGCCACACCATTTACCGTACTGCTTGGCCCATGGCACAAGCGGAGTCTTTTGAGCCGCTTTACAGCCTAAGTGCTGCCTTGTCAGGCCTCGGACCCAAACAACGCCCTAAGCCCACAGTAAAGCCACGTGACGACGAAGCCGAGCACCCCAAGGAGACCGTACCTAAAACACACCCTGACTCCTTAACGGCTGAGGCGGCTGCGACCCAAGAAATCGAGACGGTGGCACAGGCTTCGACCGAGGCCTCTGCTGTTAACGAGCCTACCGATGCCAGTATTGACCCGCATGGGCAAACTACTGTCGTCGAACAGGAACAAGAACAAGAACAAGAACCGTACCCTACCCAAACGAAGGAATCGCCTCATAGCAAATCCCCTGTTACTAATGCCTCTGAGAGCCTTGATAATCAGCGACAGTCCACCGTGAGCGAGCAAAAGCTCGATGACGACACCAGGACCTAATGCTTTTTATGCTGTTGTGTTAAAAAGTGCTTGCGCTTTTTAAAAACTTAGTGGTATAGTAACGTTCTTGGCGCATTGGCTCAGTTGGTTAGAGCGACGGAATCATAATCCGCAGGTCCGGGGTTCGAGTCCCTGATGCGCCACCAGAATTCCCCTGTTAAATCAGGGCAAAAAAGCCACCTAAAGGGTGGCTTTTTTGCGTCCGCTTCACAGTGTGACGTATATGTGCCATGGTGGACCCTACACCATGAGCAGTGATGGCCGTTATTACACAGGATTAATCACACCATGCCCCCGTAGAGCGCCTTGCCCTTAGGTTAGGTGACTTGGACGAGGGCCGGAACCTAACCTAAGGGCAAGGTGCTCTTGCTCAAACAGAGATTCTCATCAGTAAACAAAGCGTTGTTATCTTAACTAATGGTAATGAGCCATCCTTGCAATGAGGCCAGCAAAACTAGGACAACGCTGTCCAGCGGTCGCATGGTATAAGATGGCCTAATAGAGCAGTCAGCTTTTAACCAACAGCCACTACTCATGGATTTCATCACTCATCAGGAGGCGACATGGGACTACTAATAGACGGTAACTGGCACGATCAGTGGTATGACACGGACAGCACTGGTGGTGAGTTTATACGAACTGAGGCGCAGTTCAGAAATTGGATTACCCCCGATGGCGCCCCCGGCCCAAGTGGCGATGGTGGGTTTGCTGCCGAAGCGGGGCGTTATCATTTATATGTCTCCTTAGCCTGCCCGTGGGCACATCGTACATTAATTATGCGCGCCTTAAAGGGGCTAGAGAATATGATTAGTGTTTCGGTCGTAAACCCCTATATGGCCGAGCATGGCTGGACCTTTGAGTCTGGCCCAGGCGTGGTGGCCGACCCAGTTTTTCAAGCGCACTACCTATATCAAGTCTATGTGCAGGCCCAATCCAATTACTCGGGCCGCGTGACGGTGCCCGTATTGTGGGATCTGAAGCGCAACACCATTGTGAATAACGAATCGGCAGAAATCATGCGCATGTTGAACTCCGCCTTTGATGATTTGGGTGCCCACGAAGGCGACTATGCTCCCGCTGAGTGCTTGCCGGATATTGAAGCCATCAATCATACTATTTACAACGCGGTAAATAACGGGGTATACAAAGCGGGCTTTGCTACGTCACAAGCCGCCTACGAGCAAGCAGTCAGCACGCTTTTTACCTGCTTGGACGAGCTGGAAACTAAGCTAGGCCAGCAACGCTATTTATTGGGGGAGCGCTTAACCGAAGCCGATTGGCGGTTATTTACGACGCTCATCCGTTTTGACCCCGTGTATTACGGCCATTTTAAATGCAACCTAAAACGCGTAATGGACTACCCTAACCTATGGGATTACATGCGTGAGCTCTACCAACACCCTGGCATTGCCGCCACGGTAAACTTTACTCATATTAAACAGCACTATTATCGTAGTCACAAAGAAATCAACCCCAATGGCATCGTACCGCTGGGCCCGATTCAAGATTTAAATCGTCCGCCCACCCGCCTATTTTCATAGTTGCTTTCTCTTTGTCATTTATTCTTCGCTCAGGGCTCTCCAACAACCATGACCACCACCCCACTCCCCTCAGTCACTGGTATCACCACAGCATTACCTCCCACTCCCAGTCGAGTGGGACACGAGTTTGCCGAGTGGCTAGAGAACCGAGCTCTGGAGCTGGATGCGCACAGCAATCTGGCCAGTGAGCTGCTGCCACGCTTAGCGGCAGAGCAAGTGTTTGGCTTAGGGGTGCCTGAAGCATCAGGAGGGGTGGCCCACAGCCAGTTCGAGGACGCTGTTGACGCCATTGCAGAAGTGGCTCAGTACTCGTTGACTGCCGCCTTTGTGCTTTGGAGCCAGCGTTCATTTATTGAGTATTTGCTGCATACCTCATGCACTGCTTTACGTGAGCGCTATCTGCCCAGTTTGTTATCGGGTCAGATTGCCGGCAGCACGGGGCTGTCCAACGCATTGAAATATCTGAGCGGAATGGAAACGCTGCACGTGCGCAGCACGGCCCAAGACGAACACACCTGGCGCTTGCAAGGAAGCCTACCTTGGCTGACCAACCTACGGCCACAGAATTATGTGGTGGCAGTACCCATTGCGACCCCCGATCAACAGGCCGCTATCGCGGTCATCGCTGCGAGCGACCGACGGCAAACTCGCAGTCCAGATATTGCGCTGGTGGCGCTGCAAGCGAGCAATACGGCTGCGCTCACCATCGATGGACTGGTTATTGATCCGCGCACACAACTGCTGGATCACGATGCCGCAGCGTTCATTGCTCGTGTACGCCCCAAGTTTCTGGCATTGCAATGCAGCATGAGCTTGGGTCTGATTCAACGCTGCTTGCATCAGGTTCGACACCATCCCGCCCCCGCGCCTGTCTTGCTCCGTGCAGCACAGGCCGCCCAGGAGCGTCTGAACACCTTACGACAAGCGCTCTTAGACGGTGTCGCCAGCGAGCATTTTCTGAGCCACCCCAAAGCGCTGTTTACTCTACGCATTGCTTTGGCTGAGCTGGTCGGTGAGGCGTCAGCGTTGGAATCCGCCAACGAAGGTGGGGTTAGCTTTATAGCGGGCGCGCGCCCCCAAACACAGCGCCGATTGCGTGAGGCGCAGTTCATCCCCATTGTGACCCCCACAGTTGCCCAATTGAAAGCTGTACTGGCAAGTTAAAAGCTGTAAATGGGACGCCTTAGAAGCGTTCTATTCCGTGTTCTGCCGCTCGCGCCAGACCGATGGTGTGACCTGCTCCACACGCTTAAATGCAGCACTAAACGAAGCGGCTGACCCATAGCCAAGCTCATCGGCCACGTGTTCAATACTGAACCCCTGCAACAGCAACGGCTTGGCTAGATGCACCCGTACTAATAGCAATAACTGTGCAGGCGTCATACCGGTCAATAAGGTAAAGCGTCGATGAAAACTCGCCCGCGATGTATGCAACTGCTCCGCCATGTCGTCCACACTCCACTCGTATGCCGGCGCATTCATGATGGCGACCAACAACTGGCTATAGTGTGGGTCTTGGGCAAGCGTCAACAAACCATAACCGGCCCCACTGTCGTCTTCTGGATGATGCGTGACAACCCGCAGTCGATAAAACAGCAAAAGCTCTATCAGCCGCTCCAGCACTAAGGTGTTCATTGCAGCACCCGATTGAGCCTCTTGTTGAATCAGCTGAACCACTAATGCTGTGTCCGACCCTAAGCTCGACCCAGACAAATACAAAGTATCTGGTAAGGCTCGCAGCCAAAAATCTGCTAATACTGATTTAAAGCGTAAAAACCCACACAACAGTCCTGTTCCCTGCGTTGAGCCAGAACCAAGCGCTTGCATCAGCTGACGTTTCAAGGGTTGCGTAAAATCCGGCGCATCGCTAATGGGTGACAACACATGTGGCACATCTCGCAGGAAAAACACCGCTTCCCCTGGGTGCAGACACACAGAAGGACGCTGAGGAAAATGCAACCAACATGGACCATATAGCACCACATGAAAGCCTGCTTTACCCTGCCCCTGCAACGAAGTCTCCCAGTGGTCGCAATAGTGTCCCACATGAAAAACACTGGCCCGAACTTCTAGCCCCGCTAACAGGAAATTTTCAAGAGTATGCATGCGTACCGTGAGGGCCTTATAGCCTTTAACTATAAATACATTGCTAAAAATTGATATTTTCGACACTAAAACTGCGACGAACAA
>DWUQ01000056.1 GCA_019120675.1 Candidatus Paenalcaligenes intestinipullorum | reverse complement strand
TACCGACTCCACATCAAAAGAAACCGTGTGTTCTTGGGTAGCAGGCTCATCGCTGTCTTCACGATTCGTCACCCCCCAAGTAGTACTCCTGTTCGTTTCATCGTGCCTCGATCGCGTATTCAGCGCGACCTGCTCGGTCGTGAGCGTTGCCTTTGGCAGATGAGGCAGTGCTTGATTGGTACTATTTAGCTGTGGATCATGATCCACCTCAGGGGCGCTATCGCTTTCATACGTCGACTCGTTGCCTGTGATCAGCGCATCTTGAGTGCGCTCAGGATTCGCCCGACGAAACTGCTCTCGCTCCCGAAACACATGTGGTAAGAAAGAACTTGTCTCGTAGGATTCGGAGGGGCTAGAAGCTGAAGCCTGCGGAGGCTCAATCACCTTCACGGGCGAGGCTGAGGGCAAGGTGACCGGCTTGGTGTCGTCGATGACGGCCTCAAAACCATCAAAAATCGACGCACACTGTGGGCAACGCACGTAGCCTTTGCGTTGTTGGAGCTGCACAATGCTGATCACAAAGCAATGTGCACATTGAGGGCAGCAGGTGGTGAGCTCGTGCATGCGTTAGCCTTTTTGGTTTAGGCGCGGCGAGGCCCTGCCAAGCATACCCAGCCGTCTCGTTCTTGCCAGACGTTTAAAGCCACCCACGGCTCATAAGTGTCGATAAGCTCTTGGGCTTGCCACTCCAAAATACCCGACAGCACCAATTGCCCACGCGGTTTGACGCGGTGACTGAGCATGGAGGCCATAACCTTTAGGGGTCCAGACAAAATATTGGCCACCACCACATCGTACTGGGTATCGGCCTCTAGGGCATCGGGCAAGCTGAACGCAATTGGAGTATGGTTCATGCTGGCGTTGTACTCGCTGGAGCGTACGGCCTGCTCGTCGATATCTACTCCGCGCACCGACTGAGCACCCATCTTTTTGGCGGCGATCGCCAAAATTCCTGAGCCACATCCATAATCCAGTACGGTACCCCCTAGTGGTGGATGCTGAGACAACCAGTCTAGGCACAAATGCGTGGTGGGGTGGCTACCCGTACCAAAGGCCAAGCCTGGGTCAAGCTCGATACGAATTAGATCGCGTTGATTGTTTTGAATGTCGGCGGCGCTGGGTAAATCGGGGTCGTCGCGATGCCAACTGGGCACAATCAACACGCGTTTGCCAACTTGAATAGGGCCAAACTGGGATTGAGTTAAGTACACCCAGTCGTTGTCAGGGACCTCGCGTAATGACCACGCCCCATCGTGCAAGTCGGCGATGTCCCACTGCTGCAACTCGCTAATCAGCACTTCAGGGATGGCGTCATCAGGCAATAAGGCCACCACACGATTGCGTCGCCACGCGAACACATCGGGCTCTAAGCCGGGTTCGCCATATAAGGCCTGCTCATACTCGGTATCTTCGTCAGCGTCTTCGACCGACACCGACAACACACCCAATTCCAATAAAGCATCCGATAGGCTCTCTGCCTGCTGTTCGGTACATTCCAAGACTAATTCACGCATAGTGGGTTCCCATAATAAAAAGCAGGGGCAAAAACCCCTGCTTTTTATTTTACGCTATTGGCGACTAAACTCGCTTAGCAAGTTTGTTTTCCAAATAGTGAATACTAATTCCGCCTTCAGCAAAACGTGCGTCGTGCATCAGCTCGCGGTGCAAAGGAATATTGGTATTGATGCCTTCCACAATCATTTCGGACAAGGCTATGGACATGCGCGCAATGGCTTGCTCGCGTGTGGCCCCATACGAGATGAGCTTAGCGATCATGGAGTCGTAGTTGGGCGGTACGGTGTAGCCACTGTATACATGCGAATCCATGCGAATGCCAGGGCCACCGGGGGTATGCCAGTTGGTGATCTTGCCAGGGCTAGGGATAAACTTGTACGCGTCCTCGGCATTGATACGACACTCGATGGAATGCCCTTCAAATTTGATATCGCGCTGACGCAAACTAAAGGGTAGCTCAGCGGCAATTTTTATTTGCTCTTGGATCAGGTCGATACCGGTGATCATTTCGGTAATGGTGTGCTCAACCTGAATGCGGGTGTTCATTTCAATAAAGAAAAACTCACCGTTTTCGTACAGAAACTCAAAGGTACCCGCTCCGCGGTAGCCGAGTTTTTTACACGCGTCGACACAACGCTCACCAATACGATCTACGAGCTTGCGTGGAATACCGGGCGCTGGTGCTTCCTCGATGATTTTTTGGTGGCGGCGCTGCATGGAGCAATCGCGTTCGCCTAACCACACCGCTTGCTTGCCCCCATCGGCCAACACTTGGATTTCGATGTGGCGTGGGTTTTCGAGGTAACGCTCCATGTAGAGCTCGGGGTTGTTGAAAGCGGCTTCGGCTTCGGCGCGTGTGGTGGCGACGGCTGTTAGCAACGCGCCTTCGGTAAACACAACACGCATGCCGCGGCCACCACCCCCGCCAGATGCTTTAACAATGACTGGGTAGCCAATGTCGCGGGCAATTTGGAGGATTTCTTGAGGGTCCTCGGGTAAGGCGCCATGAGAGCCCGGCACGACGGGAATGCCCGCTTCGATCATGGTTTTTTTGGCAGTGACTTTGTCGCCCATGAGACGGATGGTCTCGGGACGCGGGCCAATAAACACAAAACCGCTTTTTTCGACCCGCTCCGCGAAGTCGGCGTTTTCCGCTAAAAAGCCATAACCAGGATGAATGGCTTCGGCATCCGTGACCTCGGCCGCAGCAATAATCGCGGGCATGTTTAAATAGCTGTCGCGTGCGGGAGCGGGACCGATACACACGGACTCGTCTGCTAAGCGTACGTACTTGGCCTCGCGATCCGCCTCGGAATGCACCACCACTGTTTTAATGCCCAGCTCTCGGCAGGCGCGCTGAATACGTAGCGCAATTTCGCCACGGTTCGCAATTAAGATTTTTTCAAACATGGGATTAGCCAATTACGAATAAAGGTTGCCCAAACTCTACTGGCTCGCCGTTTTCGATCAGGATTTCTTTGATGACGCCGGTCTTGTCGGCTTCGATCTCGTTCATCAGCTTCATGGCTTCGATGATACACAATGCGTCGCCCTCTTTGACCGACTGGCCGACTTCGGCAAAGGGTGCAGCACCTGGGTTGGGAGCACGATAGAAGGTACCGACCATCGGTGCCTTAACAACATGGCCCTGTTGTGCGGCGGGAGCAGCGGGTGCGGCCTCAGCGGCAGGTGCTGCGGCGGGTGCGGGTGCTGCGGCAGCCGGTACCACTTGAGGGGCGGTGGCGTAGACGGTTTGCGGAGCCGCTGCGGATTTGACGATACGAACTTTACCGTCCCCTTCTGTTACTTCAAGCTCAGAGATATCCGACTCTGCGACCAAGTCAATCAGGGTTTTAAGTTTTCTAAGGTCCATGCAATGCATCCTGCAACACCGCTCAGAGTAGTACGCTTGGAGACGGTGCTAAAAAGAAATTAATTCAAAAAAGAGTACCGCCCAACCTATTGAGAGAGCGCATAGCGTAACGCTGCCTCATAACCATATGCGCCCAGGCCAACGATGACCCCTTTGGCGATAGCGGATAGGTAGGAGTGGTGACGAAAGGTTTCGCGTTGATACACATTGGATAAGTGTACTTCAATAATCGGCACACCCAGTGCGGCCAATGCATCACGAATGGCCACACTAGTATGGGTATAAGCGCCCGCATTAATAATAATGCTGTGTACCTGCTCATGTGCTGCGGCCTGAATACGGTCCACCAACGCGCCTTCGTGATTACTTTGAAAACTTGTACAACGCGCCCCCAGCTCGCTAGCCAGCTTGGCTAAATGCTGATCAATGTCTGCTAAGGTTTGATGGCCATAGATGTGTGGCTCGCGCGTGCCCAGCAGGTTTAGATTGGGGCCATGGAGAACAAGCAAGTGTGGCGTCATAGTAGAAGCTTCCGTATTCACAGTTCGACTTTTTACGCCAAAACGTCGGGCTTGTCCACAAAGTTAACATTTATCGTCTCGTTCGCTTGCGCCAAAACAAGTGGATCTAACGTTTGACGTAAGGCGGTGGCGTCAATTTGGCCGATGATTTCTTGATGCACTCGCCCTTGGGCATTAAAGACCAAGGTGTAAGGTAGGCCACCTTTTTTGTTGCCCAGTTCGCGCATGGTTTTTACCCCGCCATGGCCAGCGATATATAAATCATAAGTTACGGGTATACGTTCTAAAAATCGGATGACGTTGCGCGAGGTGTCAATGGCAATCCCGATGAATTGAATGTCTGGATAGTCTTGATGCATGGCTTCTAGCTCAGGCATTTCCTCCACACAAGGTGCGCACCACGTCGCCCAAAAATTCACAACGGTAGGCTTACCCAGATATGGCCGCATCAGCTGGGCATCGCCTTGACGGTCATCAAAATGTAAGCCAAAAAACGGGCTAACGGGTAATAAGCTGGCCGATAAGGGCAGACTGAGCCCCCCTAACCCAGCTAGGGTAGCGAGGCTGAGGCTTTGTTGCAAAAAGAGACGTCGACTCATGAGCTTGACCTTATCCACCTTATAAAAACAGAATGCTCCGTGCATCATAACAGCCTGCCTACAGAAGAATTAACGCATCGGCTTCAGTTCTGACTAAAATGGGCACCGGAGGTTTCCTATGCATATTCATATATTAGGTATTTGTGGCACGTTTATGGGCGGATTGGCGCTGATCGCCCGTGCCGCTGGTTGGCGCGTCACAGGTTGCGATGCCAATGTGTATCCCCCTATGAGCACTCAGCTCGAAGAACAAGGCATTACCTTAATTGAAGGTTTTGGCACCGAACAACTCGCGCTTCAGCCCGATTTGTACGTGATTGGTAATGTGATGTCGCGTGGCAACCCTTTAATGGAAGCCATCCTTAATCAAGGTCTACCCTACACCTCAGGCCCTCAATGGCTAGGCGAGCAGGTCTTGCGCGGCCAACATGTGCTCGCGGTAGCGGGCACACATGGCAAAACAACCACCAGCTCCATGCTGGCGTGGATCTTGCAAGAGGCTGGGTTACAGCCGAATTTCCTGATTGGAGGGATTGCGCCGGGCTTACAGGTGTCCGCACGCTTTGATGCGCAACAGCCTTATTTTGTGATTGAGGCGGATGAGTACGACACGGCGTTTTTTGACAAACGCTCAAAATTCGTCCATTACCGCCCTCGCACCGCGATTTTGCACAACTTGGAGTTTGATCACGCGGATATTTTTCCAGATTTGACGGCCATTCAAACCCAATTCCATCATTTGGTGCGAACCATTCCTAGCATGGGGCAGCTGATCGTGCCTGCTCACGAGCCCGCTTTACAGGCTGTCTTGGATAAGGGCTGCTGGACACCGGTCTCTTATCTTGGTGCCGATCAAGAATGGGAAGCACGTGCGACCCCAACGGGTTTTGAGGTTTTCCATCACCAGCAGTGGGCGGCCACCATCCACTGGCAACTCAGTGGTACTCATAATATTGCCAATGGGCTGTCGGCATTAGTGGCAGCGCATGGTGTGGGCGTACCGATTGCCACCGCTGCACAGGCTTTGTCGGCCTTCCAAGGCATTAAGCGCCGTATGGAGCTGCGCGGCACGGTGAACCAAATTCAGGTGTACGACGACTTTGCACACCACCCAACAGCCATCCAGCTCACCCTCGAAGGCTTACGACAAAAAGTCGGCAATGCCCGAATTTTAGCCGTGCTGGAGCCCCGCTCTAATACGATGAAGCTGGGTGCGATGTCGGCCCGTTTGCCCACTGCCTTACAAGAGGCCGACCTCTGTTTTTGTTATAGTGAGCCACAGGGCAAACACGCGATAGAGTGGGATGTCGCAGCCGCTCTCGCACCGCTGGGCACTCGGGCCATGACCTACCAGCAGCTTTCCCCCTTGGTGTCCGCCATCACCGCCGCCGCTCAACCTGGTGACCATATAGTGGTCATGAGTAATGGCAGCTTTGGTGGCATTCATCAAAAACTTTTAGAGGCCTTAGCCGCACGCCCTGAATTATGATTTTGTATCTACATGGTTTTCGCTCGTCGCCTGCCTCGGCCAAAGCCCGTCTACTGGGTGAAGCCTTTGAAAAACTGGGCCTCGCTGCCGCATGGGTCTGTCCCCAGTTACCCGCCAGCCCCTCAGAGGCCATCGCACTGTGCGAGCAACTCATTGATCAGCACCAACAGCGGCTCGGCCACGATCGTTTGGTCGTGATTGGCTCCTCCTTGGGTGGCTTTTACGCGACGTATTTGGCCGAGACGCATCGTGCACCCGCTGCGGTGTTAAACCCTGCCGTGCAAGCCTCTCGCGATTTACTACCCCATGTGGGCTCGCATCGTAGCTACCACTCTGACGAAGCCTATGAGTTTATGCTGAGTCATATTGATGAGCTCAAACAGCTGGTAATCCCCCATTTAGCGAACCCTTCGCGCTACTACTTATTGGCTTGCACGGGTGATGAAGTATTAAACTGGCAAGAAATGGTGCAGTACTACCAAGGCTGCCACCTAAACTTAGTGCAAGGTAGCGATCACAGCATTTCCGACTTCCCACTTTACCAAGGTGAGGTGGTGGCGTTTGTGTTGAAGCACTATCTGACTACCTAACCTCCCTACCTGCACCCATAATTCCCACGAGATTTTTATGTACGTTTTGTTCGAAGACAACGGTAAATTTAAAGCGGAAAAGATTTTCTCCGAAGCCGAAAGCAGCCTACAAGTGGAGTCGGCCACCGGCAAGCGCAGTAAGATTCGTCGCAATACGGTGTACTTTGAGTTTTCCAGTCCCGAACCCCAAGCCTTGCTGGATGAGGCGGAACGCTTAGCCACGGAGTTTGATATTCAATTTCTATGGGATTGCGCGCCCCAAGAGGAGTTTACCGTCCAAGACTTTGGTACGGATTATTTTGGCCGTGCTCCCACAGCCGTGGAAACAGCCGCACTGATTTTTGCCTTACAAACTCACCCAGCGTACTTCCATCGCCGAGGGCGAGGCATTTATCGCCCTGCCCCGCCGGATATTCTAGAGGCCGCCTTAGCTGCTATTGAGCGTCGTCGCCAACAAGAGGCTCAACAAGCGCAATGGACCGAAGCCATGCTGGCCGGTGAGCTACCTCCTGAAATTGCGGCCCAAGCCGATAGCCTGCTGAGCAGCCCCGACAAAAACAGCATGGAGTGGAAAGCTTTCGAGGCGGCCCTAAGTGCTTCGGGGCTGAATGCCGAGCAGTTACTGCTCAAACTCAACGCATGGTCGAGCCCATTAGCCTTGCACCGCCATCGTTTCTTTTCCCGCTATTTTCCTCGGGGGATCGAGCTCCCGCCCATCAATTTAGAAGGGCAGTATGAAGCGGATTTCCCTGACGCCAACGTCCAGGCCTATTCGATTGATGACGCAGGCACTGTGGAAATTGATGATGCACTCTCGTTTACCGAAATAGACGAGAACCGCATTCGCGTCGGCATTCATATTGCCGTACCCGGTTTGGCGGTACAGCGCGATAACGATTTCGACCAAGTGGCCCGCAAACGCTTGTCAACGGTGTACACACCGGGGCAAAAAATCCCGATGCTGCCCGCGGAGTTTGTTGAGCACTTTTCATTGGTAGCTGGCCAGTCACGCCCGGCTTTATCGTTGTATGTTGAGGCCGATCGCGAGACAGGCGACATCCTGCATTACGAAACGCGGTTAGAGCGGCTCACCGTCACCGCCAACCTGATCCAAAGCGAGCTTGAGCCGCTCGTAACGTTAGCGGCCTTAGAGAACGAGGACCACAATTTGCCTCATGGGGAATGGCTCAGGCCATTGTGGCGTTTTTCACGTCAGTTATCGGCTCAGCGCGAAGCGGTACGGGGCAAGCCTGAACACAACAATCGTGTGGAATACAGCTTTGAGTTGGAGGGCGCGCCGGATGATCCCAACAGCATCGTGCAGTTAATACCTCGGGTGCGTAACGCACCGTTAGGGTTGCTTACGGCTGAATTTATGATTTTGGCCAATAACCTTTGGGGCGGCTGGTTGGCCGAACAGGGATTGCCAGGAATTTATCGCAGCCAACAGGCCATGCGCACACGTATGAGCACCCACCCTGCCCCGCATGACAGCATTGGTGTGCCCCAATACGCTTGGTCGACATCACCACTACGTCGTTATGTAGACTTAGTCAACCAATGGCAGCTCATTGCCGCCGCCCAGCATGGGGTATCGGCCCGTCTGGTCGCCCCGTTTAAGCCCAAAGACGCAGACCTTTACGCCATCATTAGTGCCTTTGAAGCGCAATACACCGCCTGGGGGGATTTCCAGCATACGATTGAGCGGTACTGGTGCTTACGCTGGCTCCAACAGCACGGCATTCAGCGCCTTTATGCGCGTGTTATTCGTGATGATTTAGTACGCTTTGAGGACTGCCCTCTCGTAGTTCGCGTCGGTGGCATGGGCGAGCTACCCCGAGACCAGCGGGTGCATTTGGAAATCATGGGTATCGATGAGTTAACCCTAGAGGTGGATTGCCGCCTGCTGGAAGTGTGCGACGCAGATCCGACAGCCGACAGCGATGCGGGCTCCTTAGCTGAAGGTGCCGAGGTCATCGCCGAAGCCAGTGCCCAAGATGACACCGAAACGCTGACCGAGCAGCAGGCCGATCCTGAACCGGCTGATTTTTCCGTTTCCAGCTCTGCTTCATGAGGCATACGGTTATGACTGACTTCATTCGTTGTGCGGTAGTAGGCAATCCGATTGCTCATAGCCGTTCCCCGTTTATCCATCATGCTTTTGCGCAAGCGTGTGGCCTTGCCTTAGAGTACGATCGTATCTTAGCCCCTGTGGGTAACTTTCCCCAGACTGTTCAGCAGTTTTTTGCTGAGGGTGGGCGTGGGCTGAATATTACAGTGCCGTTTAAGGAAATAGCCTACGAACTCGCCAAAGGCCATCTCTCCGCACGCGCTCAAAGCGCCGCGGCGGTAAACACCCTGTGGATAGAAAACGGACAGTTGCATGGCTGTAATAGCGATGGCCCAGGTTTGGTGACGGATCTAATGCGACTGGGCTTTACTCCACAGGGGTTAAGAATCCTCATGCTCGGCGCGGGGGGCGCAGCACGTGGCTGTGTGTTACCCCTGTTAGAGGCGGGAGCAGCACGCCTTAAAGTCGTTAATCGCCGTCCTGAACGGGCGCACAAGCTCGCGTCCGAGCTCGCCCCGTTCCTACCCACTACGACGCGCATAGAAACAGGCGCTCTGACTGATACCGAGGGGGAGTGGGATGTGGTGATTAATGCCACCTCCAGTGGCTTGTCGGACGCCGCTCCCGCCACAGGTCCATTGCACTTTGCCCCACAAAGCTTGGCTTACGATATGGTGTATGGTGCCCAAGCCACCCCCTTTATGCAGAGTGCGCAGCAAGCAGGCGCCAGCACTCAAGCCGATGGCTTAGGGATGCTAGTAGGTCAAGCTGCAATTAGTTTTGAAATTTGGCATGGTCTGCGTCCCGATACGGCTCCGGTATTAGCACAATTGCGGACAGAGCTGCAAGCCAACGTCTAACAGCCATGCCAAACCACGACCCAAACGCATTACCCAGTCTTGACGATGCCCGTACTTATGCCGTGCCGGATAACGAGGACGCCGCAGTCAAGCCTCGCTCCCGTAAGTGGGTGCGTAAGCTGTTGCTTGTAGTGGTGGGGGGATTTCTGCTGTATCAGCTGCATTTTTTAGTACTGATCGCGTGGTACAAAAGCCATAACCCGCGTGCCAGCGCGTTTATGAGGCATACGATCAGTGAGCTGCGCCGTGACAACCCTGCGGCGGCGATTACGCACCAATGGGTACCCTATGCCGACATCAGCGCCGCGTTAAAACGCGCGGTCATCACCTCTGAAGACGCAAATTTTATGACCCACCCAGGCGTAGAATGGGACGCGATTCGCGCGGCGGCGGATTACAACCGCAAGCAAGCGTCTTTAGGTTCCGACAAACGCCGAGGCGGCTCAACCATTAGCCAACAGCTCGCGAAAAACCTGTTTTTATCTTCTGAACGCAGCTATTGGCGCAAAGGACAAGAGCTCATCCTCACTTATATGTTGGAAGCCCTATTAAGCAAAGAACGTATTTTGGAGATGTATTTAAATGTGGCCCAATGGGGTCAGGCCACATTTGGAGCGGAAGCGGCGGCTCGGCATTATTTCCGTGTCAGTGCCAAGCAGCTTACCAACCATCAAGCGGCTCGGTTAGCGGCGATGCTGCCCAATCCTCGCTTTTATGACAAAAACCGCAGTACCTCGTATTTAAACTCACGTACGGCTAGTATCCAGAGACGCTTGCATCACGTTGCGATTCCCTAGGCGTTGAGGGGGTTTCTTTGATAAGCTTTAGCCTTTATTGCTCCTGCTCGGCTTTTTTCCATGCGCATCGCTCGCCGCTACCTCGCCTCTGAAATTTATCGCAACACAGCACTGGTCCTCATCGCGCTGCTGGGGCTGTTTAGCTTCTTTGCCTTGATTGATGAGTTGGATCGTCTGGGCGATGGGCTGAGCATCTGGAATCTTTTTTATCTAGAGCTGCTGGAACTGCCAACACGTTTGTATGATTTGCTGCCGATTGGGTTGTTGGTGGGCGCTGTTTTGGGCTTGGCAGGTTTGGCTCAACGCAACGAGCTGGTCATCTTACGCGTCTCGGGCGTCAGCGGCTTACAGTTGCTCGCTATGCTGTGGATGAGCACGGTGCCTTTGATGGTCGGCGCCTTTGTGTTGTCTGAGCATTTGACGCCTATGGCAGAGCTGCGCCACAACGAAGCTCGCCTTGAGCTGCTTGGTCGTGCTGGTGGCGGACGCTTAAGCAGCGGGTATTGGTTCAAAGAAAACACCCCCAACGACGGCACACGGATTATCAACATCCACACAGTGCAAACAGGCGGCCAGGTGCAGCAAGTTACGGTATTAGAGCTGAATAAGCAACGGCAATTAGAGCGGCGCTTACGTGCTCCCTTGGGCAAGTTTCATGCGGATGGACTGACCTTGCAGGACGTGGTGGTCATGACTATACAGCCACATGCCGAGGCCGCCTTAGCGAATGCCCAAGCGCCCGCTGAGCCTTTGGTCACGCGTAACGTACTGCCAGAAGTGGATATTGCCACCTCATTAACCTCGCATCGTTTAACGGCACGCATTGTGACGCCTGAACGCATGGCGATCCCTGACCTTTGGGACTACATCCAGTATTTAGATGCGAACCAACTACAAAACGACCGACAAATGGTGGCCTTATGGCGTAAGTTCGCTTACCCCTTTAGTTTATTGGTGATGATCACCATCGCGGCACCCATTAGTTTTTTGCAAACCCGTCGCGGAGGCGTCGGCTCAAAGGTTTTTGTGGGCATTTTATTGGGCGTGGGCTTTTTTATGGCCAACCAAATGGCGCTCAATATTGGTACCCTGAGTAAATGGCCACCTTGGTTAACGGCTTTAGGGCCAAATTGTATTGCGTTGGCGCTCGCTTTAATTGCTTTAATCACTATTGAACGTCAGTTCCGTCGTCGCCCGTCCACGATCGGAGCGCTCACATGAACCAAGCCGCTACCTGGGTGATTGGTGATGTCCAAGGCTGTTATCGCAGCTTACAGCAGTTGCTGTCTCACCCTACGATTCAAGCGGATCACCACGCCCATTTTTGCTTTGCCGGCGATTTAATCAACCGTGGCCCAGACTCCTTGGCTTGTTTGCGCTTGGCGTATGAGTTGGGAGCACGCGCAACCGTCGTATTAGGTAATCACGATATCCATTTTTTAGGCCGTGCCGCAGGGACACGCAAGCCTAACCGTTTGGACACCCTAGACCCTATCTTAAAGGCCGACGATGGGCCCACTTTGATTGAATGGCTACGTCACCGCCCTTTATTAGTGGAGCGTGAGGGGTATGTGATTGTGCATGCTGGCATCGAGCCCTCTTGGTCACTAGCCGATAGTTTGCATTACGCGCACGAGGTCGAGCAGATCCTGCAAGCAGAAGATTGGCACCAGCATATCGCCAGCTTATTTGGTAATGAACCCGATTACTGGGACCCTAACCTAACGGGCATCCCTCGGCTACGAGCAATATTAAATGTTCTTACGCGTATGCGTACCCGTTATCGAGATGGGCGTTTGAATTTTGAGTACAAGTACGCACCAACCGACCAGGATGGTGAGCTGGCTTGGTTTGACTTTCCCCGCGTCTTGTCCGAACCGGTGGTGTTTGGTCACTGGTCCACATTAGGCTTATACCAAAGCCCTAACGCCATTTGCTTAGATACGGGCTGCCTCTGGGGTGGCACGCTAACCGCCATGCGCTTGCATGACCGTACCGTGGTACAAGTACCCAGCCTAGACGGCCGTGAGCCCACCCTCACCCACCGGTAGTAGCGCTGGGTCTTAAATATAGACCGTTAACGGTCTGGTGCAGTCACACACTCACGAATACGTTGTCGCGTTTGCTGAGCCACTTCAGCGCGCCCAAGGCTTTGACACGTCTGTGCGGACAGAGGCCCTAAAAAATCAATTGCTACGCTGACGTGCGTGGCAGACAGCAACAACCATAAATTTTCAACTAAGCTTTGCTCACCCACAAAGGCTAAGCGTGTTGAGCGCTGACGCTGCTCGTAAAAGCGTAACGCAATCGGCTGTACGCCCACATTTACACGTATGGCAGGCTCAAAAAGACTCGCATGAAAAGCTGAAACGTCTAGCCCTTCTGAGGTGGTGCCTTCAGGAAACACACCCACCGCTTCGTTGCGCGCAAAACGCTGCTGCATTTGTAGGCTCACGCCTTTGATGGCATGGCGCTGGGTGCGGTCGATAAACACCGTACCGGCACCCGCTACGAGCCATCCTAAGATCGGCCATTCACGGATGTCTTGTTTGGCGACAAAGCCGGTTGCGCGCACACTATTAAGGACAAAAATATCCAGCCAAGAAATATGATTGGCCACATACAGGATGGGCCCAGTACGTATCGGCTGCCCTTGGACGCGTACCCGTACCCCACAAAGACGAACGAGCCCACGCGACCAATAATGGATAATCTGAGTACGCCGGACGGCGGGCAGCACAGGAAAGACGAGTCCAATGCAGGCCAACCCGAGGATTAACCACAGCACCACCCACACCAACCGCCAAATAAACCGTAACAGCTTCATTTAAATCGAACCACGACTACGCCAACTGTTGATCGAACCAACGCTGCAGGATGACCGCAGCCGCCATTGCATCATCGTCTTCGTGCGTACCCAGTAATTGCTGCGCCTCTAGGCTAGAGCCGCTTTCATTGACCAAATGCACCGTTAGCCCATAGCGCCCAGCAAGCTGATTGGCAAAGCGCCTACAGCGTAAGGATGCATACTGCTCGGCTCCATCTAAGGTAAGGGGTAAGCCCACCACCACCGCATCGGGTTGCCATTGCGCAAGCAACGCTTCGATGGCGGCAAAACGCTGCTCACGAGTAATGGGTTTTAAAATCGTGAGTGGCCGCGCCTGAGCCAGTAGGGTATTGCCAATCGCGACACCGATTTTTTTGAGGCCATAATCAAAGGCCAACAACGTGTGCTCAGGCATGGCCAGCATCGGAACTCAGCATCGCGGGGTTTTGGATACCCAGCTCGGACAATGCGGCTTGATAGCGTTCGCCAGGCGGCACGCCAAAGATTAAGTCCGCCTTGGCATCGACGTGCAACCAAGCGTTTTGTGCCATTTCCTCTTCGAGCTGGCCCGCACCCCAGCCTGCATAGCCAAGCGTTACAAAGATGCGAGCTGGGCCATTACCCGCCGAAACCTCTTGGAGGACGTCTCGCGATGTAGTCAGCGCCAAATCCCCTAGCCGTATGCTCGAACTATAATGCCCCGCAGGCGAATGCAGCACAAAGCCACGATCAGTTTGCACTGGCCCACCAAAGTACACGGGCGTCTCGGGCGCAGGCACGCCTTCGGCAAGGGGCAGCTCAACGCGTTCCAGCAACTCCGCTACGGATAAGTCGGTTGGACGATTGATGACCACACCTAATGCGCCGTCTTCGTTGTGCTCACACACATAGATCACGGTGTCGGCCAAACTACCACTCACCATACCGGGCATAGCGACCAAAAATTGCTTGGAAAAATCTATCGGTGGGGGTGTAGAAGGTACATCGATTTTTTCTGTATTCATCGCCTGCTCCAGTTGGGCCAAAGGGAACTTTGGCGTAGGGCCTCAGACTTCAATGAGTTCGAAATCTTCCTTGCGTGCACCACATTCTGGGCAAACCCAGTTAGGGGGCACGTCTTCCCAAAGTGTGCCGGGTGCAATACCCTCTTCGGGTAAGCCGGCTTCTTCGTCATAGATCCAACCACAGATTAAACACATCCAAGTACGCATAATTTACTACTCTTCAAAAAAACTACGGATACACCTTAACGGGCAATCCTTTAAAATGGCGTTTATGTTACTAAACCTTTGCTTGCTCGGGTATAAATTCGAGCTCTATTTCTTACGACTACAGAATGGTTGATTATAGCGCCCACACGCCCGCTCGCGTTTTATTGATGGAACCACTGGATCCCACTGGAGCGACCTTCCTGCTCGCCGATAGTATTAGTTGCGCCCATTTGGGCTGTCATGCCTTAAGTGTGGTGACCGCTTTGCACAGCCAAGATACGCTTGATGTGGAAACCATACACGTGGTGGACGCTGAGATTATCCATGATCAAGCGCGTTGCCTGCTGGAAGACATTGCCATCCAAGCCATTAAAGCTGGGCCTATTTATACCGCAGATTGCGCAAGCGTGTTGACTCAATTAGCCACGGACTATCATCATGTACCCTTAGTCTTGCACTTGCCCGCTTTACCAGATGAGCGCTGCTTTGAAAGCGAGATTGCTTTGGATGAAAGCGTGGCAGCACTTTGCCAATTAGTGATCCCACAAGCCACTGTGGTGGTCACGAGCCGTACGGTACTGGAGCAATGGCAAGAAGCAGAATACTTACCCGATGCGCCGACGGCTGTGCGGGCTCTACTGGCTGCGGGGGCTGCGGCCGTGGTCTGTGCCACACCCGCTTCAGATGGCCAAGCCGCAGTATATGAATATCATACGGCCGAGCAGGACGTGCAACGCTGGCCCATTCCTAAGCGTGCGCCCCGGCTCCAAGACGTAGAGGGCACCTTAGCGTGCGCGATTGCCGCCTTGTTGGCTCAACAGCACACACTCGATGACGCCATCCAACAGGCGCTCAACTTTACTGA
>DWUQ01000055.1 GCA_019120675.1 Candidatus Paenalcaligenes intestinipullorum | reverse complement strand
ACCCCCTCAGTGGAGTAGCGTCCAAGGCTGGGCCGGTAGCCCACACAGCCATTTAACGCAGCAGGAATACGAGTGGAGCCAGCGGAGTCCGTGCCTAAACTAAAGGGTACGTGCATACTCGCGACCGCAACCGCACTACCCGATGAGGAGCCTCCAGCAATATACGCGCTGTTGTGCGCGTTGCGCGTACCAATGTGTTCCTCTTGGCAATAATTGGGGTTATAGCCAGTTACCCCAAGCGCTAATTCGTGCAAATGCGTTTTGCCAATAATAATGGCCCCCGCGTCCTTGAGCGCTCGCACCACATAAGCATTGTGGATGGGGCGGAAATCTTGCAAAGCGGGGGTGCCCAAGGTGCAAGGCAGCCCTTTGACGTGGATGTTGTCTTTGATGGCAATCGGAATGCCCCCTAAAGGTAGATGCTGTTTTTCACCTGGGGGGAGGGCATCGTAGGCCTGTGCCTCGCGCAAAGCTTGTTCGGCATTAACGGTAATAAACACATTACTGGACTGCTGCGCATGAATGCGTTCAAGGCTAAGCTTCACCAGCTCAACCGCGGAAATTTCTTTTTTTAATAGCGCGGTTGATGCATTGCGTAGGTTTAATAAATAATCATAACGATTCATTTACCTGCTCCTTGCCCCGTATAAAATGGTCCAGTCTGATGCCACGTATGGGTTTAGTTTACCTGCTAAGTCTACAATACAAAACGGCCTCCTGTAGGAGGCCAGCTGAGTACGCAAAAACAACGTTTTTTTAGTGTTGGCTCAGTTTGGGTACTGGACGATTCTCCAGTGCTGGTGTGGTGTGTGATGACCCAATGGAAATGTTGTTATCCAGTTGGAATATCTGGACAGCATCTGCTAAACGTCGTACCTCTCTTTGCAAGGTCTGCACGGATTCAGCGCTCTGTTCGACCAAGCCAGCATTTTGCTGGGTGACCGTATCGATCTGCGAAATGGCTAAGTTCACCTGCTCAATGCCACTCTATTGCTCTTCGGGGGCGGAGGCAATCTTTTTCATAATGACGGTCACGGCATCCACCGCTTGCAGCAGTTGACGCATGGTTTCGCCGGCGTCACTCACTTGCTGGCCACCACAGCAAAACCGCGTCCTTGCTCGCCCGCACGGGCGGCTTCTACTGCTGCGTTTAATGCCAAAATTATAGGGTTAGTAACAATTTACGGCATTTTCTTACTTGTTCGTTTAGAGCGCAGTACTAGCCTATATTCGTACGCTAGCGTACATTTAACATGTGTTAATAATCAAGATAAATACAGGGGATGGTTATGACAGAGCCTACGCATAAACGAGCGGATGCCAATCTGCATCGTCAGCAGCTTTTGGATGCAGCGGATAAGGTTTTTTCTGAGCATGGCGTGCATGTGGCCTTAGAATTGGTCACCACCGAAGCGGGGGTCAGTCGCGCCACCTTATATCGTAATTTTCCTGACCGTGAAGCGTTAATGATGGCCTTGTTAGAGCGTGCGTTTAGCAAGCTGGAGGCCATGATCGAAGCCTTGCAAGGCGAAGAGGACGCATTTTTTAAGTTGTTAGCCGCCATGAGCGCTATGATTGTGGACTCCGCGCCCGTGGCCGATTATTGGCGGGCTACGGATCGCAATAGTCCTGTTTTACACGAAGCCCAAGAGCGCTTGCAAACCATGCTCGACCCTCTCATCCGACACGCCATTGACAGCAGGCGCTGCCGCGCTGATCTGCGGGTCGAGGATGTGGTGCTGCTGACCAATATGTTGGGAGCCAGCTCGCGGGGCAAAACCCGCGATGAGCGCGTCGAGCTCTCCAAACGCGCACTCACCTTTATCTTGCATGGTTTAAGTGGCCCTCACAGCTAATAGGCTAGCGTTTTTGTTTGCCTGGCTATAAGCGCCTCGTTCGAGCTTGGACGGGGCGCTTATAAACCATAAGGGTGTGCTAGATCTTTACAGGACGACGTTTTCCTGCACCCCGTTTTCCCACTTCAGAATATTGCCGAAGGTGATGTTAGCGCGACGCACCATGGCTTCGTCTGTAGCAAAGCCAACGTGCGGCAAGATCACCACATTAGGAGCGTCGAGGATAGGGTAATCGGCAGGGATAGGCGGCTCCATATCCACTCGATCCAAGCCGGCACCAGCAATCGTACCCTCACGTAGGGCAGCCGCTAAAGCATCGTGATCCACAATCGGGCCAATGGCGGTGTTAATGAGTACAGCACTGTCCTTCATTAAGGCCAGCTTATCTGCATTAATCAAACCCTTAGTCTCGTCGGTCAACGGTACATGCAGGCTGACGATATCGCTTTCTTTGAGGACGTCGTCCAAGGATTTGTAGACCACTCCTTGGCGAATCAATGCGGGCTTTTCACTGCGATTGTAGGCAATCACCTTGCAGCCAAAGGCTAACGCGATCTCGGCCACCGCACTGCCGATGTCGCCTGTGCCCACTAAGCCTAAGGTTTTGCCGCGTAAGTCAGACTGTCGATAGCCTGCTTTGGTGCCCCCTTCGCGGACGATTTTTTCTAACGGCACCATACTGCGTAACACGCTAATAATCAGGCCAAAGGTCAGCTCAGCAACAGAATGGGTGCTGTAGCCCGCCGCATTTGACACCTTAATGCCTTTTTCTTTGCATTTGTCTAAATCAATGTGGTTGTAGCCGGTAAAGGCAACCGCAATGTATTTGAGGTGGTCCGCGGCGTCGATGACGTCACCGCTTAAAGGGGTGTTGGCAATCACTAAGACGTCCGCTGTTTTTATTCTTTGCTTGAGCGTGTCATCATCAAATTTGCCATCGTCGTAGACTACGACGTCATGCCCTTGGTCAACTAAGGGTTTGGAAAGGGCGTCAAACTCTGACTTGCTAAGACCCAGACGCTCTAAAACGACAATATTCATTGCTAAGGCTTGCTCCATAAGTATATAGATGGTCTGCTGCACACTGAGCCGTGCAGGAACGCAGTGGCCTAAGCATAGCACTGAATGAGGGGAGGACGGAGGGGGAGAGTGTTAGAGCTATCTAGCGGCTATATATCTCAAAGAAAAGAGTTGAAGGCTAGAGCGCGGTGCACAATGGCGCGAAATGAGACACTGCGCCTCAGCAGGTGTTGTCAGCATTTTCTGCATTGCGTGTACGTGGGCTGATGACGCTGGCGCTGGTTTCCAGCGATGCCGAACGAGTACGCCAGTGGTAAAGCGCACCCCCTCTAAAGGTACGCGCAAGCACTCAGCTAAAACCCCTCTTAAAGCAGCTAAAAAAACGAAGTCCTAATCATAAAAAAGGCCACTGTTTTACAGTGGCCTTTTTGTTGTGAGATGCGTTAGAGCACGCCAGGTTGGCCTAAAGCAGGGTCACTATCGCGGGCTGCTAAAGCATCTGCTACCGTCATGCCTAAGGCTTTGGCCACACCTTCACCGTAAGCTGGGTCACACTTATAACAGTTACGGATGTGACGGTGTTTGATGAAGTCTAAGGCGTCGCCCATAGCTGCTGCGGTGTTATTGAACAAGGCTTGTTTCTGCTCCTCATTCATGAGGTTGAACAACGCGCGTGGTTGACTAAAGTAATCATCGTCATCTTGGCGGAAATCCCAACGGTCGGCGGCACCGTTTAGAGCTAGAGGTGGCTCGGCATATTGAGGTTGTTGCTGCCATTGACCAAAACTATTGGGTTCGTAATGAGGTAGGCTGCCGAAGTTGTCATCAACGCGCATCTGACCATCGCGGTGGTTGTTCATGACAGGGCATTTAGGCTGGTTTACAGGGATTAGGTTATGGTTCACACCCAAACGGTAACGCTGCGCGTCAGCATAGTTGAACAAGCGTGCCTGCAACATGCGGTCCGGAGAAAAACTAATACCGGGCACTAGATTATTAGGCGCAAAAGCAGCTTGTTCGACTTGTGCATAGTAGTTGTCAGGGTTGCGGTTTAACTCAAACTCCCCGACTTCAATGAGAGGGTAGTCACCCTTGGGCCACACTTTTGTCAGGTCGAAAGGGTGGTAAGGCACGGTATTTGCTTCTTGCTCAGGCATGATTTGTACAAATAGTGTCCATTTAGGGAAGTCGCCTTTTTCTATGCTTTCGTACAAGTCACGTTGAGAGCTTTCGCGGTCTTGGGCCACAATGGCAGCAGCTTCCGCATCGGTTAGATTTTTGATGCCTTGCTGCGTGCGGAAGTGGAACTTGACCCAGAAACGCTCATTTTTGTCGTTGATGAAGCTGTAGGTATGTGACCCAAAGCCATGCATATGGCGGTATGAAGCGGGAATCCCACGATCGCTCATGACAATGGTCACTTGGTGTAGCGCTTCAGGCAGTAGAGTCCAGAAATCCCAGTTGTTGGTAGCGGAGCGCATATTAGTGCGTGGATCGCGCTTTACTGCTTTGTTCAAATCAGGGAACTGTAAGGGGTCGCGCATAAAGAACACAGGGGTGTTATTACCTACTAAGTCCCAGTTACCTTCTTCTGTATAGAACTTTAAGGCAAAACCACGAATATCGCGTTCAGCATCAGCTGCACCGCGTTCGCCGGCTACGGTAGAAAAACGTGCGAACATCGGTGTTTGTTTACCTACTTTACTGAAAATTTTAGCGCGAGTATAAGCTGTAATATCGTGAGTGACAGTAAAGGTTCCAAAAGCACCTGAACCTTTGGCGTGCATCCGACGCTCAGGAATGACTTCGCGCACGAAATTTGCTAGCTTTTCATTGAGCCAGAGATCCTGTGACAAAATTGGGCCACGAGGACCGGCGGTGAGACTGTCTTGATTGCTAACAACAGGGGCTCCACCGGAGGTGGTAAGGTGTGAAAAAGGACATTTGGACATAGTAGTCTCCTTGAGGTCGGGTCTGCTGCATGAATGAGTAACTCAATGTTTATAGTATAAATATATTGCTTCTTTTTTTCACATTGTGTTTTTTTATTAAGTAGATTGGTAAAACTAAAGAGCGAGAGTACGACTTAATTTATGGAGTAATGCTGTCTTATTGGGTAATCCCCTCAGAAAAGGTATGGGCTGCCCAGCCCTTTATGATCACTTCCAGCTTATGATTTGAGCATAGGAGGGATGTCCATGGAGGATGACCATGAGTTCTCAACGTTTTACTGCAGAATTTAAACAAGAAGCCGTTAGGCAGGTTACCGAACGCGGTTACTCGGTAGCCGAAGTTGCCGCCCGAGTCGGTGTATCAGCCCATAGTCTGTACAAATGGGTCAAGGCCGTTTCGCCAGATAAATCGGAGCAACAAGCTAGCGAACTCCTGGAGGCCAAGAGCGAGATATTGCGTTTGCGTGCTCAGCTTCGTCGCGTCGAGGAGGAGCGTGAGATATTAAAAAAGGCCGCGCAGTACTTTGCGAGAGAAACCGAGTGAAGTACCGTTTCATTAATGACTATCGCCACCAATATCCCGTAGCGACGATGTGCCGCATGAGTATTAGCTTTAAGGATTGAGAGACGAAAAAAAAGACCGCTTTTGCGGTCTGTTTTTTGTATTCATGGTGCCCGGGGCCGGAATCGAACCGGCACCCCTCTCGGGATCGGATTTTGAGTCCGACGCGTCTACCAATTCCACCACCCGGGCAAGCGCAGTGCTGGTTTGTTTCCCAACACAGGCAGTGAAGAGTGCAATTATACACAGAAATTTAACGATGCAAACTTTTTTTGTATCTTTTGGCTGAAACTTCACTTTTTAGGGCTCAAGATGACGAGTAGGCTTTGACCCAACGCTTACGCCCCCTTCACGCACAGCACTTGCTTCAAAGTATGCACCACCTCCACCAAGTCCTCTTGATTGGCCATCACTTCATCAATATCTTTGTACGCACTGGGTAGCTCGTCAAGCACGGCCGCATCTTTGCGGCACTCGACCCCTTCGGTTTGTGCCATCAGGTCTTCAATATCAAAGCGTTTGCGGGCTTCGGTACGGCTGTATTCTCGACCCGCACCGTGGGCACAGGAGCAATAGGCGTCCAGCGAGCCTTTGCCGCGCACAATGTAGCTGCGTTGACCCATACTGCCGGGGATGACGCCTAATTCGCCTTCGTAGGCACGAATTGCTCCTTTGCGGGTGACCCACAGTTGGCGGCCAAAATGTTCTTCTTGCTCAACGTAGTTGTGGTGACAGTTAATGGCTTCATCCATTACGTTAAAGGGGGTGGTAAGCGTGCGTCGCATGGCCGCAAGGGTACGATCCATCATGAGGCGACGGTTTTCAAAGGCGTAGTCTTGCGCCCATTGCACCGCTTCCACATAGTCCGCAAAATCGTCGCTGCCGTCTTCAAGGTAAGCGAGGTTCTTGTCGGGTAGGGTGTGTCCGTGATCCTCCATTTTGCGTTTGGCACGCTCAATAAAGTACCGCCCGATCAAGTTGCCCACACCGCGTGAGCCCGAGTGCAGCATGACCCACACGTCGTCCTTTTCATCGAGGCAGACTTCAATAAAGTGATTGCCCGACCCGAGTGTGCCGAGTTGATGCTGCACGTATTTGTGGTTCAGCTTGGGGTGTTTGGCTTGAATGGTGCGCAACCGATCTCGTAGCGCGTTGTCGAGGGCAGGCATGTGCTTGGCCTTGTGCGCACCGCCGGGCCCAAGCGGGATGGCCGCTTCGATTTGTAAGCGTAGCGGGCGTAAATTATCCGGTAGGTCGTCAGCGTGCAGCGAGAGCTTAACGGCATTGATCCCGCAACCAATGTCCACACCTACTGCAGCGGGGATGATGGCGCGATCGGTAGCGATCACACTGCCCACGGTCGCCCCAATGCCAACGTGCACATCGGGCATGGCTACCACCCCATGGGGGTCGACAAAGGGCATGCTCGCTAAATTGCGCAGCTGCTCCAGCGCGTCAGCGCTGATGTTGTCGGTCCAAATACGAATGGGGCGTTGGGTGGGGGTTTCAATCAGTTGTTTCATGGCTTTATTATGACAAAATTCACTGCGTTTGGTTTTGGGCTATGCAGGCTCTTGAATTACTCAACATTGCCCCGATTTGTATAAGCATTGAGTCGGGCCTCGTCCCGTTGTTGATTGTTTATCCACAGATCGAATTACTACTATGAGTCAGTCCGAAACACCCGTACAAGGCGCGGAAACCCGCGGCTTTCAAACTGAAGTCAAACAGTTGCTGCAGCTGATGATTCACTCGCTCTACAGCAACAAAGAAATTTTCTTGCGTGAGCTGGTGTCTAACGCTTCCGATGCTTGCGACAAGCTGCGCTTTGAGGCCATTGATCACCCCGAGCTGCTCGAAGGCGACCCAGAGCTACGGATTCGGGTGGAATACGATACGGATCAAAACACCATCACCATTTCTGATAACGGCATTGGCATGAACCGCGACGAGGTGATCGCCAACCTTGGTACGATTGCGCGTTCGGGCACCAAAGAGTTTTTTTCTCAGCTCACTGGTGACAAGCAAAAAGACGCCCAACTGATTGGTCAGTTTGGTGTGGGTTTTTACTCGTCTTTTATCGTGGCGGAAAAAGTGTCGGTGCTGACGCGCCGTGCGGGCGATGCCGAAACCGAAGGCGTACTGTGGGAGTCCACGGGCGATGGCGAGTTCACCATTAGCCCTGCCGAAAAGGCTGACCGCGGCACCTCTGTCACCTTATATCTACGTGAAGACGCTGCCGAGTTCTTGGATGGCTGGCGTTTGCGCGCAGTGTTGCGCCGTTATTCTGACCACATCTCCTTGCCCGTCCAGATGATCAAAGAGGAATGGGACGAGGAGCAATCCAAGCAAGTCAAGCAGAGCGATTGGGAAAACGTCAACCAAGCCAACGCCTTGTGGACACGCTCGCGCTCGGACATCACCGAGGAACAATATCAAGAGTTCTATAAGCATGTGGCGCACGACTTCGAGAATCCCCTTGCGTGGACCCACAACCGTGTCGAAGGCCGCAGCGAGTACACGCAGCTGCTGTACATCCCCAAGCGTCCTCCCTTTGATTTGTGGGATCGCGATGCTAAGCATGGGGTGAAGCTCTATGTGAAACGCGTCTTTATCATGGACGACGCCGAGCAGTTGCTGCCCAATTACTTGCGTTTTGTACGCGGGATTGTGGACTCAGCCGATCTACCACTGAACGTATCGCGTGAGATCCTGCAGGAAAGCCGTGATGTACGCACCATTCGCGAAGGCAACACGCGCCGTATCCTCAATTTACTCGAAGACTTAGCCGAAAACCGCAAAGACGACTACGCTCAGTTCTGGGAGTGCTTTGGTCAGGTTCTTAAAGAAGGTACTGGCGAAGACGCTGTCAACAAAGAGAAAATCGCTGGCCTGCTGCGCTTTGCGTCCACGCATAACGACAGCCCCGTGCAAAATGTCTCCTTGGCCGACTACCTTAGCCGCGCCAAAGAAGGCCAAGACAAGATCTACTACCTCACCGCGGACACCTACCAAGCGGCCGTCAACAGCCCTCACTTAGAAGTCTTCCGCAAAAAAGGCATCGAAGTGCTCTTGCTGTCGGAGCGCGTCGATGAGTGGATGATGGCGTACTTGACCGAGTTTGATGGTAAATCCTTAGTGTCGGTGGCCAAGGGTGGCCTCGATTTGGCCGATCTTGAGGACGAAGACGAGAAGAAGCATCAAGCCGAAGTCGCGGAAAACCTAAAACCCTTGGTCGAGCGTTTGCAGACTTCTTTGGGTGAAAAAGTCAAGGAAGTACGCGTCACCACACGTTTGGTGGATTCACCAGCGTGTGTGGTGGTCGATGAAAACGAGCTTAGCCCCCACTTGATCCGTATGCTGCAAGCTGCCGGCCAAGAGGTGCCCAGCGTGAAGCCCATTTTGGAAATCAATCCTGAGCACGCTTTTGTGGCTCGCTTGGAGAAGGAAGACGTGCAGTTTGACGACTGGGCAGCCCTGTTGTTGGATCAAGCCTTGTTGGCCGAAGGCGCCGCCTTGACGGACCCAGCTGCCTTTGTAAAGCGCTTAAATAGCTTGCTGTTGAAAGCGTAAGCCCCTTTAAGCCGCTTCGTAAAAAGCCCGCTTTCTTTACAGAAGGCGGGCTTTTTTTGTGCACGGAACTTATTTAGGCAAAGATCATTTCTTTATGTTGCTTTATTTTGAGTGTGGGGAAAATGTTTCAGTTTTTGGTTATTGTGTTTGTGTTTGTTAATAAGAATGATTACTATTCGGTGCTGCGTTTACGAGGATGGTGCCTCGTAAGCGTGCAATTACAGAAAAAGCAAGCATGTTGCTGCAACTGAACCAGAAGAACGGGAAATTTGGAGAATTTAGATGTCACAACATCGTCAACCGGTAACGCAAGCCTTTAGTCAAGGTATGTTGTATGCAGCTATAGGTGGCGCTTTAGCATTACCGACACTAGCGGTCGCTCAAGACCAAGCGGTAGAGCTGCCTTCTATTTCTGTGCAAGGCGCAGAACAGTTCGATGGGTATCAGGCCAAGAAAATTTCTTCCGAGAAATTTACTGCGCCATTATTAGATACACCTCGCACGGTTGATATTATTCCCGAGCAACTGATCAAAGATCGCGGGGCGACCTCTTTACAGGATGTGTTGCGTAGCACTCCTGGCGTTACCTTAGGTTCTGGCGAAGGGGGGACTCCTACTGGGGATCGTCCTTTTATTCGTGGCTATGAGGCCAGTACCGATATTTTTGTAGATGGATTACGTGACTATGCCCGTGGTTCGCACGAGACCTTTAACCTAGAGGCGGTTGAGGTTATCAAAGGCCCAAGCTCGGCTTACACAGGCCGTGGCGGTACCGGTGGTTCGTTGAACTTAGAGACCAAAAAGCCAAAACTACAGAACTTTTTTGAAGGGTCTGCTGGCTACGGTACGCACAACCAATACCGCTTGTTAGCGGATGGCAATTATGTGTTTACCGATAGTGCTGCCTTCCGCCTAAACTTGATGCGCATGGGTGGAAAAGTACCGGGCCGTGACGACGTCAAGATCGATCGTTGGGGGATTGCGCCAACCATTGCATTTGGGTTGGGCACACCCACACGCGTCACCCTAAGCTATTCGCACATTGAAAATAACGATACCCCTGACATGGGCTATCCATTCAAGAATGCAGCGAACCCCGATCGCGTCACCCCTTTAGAGCCGGATCGCAAAAACTTTTACGGCCGCGAAGGCATCGACTATCGTAAAAACCATTTCGATACCGCTACCGCTAAAATAGAGCATGACTTAAATGACCAGCTCAGTGTGCAAAATACCACCCGTTATGGCACCACCCGCAACGAGTACCTCTTTACACGCCCTAGTTTTGATAATTGTACGGCCACCACAACGAATGTAGCGTGCCGCACAGAAAATGCTGATTTGCAGTTCACTCGTAAGGATCGCGCTCGTTTCCGCACGACCAACTCTCTGATTAACCAAACCGAGTTATTTGGTGAAGCCTTTACGGGCAGCGTCAAGCATAACTTTATTGCTGGTGTGGAGTTTGGCAAAGAAGATGTTTATTCACGCGACACCTTAGAAGGCCAAGGTGGTCCAGGTGACAGCATCGATTCCTTCTGGAACCCCAATCCCAACCAAAATTGGGGTGGTCGTAATTTAGCCT
>DWUQ01000054.1 GCA_019120675.1 Candidatus Paenalcaligenes intestinipullorum | reverse complement strand
TACGGTTAATTCCAGCTTAGCCATTAAAAACTGGATGATGCACCAAGAAAAAGACAATCTACTCCTCCAAAAGGTCCTACAAGGCCAAGAGGATATGATCATGGGCTTATTAGCCTCTGCGATCAGTGCTCAGCCTGTTACAGGGCCTCAGCCTCTAGCGAGTGCAGGGGCAATTGGCACCAAGGTGCACGTCACTGCCTAAATGCGTTCAAGGATATTCCGCGGCCTCGTTATTACGAGGCCGTTTACGTTAGTTTTTCTTTTGTAGGGTGTTATGTCAACAGATCGTTATCAAAAAGGGCTGGATAAGCTCAAAGAGCTCACCGTACCGACCGAACACAAGCCCACCGGGCATATGGATATTGGTGAGGCTTATGCGGAGGTTGCTCCTGATTTACAGCGCATCATTGTAGAGTTCGCGTTTGGCGATATTTATGCACGGCCTGGGCTCGACAACAAGCAAAAGGTCCTGACCACGATTTCTGCACTGGTCGCACAGGGCACCCCGCAAATTGGTATGCATGTGGTGACTGGCTTAAATGTTGGTCTCACGCCCGATGAAATTGCGAGTTGTATTGTGCATTTAATTCCTTATGTGGGCTTTCCCCGTGCGCTTACGGCATTGAAAGTCGCCCAAGAGGTGTTTGCCGAGCAGGGCGTCAAGGTCGAATCCAGCGCCTCTTAATCCTTTTTTCCCCATACTTTATTGATGAGGTAGGTATGAGCAAAAAAATCGCTTGGTTGGCAGTGCTACTACTTGCCGCCTGCAGCACCAAACTTGAATCCACATCAAACTCATTCTAAAAATTTTAGCGGAGCGACCTCATGACCAGCCATCATCCGACCCATGCAAGATATAAAACCAGTAGTGTCATCTTTGCACAACGCGCTTTGTTGGTGTTGAGCAGCGGTCTACTCGTAGCCTGTGCAGCGCCCGATCAACGCACGCCCACGCACACTTCCTCCATTGGTGAGCGTTTAGAATGTCGCTGGAATCCCGATGCGTGCTTGTATGAAGGCCAGTATGAGCTTGGCGAGGAAGCCTACGCCGAACAACGAGCGCGCGAACTAAATCAAGCTCAAAGTCGACGCTTAAAACGGCGTAGTATTTGGGGCTGGTGAGTGCGTTGGCAATGAACGCTTGCTTGACTCAGTTTTATTAGAATCGTCGTTTCAGCGCAAAGAAAAATAGAGCAAGCACACAGCGCTCGTGTTGCTAATGACTAGGCTCAATCCGGCCTACGGGGGCAGTCGGCTCTAAGGGCTGGCTGACGATAAGGTTTAACTCGGTAGCGTGAAAGGCCGGTAAGCTTTTAAGTAACGGATGGCTCAGTTTTGTAGCACGCAGGTTAGTAAGACGTGCCGCGAGCTCTGGCAATAAGGCCAGTACTTCAGCAGGCGTATCGTAACGTTTGTTGTAGGTTAGAGTGAGCTCTACTAAGCGTTGCTGCTCGTCACGAGCTACCGCAGCAAAATTTGAAAAACGCTGCGTATTTGGCAATGGCCCTTCAGCATGACCATATTGCGTTAGGCTGTAGACCAAGCGATTCAAATTACGATTAATGTTGTCACGTAGTTCGTCGAGTAGCGAGGTCAGTAAGCGCTCTTGATCCGTGGGAGCGGCGGCTAGGGAGGGGCTAGCCTCTGGAGCGTCAATAAAAACAAGAGAAGGTTCAAGCATAGTCAGGCTTTAATCATTACGGCAGTGCTGCACTGCAGATACCAATAATAGGCAACAAGCATAAAACGTAGTCGAGGCTAATCATAGCACCGACTACGTTTGTCCCGGACCTTATATGCTATTTAACAATAGATTAGTCGCATAATTCAGCAGGAATCGTTTGCCGATCATTAAAGATGACTTCGTAGCTACCATCTTTTAGTTTATTGACTGGACGGCCATCGACCAACTGATAGGATTGCCGCGCATCGCGCCACGTTTCTTCGCCATTCAGCTGCACTTGATTCAGCCGCTCAATTACCGTGTAGGTTTGTCCAGCAGAGTCGCGAATTTCAAAAGAACCTTGATCAACTGTTCGGTGACGCATTGTGCTTCTCCTATAAATTAAGTAACTGTTCCTACCATACTCCTAGCATGGGGCACATACCAAGTGAGCCAATATAGGGATTATTGCTATGTGGCATGCTTCAGTATGCTTCTATTTTTGTGGTGTCAAAATAAGGGAGAAATTCACAGGAACCTGCTCCACAATTAACGCTAGGCCAGCAATTTCTTGGAGGGTGGCTAAGCCTTCTTTAAGCTTGAAATCCTCGGCTTTGATCAAGATCGGCTCAAGAGTATGGACGGCCAGCTTACCATCGGCCAGCTGCACAACACGCAAATCAGCTTCGATAGGGTGATGGTGCCCATTGATAGTCAGTTTGCCCTCTAGATCTAGATCTTTGTAGTGACCCGTTTCAAGTTTTTTAAGCTTGGTTGGGTCAACTTCCCCTTCAAAAACGATTTTTGGGTGCTCTTTGCCTAGGAAGAGCTTTTCCTTCATGCGCTCATCACGAATATCAATATCGGTATCAAGGCTCGCCACATCAAGCTCAAAGCGGATTTTTCCTTGATCGGTAAGCGTGCCTGAAATTTGATCAAAGTTAAAACGTTCCGTCACACCGGTAACGCCAGTGTTGGTCGCTTTGGTCGACAAGAAATACAGCTCAGAGTCATCGTTGTCGACGTGCCAGTTCGCCCACGCGGCGGGTGCGAGTAAACAAGTGCTGAGGCCTAATACGCATAGTTTTTTGAACATAGTAAATTTCCTGTGAGGAGCAATCGTTATAGGTATGGGTATGCTAACGGTAAGCGTCCGCGTAAGTGGGTAACTAGGTTATACCTATACATAACAAATGTTAGCCCGTTTGCCAGTCCGCAAAAGCCCTAGTGCGGCTTTACAGGTTGATTAAAATTAGTGCGTACTGAGCTTGAGCAGTTGGGTGTGCAACTCTGGATGCATGCGATGCAGCTCATTCAAACTTTCTTGGTTGAGGCCTACTATGCGCACTTGTCGCTGATGGGCTTGCAGCTTTTCTAAGACTCGTCCCAAGCTTTCCATGGCGGTAATGTCCCAGATACGTGCTTCACTAAAATCAATATGAATGCGCTTAATGGGTTCATTGAGGTCAAATGCATCGGTAAAAAGGCCAGCAGAAGCAAAAAATATTTGCCCTCGAACTCGGTAGTGACGTGTACGACCATCTTCGGATAGGTAGTTGTAAACATTCAACACACCCACCACTTTGTGAGTGAAAAACAACGCCGATAACAACACGCCGACCAGTACGCCTTGAGCCAAGTTGTGCGTCATCACCGTGGTTGCTACCGTGGCGAGCATGACCACATTGGAGCTCAGGGGCATGACAGAAAGTTGCCGTATGGAGCGCCAGTCAAAAGTGCTAATGCAAATAGCGATCATCACGGCCACGAGCGCTGCCATGGGTATTTTTTGCACCCAGTCCCCTAGGAACAAAATCAAGAAAAGCAAAAAGACACCGGCACACAAGGTTGATAAACGACCCCGTCCGCCTGAGCGTACATTCATTACCGACTGGCCAATCATGGCGCATCCTGCCATGCCTCCAAAAAATCCAGTTACAAAGTTGGCGATACCTTGACCGCGGCATTCCCGATTTTTATTGCTAGGTGTATCGGTCAGGTCATCCACGATCGCTGCGGTCATTAAGGATTCAAGCAAGCCCACCACACATAAAGTGAGCGAGTAGGGCAGGATGATGAGTAAGGTTTCTAGATTAAAAGGAATATCAGGCAAGAAAAAGCGCGGTAAGGTGCTGGGCAGAGTACCCATATCGCCGACAGTACGTACGTCTAAATCTAGGCTTAAGCTTACAACTGTTAGAACGACGATCGTGACCAATGGCGAGGGGATCGAGCGAAATAACCTGGGTAGCAAATAAATAATCGCTAAGCCGCTTGCTGCCAAGACATAAACAGTGTTGCCATGGCCCACCAGCTCAGGCAGTTGCGCTAAAAAAATCAAAATCGCCAACGCATTCACAAAGCCTGTGACGACAGATCGGGACACAAAGCGCATTAAATTCCCCACGCCCACCAGCCCCGCTATAAACTGCAGCACCCCACACAAAATCGTCGCAGCCAGCAAGTACTCTAGACCATGATCGCGCACAAGACTCGTAATCACCAAGGCCATGGCGCCCGTGGCCGCTGAAATCATCGCCGGTCGGCCGCCAAAAATGGCTATCAACGTAGCAATGATGAACGATGCATATAAGCTAACCTGTGGATCAACCCCCGCAATGATCGCAAACGCGAGGGCTTCAGGTATAAGGGCCAAAGCAATTAATAGACCGGATAGCACATCTCGGCGTGCGTTAAAAAGCCAAGGCTTGAGTAAAGCTGAAATCATAGAAGATAACGATAAGATAAATTCTCAGGCCCAACCGCCTGCACGGCCTGTAGCTTAATTAAATTTTTCTTGCACGCAAAACGCTTCGTCTAAATACAACAATTTTGTGCATTTGACGTCTAAGCTAAGGATGAGATGGGCTTTTTGTACAAGTCGGCTAGGCGCAGTAAGGCAAGCGATGGTAAACTTAATTATGTAATTATTTAAGCATGAGGTACAGCTATGACCCGAACACGAACGACTACCCGGCCCTAACTGCCTGTAGCCGCATTGTGTACGCTAGCTAACCCTGCACACCAAATACTCCAAACGCGGCGCGATAGCCGCGTTTTTTATTTTCAGGATGAATTATGGTTCAGATCACCTTGCCTGATGGCTCGCAACGCGAGTTTGAGGGCCCTGTTTCGGTTAGCGATGTCGCTAACTCCATCGGTTCGGGTTTAGGCCGTGCCGCGTTGGCCGGAAAGGTGACGTTTGATGGGACCACGCCTCAGCTGGTTGATACCAGTTTTGTGATTGAGCGTGATGCTCAATTAGCCATTGTTACCGCCAAAGACCCTGAGGGGCTGGATGTATTGCGCCACTCTACCGCGCACTTGCTGGCCTATGCCGTCAAAGAGCTCTTCCCCGAGGCGCAGGTTACCATTGGCCCCGTAATCGACAACGGTTTTTACTACGATTTTTCCTACAAACGCCCCTTTACGCCTGAAGACCTCAAAGCCATCGAGAAAAAAATGACCGAATTGGCGCGCAAAGACGAGGTCGTTACGCGCGAAGTTTGGGATCGTGACGAAGCGGTACAGCTGTTTCGTGATATGGGCGAAGAATACAAAGCCGAGATTATTGCGGCCATACCAAGTGATCAGCCTATTAGCTTGTATCGTGAAGGCGATTTCGTGGATTTGTGCCGTGGTCCACACGTGCCTTCCACAGGTAAAATCCGCGTCTTCAAATTGATGAAAGTAGCGGGCGCGTACTGGCGGGGCGACAGCAACAATGAAATGCTGCAGCGCATTTACGGCACGGCTTGGGCGACCAAGGACGAGCAAGCAGCCTATTTACATATGCTTGAGGAAGCCGAAAAGCGTGATCACCGTCGCTTAGGCCGCGAGCTGGATTTATTCCATTTCCAAGACGAAGCGCCTGGCTTGATTTTTTGGCACCCCAAAGGCTGGACGATCTGGCAGCAGGTCGAACAGTACATGCGCAAGGTCTACCAAGACAATGGTTACCAAGAAATCAAAGCACCGCAGATTTTGGACCTTTCCTTATGGAAAAAGACCGGCCATTGGGACAACTATTCCGAAAATATTTTTACTACGGAATCTGAAAACCGCCTGTATGGTTTAAAGCCGATGAATTGCCCTGGGCACGTGCAGATTTTCAATTCTAAATTGCATTCCTACCGCGAGTTACCCATTCGCTATGGTGAGTTTGGTCAGTGTCACCGCAATGAGCCCTCCGGTGCGCTACACGGCATGATGCGTGTGCGTGGTTTCACTCAAGACGACGGCCACGTTTTCTGTACTGAAGACCAGCTCCAAGAAGAATGCGCTCGTTTTACCGAGCTTTTGCAACAGGTCTATGCCGATTTTGGCTTTAAAGACATTCTTTACAAAGTGGCGACACGGCCTGAAAAGCGCATTGGTTCGGACGAAGTCTGGGACAAGGCCGAAGCAGCCTTAATGGAAAGCTTGCGTCGTGCGGGCTGCGACTACGAAGTATCCGAAGGCGATGGTGCCTTTTATGGGCCTAAGATTGAATACACCCTCAAGGATGCGATTGGCCGCCATTGGCAGTGCGGCACCATTCAAGTAGACTTTTCCATGCCAGAGCGATTAGGGGCGGAATACGTGGATGCCCAAGACCAGCGTCGTACACCAGTGATGCTGCATCGTGCTATTTTGGGCTCGTTTGAGCGTTTTATTGGAATGCTCATTGAAAACTATGCGGGGGCCTTGCCGGCCTGGCTATCACCTCAGCATGCGGTGGTGTGTTGTATTGCTGAGTCGTCTGCCGATTATGCTGCCCAAGTTGCCAAGGAGCTGTCTGCCCAAGGGCTACGTATTAATGCCGATTTGCGCGGTGAGAAAATCACTCGTAAAATCCGTGAGCACAGTATGCAAAAAATGCCTTATATCCTTGTCGTCGGCGACAAAGAGGCCGAAACTGGAGCAGTCGCGGTTCGTGGTCGTGGTGGGTTGGATTTGGGGGTTATGCCTTTGGCTGACTTCAGCGCCCGACTCAAACATGAAATTGACACGCGTCAATAGTATACTTAGTCTTTACTTTGCATTTTTATTAATTTTTTGGGAGTCTTTGATATCGCAACCGAAAAGAAACATCGCATTAACGGAGAAATTCGTGTCCCTGAAGTGCGACTGATTGGCGTTGAGGGAGAGCAGCTTGGTATTGTTAAAGTATCTGAAGCGTTAAATCTAGCCGAAGAAAACGAGATTGATCTAGTCGAAATCGCACCACAAGCGTCCCCTCCTGTATGTCGTTTAATGGACTACGGCAAGTTCCGTTACCAAGAGCAAAAGCGTCAGCAAGAGGCTCGAGCCAAACAAAAAACGATCCAGCTTAAGGAAGTCAAATTCCGTCCCAATACCGACGAAGGCGACTACAACGTCAAGCTGCGTAACGTTCGACGTTTTATCGAAGACGGCGACAAGGTCAAAGTATCCTTGCGTTTTCGCGGACGTGAAATGGCTCACCAAGAGCTGGGGATGCGCGTGTTAGAACGCGTTCGGGACGACGTCGAAGAAATTTGCCAAGTCGAAGCCATGCCAAAGCTCGAAGGCCGGCAAATGATTATGGTGCTTGCGCCCAAGAAAAAAGCCACCAGCTAGTCGTGGC
>DWUQ01000053.1 GCA_019120675.1 Candidatus Paenalcaligenes intestinipullorum | reverse complement strand
GGCGACATCATTTTGAGCTTTTTCAGCTCGGATTCGGCTTTTTTGAGGGCCTCCTTAGGCAACTTGGCAGCTTCGATACGCTTTTCTAGCTCTTCGACTTCTGCGCCCTCTTCGCCTTCGCCGAGCTCTTTTTGAATGGCTTTTACTTGCTCATTCAAATAGTAGTCACGCTGGCTCTTTTCCATCTGTTTTTTGACGCGGCCACGAATGCGTTTTTCGACCTGTAGGATATCGATTTCGGATTCGAGCTGACTTAGCAACGCCTCAAGGCGCTGACCCACATCAGTGGTTTCAAGCATGTGCTGTTTTTGCTCAAGCTTAAGACTCAAATGCGCGGCAACCGTATCGGCTAAGCGATTAGGCTCCTCAATGCTCGCTAGGGAGCTGAGAATTTCTTGGGGGATTTTTTTGTTGAGCTTAACGTATTGCTCGAACTGGGCTAACACGGCACGGCGCAAAGCCTCGTGCTCAGGCCCATCACTTTGCTCGGGCTCGGCCGAAACAACGTTGGCTTTGAATAAGTCCTTGGTAGCGGTGAGCTCGGTGATTCGAGCACGCTGTACACCTTCGACTAATACTTTGACAGTGCCATCAGGTAGCTTGAGCATTTGTAAAATGCTGGCTGCACAACCAATTTCATATAAGTCTTCGGCTGAAGGCTCGTCTTTGCTGGCTGCTTTTTGTGCAACCAACATAATATTATTACCACCCTCCATAGCCTCCTCTAGCGCTTTGATAGAGCGTGGGCGGCCTACGAATAGCGGAATCACCATGTGCGGAAACACCACTACATCACGTAGTGGCAGCAACGGGAGCTCCATGGGTTCCGTGGTAAGAATCTGGCTCGCAGACATAGTAATTTCCTTAATTTAAGCTAGGGCATCAAGCAGACCGAACAGAAGTCGGCTTGAGAGGCACGAATTAAGCTATAGATAGTGTCGAATTTCTAGAATTCAAGAGCCAATGATGTATTTACCCAGTACACAACGGCCGCAAAGTGCGGCCGCTTGGTGTATCAGGCTACTGCATTATTCAAAGAATCAGAGCGACTGGAGTCGCCTTCTGGACCAGACGGACCGTCGTTTTGACGATAAACTAATTTTGGTTCCGCCAGGTGCTCAATGACATCAGCGGTTAGGATGACCTTGGCGACATTAGGCCGTGAAGGCAAATCGTACATGGTATTGAGCAACGCGTGCTCAACAATAGATCGTAAACCTCGTGCTCCGGTACGACGTTTGATTGCACGTTGGGCGATGGCTTTTAAGGCGTCCTCTTCAACTTCTAGCTCAACATCTTCCATGCGGAAGAGCTGCTGGAACTGTTTGACCAACGCATTGCGTGGCTGGGTAAGGATCTTGATGAGCGTATCTTCGGTAAGCTCTTCGAGTGTAGTGACCACAGGCAAGCGCCCGACTAGCTCTGGGATTAACCCAAATTTGATCAGGTCTTCGGGCTCCACCTCCGCAAACAATTGACCAAGCCCCCGCTCGGATTCGGCTTTGACCTGAGCCGTGAAGCCTATACCAGACTTTTCGGTACGGTTACGAATGACTTTTTCTAGGCCATCGAACGCGCCCCCAACAATAAATAAAATATTGGTGGTATCAACTTGAATGAAGTCTTGGTTAGGGTGCTTGCGACCACCCTGAGGAGGCACGGACGCTACGGTGCCTTCGACTAATTTAAGCAAGGCTTGCTGTACGCCCTCACCTGAAACATCACGAGTAATGGAGGGATTATCGGATTTGCGAGAAATTTTGTCGATTTCGTCGATATAAATAATCGCTTGCTCCGCTTTCTCGACATCGTAATCGCAGGCTTGTAGGAGCTTTTGTACGATATTTTCAACGTCTTCCCCCACATAACCGGCCTCGGTAAGCGTTGTGGCATCTGCCATAACAAAAGGCACATTCAGCATACGCGCTAAGGTTTGCGCCAACAGCGTTTTGCCCGAACCGGTAGGACCAATCAGCAAAATATTGCTTTTAGAGAGCTCGACCCCATCGGTATTGATGTCGGCATATTGAATGCGCTTGTAATGATTATAAACCGCCACCGCTAAACTGCGTTTGGGCGTGTTTTGTCCAATCACGTACTGATCAAGAAACTCTTTGATTTCATGCGGCTTGGGCAATTCGGTTTTAATCGCTTCCTTGGCCTTTTCTTGGGATTCGTCATGAATGATGTCGTTGCATAGATTGATGCACTCATCACAAATGTAGACGGAACCCGGCCCGGCAATCAGCTTGTCGACTTCATGCTGGGTTTTATTACAAAAGGAGCAATTCAGGACTTTATCGTCAGCCGAGCTTTTATCGGTCATAGGGAATCAATTTGCAAAGTAAAAGCACAAACGCTTGAAAATAAACTGGAACCAACGCTCCAGAGCCTGGGTTAGGCACTGGAGGTGGTCAAATGAATTACTCGTCGTCGGAACGATGAGTGAATACGCGATCAATCAAGCCATAGCCTACCGCCTCAGCGGCTGACATAAAGCGATCACGCTCGGTATCAAGCGCAATTTGCTCGACCGATTGTCCGGTGTTGTTGGCTAGAATCTGATTCAGACTTTCACGCAAGCTTAGGATTTCCTTGGCTTGAATCTGAATATCAGACGCTTGGCCTTGGGCACCACCGGAGGGTTGGTGAATCATAATGCGGGAGTTGGGCAAAGCGTAACGCTTGCCCTTGTGCCCCGCTGCTAACAAAAATGCACCCATACTGGCCGCCATGCCTGTGCACAAGGTGGAGACCTCGGGCTTAACAAACTGCATGGTGTCATACATGGCCAAGCCCGCATAGACGGAACCGCCAGGTGAATTGATGTAAAGCGAAATGTCTTTTTCTGGGTTTTCCGACTCAAGAAACAGCAACTGAGCCACCACTAAGTTTGCGGAGTGGTCATTGACCGGACCGACCAAAAAGATGACTCGATCGCGTAACAGACGCGAATAAATATCGTAAGAACGCTCGCCACGACCAGACTGCTCAACCACGATGGGTACATAGCCCAACCCTGTTGGCGTAACGGCATGCCCACCATGCATAGACGCGTAAAAGTCGACAAAACTAGAAGACATTAGTTGTTCCCCATGATCTCTTCAAATGGAACTTCAGTATCGGTAACCTTAGCCTGAGACAATACCAGCTCGACGACATTGTCTTCAAGCACGACGGCTTCGATTTCACCGCGCTGCTGAGGATTGCTAAGGTAATACGCCACGACTTGCTCGGGCTGCTCGTAGTTTTGAGCAAACTCTTCGATGCGTGCACGAACCTGCTCGGGCTTGGGCTGGAGCTCGTTAGCTTTGACCAAATCCGCCAGCAACAGACCTAAACGCACGCGACGCTCCGCCTCTTCGGTGAAAGCGTCCTCGGGCATGGGCATTTTGGCGACGTCGGCTTCAGGCATACCGCGTTCGATCAACTGCTCGCGCATGTTGGCCACACGGGCTTGGACTTCGTTGTTGACCAAAGACTTGGGCAAATCAAAGCTAACAGCAGCCAGTAAAGCGTCCATAACGCTTGCCTTGGTGCGTGCTAAAACGCGGGCTTTGGCTTCACGCTCAACGTTGGCACGGATATCGGCTTTAAGCGCATCGATATCACCTTCGGCCTGACCTAAAGATTTGGCAAAATCGGCGTCCACTGCCGGCAATACCGCTTCGGCAACTTCAGTGACCGTAATTTGAAACTCAGCCTCTTTGCCAGCGACCTCTTCGCCACCGTAATCGGCGGGGAAGCTAAGCGGGAAGGTTTTTTCTTCGCCTGCTTTCATACCTAATGTGGCCGCCTCAAATTCGGGCAACATACGACCCTCGCCCAACACAAAGCTAAAGCCCTCAGCGCTACCACCGTCAAAAGGAACCCCATCAATGGTGCCGACAAAATTTAGGCTAACGCGATCGCCGTCTTGAGCCGCACGGCCTTCGCGCGCTTCGAAGCTGGCACGCTGCTTGCGTAGAATTTCGATGGTGTTGTCGACCTCGGCATCGCCAATTTCGATAACGCTACGCGTGACTTCCAAGTCAGAAAGGTTAGGAAGCTCGATTTCTGGATACACTTCGAAGGTGGCGGTAAAGGCCATCTTACCTTCGGGGGCGTCTTCTTTGGGCTCAACATTTGGGGCGCCGGCGACACGTAGCTCAGTGCTCGCCAAAGCGGTGTCTAGGGCTTTGCCTAGCTCGTTATTAATAGCGTCATAACGAATGCTTGGACCATGGCTACGCTCAATCATCGACAATGGCGCTTTGCCTGGACGGAAGCCTTGAATTTTTGCTGAACGCGCGACGCGTCTGAGTTCCGCTTGGACTTCTTTTTCGATATCTGCTGTCGCGATCTCTAGATCGATACGACGCTCCAAACCGGATAGAATTTCAACCTCGGGCTGCATTAGAGACCTATTAAAGTGAGTGGTAAATAAAAAATATCAGCGTCTAACCAAAGTAGTGGCCAGCACGCCCGATACCTAACAAGCTATAGAGTGCCACAAGGTGCTGAGCACCCAGAGCTAAATCCTATAATTGTACGCATGGATTGCTGCAACGACTAGGCTTTATCGCAGGTTTTCTGAGCATACCACTGTCAATTGCTTTTGTGGGCACTGTCGTAGCAAACAAAAAGCTTGCACTTTGGTTTAAGCCTACCTATAATCTACTTCTTTGGTGCTTAAGCATCAAATGCGAACGTGGCGGAATTGGTAGACGCACCAGATTTAGGTTCTGGCGCCGAGAGGTGTGAGAGTTCGAGTCTCTCCGTTCGCACCAGATTTTAAAGCGCTGCTTCATATTGAAGCAGCGCTTTTTTATGGCCAAAATCGGACTCTACGCTATTAACGGGGTTGAGCTGCACAGTA
>DWUQ01000052.1 GCA_019120675.1 Candidatus Paenalcaligenes intestinipullorum | reverse complement strand
AATTCGTCAAGCGGATGGTTCAGGTCGCTCGCGTACGATCCAAGTCGAAACGCGCAAACGTCGTGTGTTTGTCAAGCGTGACACCAGCGAATTAGCGGCTGAAGCCGCTAAGGCAGCTTTGGCAGCTAAGGCCGAGGCTGAGCAACAAGCGAGCAGCGCGGCCCAGCCAGCTGCTGCGAGTCACAGTGAGCCACCAACTGCCGAGAAAACAACAGCGGTCGAAAAATCCTTGCGGGCTGCTAAAATAGACGACAAAGTAACTCCTACACCCGAAGAAGCTGCAAAGCCCTTAGCTCAGTCCGCTGAGCCCGCAGCGGTTCAGGCTGAGGTTTCTACTGCACCACAGTCCGAAACCTCTCCAGACGTCGCTTCGCAGCCTAAAGCTTCTGTTGCATCGGACCCGAGCGCTGATTCGGCCAATCTAGCCAGTGCTAGCAGTACCGCATCACTGGCTACAGCGGGCCAACCCACCGCTAATGAGTCTGCTGCTTCAGACGATGATCGTGTAGTGGACTCTACTAACGAAGCACCTGAGACGCTCGTATCGGCTCCGGTAGCACAAGAACCGCCTACTGCGGAATCTACAACCAAAGAGCAGGAAAACGTGGCCAGTAAATCTAAGCCAACTAAAGACACCCCAACATCCAAGGATACCGCGTCCAAGTCCGCGAGTAGCGCCACAACAACCAAGGCGCCTACGCAGGGCAAAGGACGTCACGAGCGCACGGCTGCCCCTCGCAAGGGTGATAGCCTTCCCGCCAGAGCACCTCGCACTGAAGCCGACAGCGATGAGTCGCGTGAGCGCGCCCGTCAAGCGGCTGCTGCCGAAGCGGCTGCTATCAGTCAGATGCTCAACCGTCCCCGTAAAGTATTACGTGCTGCTGCGCCAGATGAGGAGGCCGGGGGCCGCAGCAAAGCGGCTAAAACCGCCACCAAGAAAGACGCCAGCAGCACAGACACCAAAAAGTCAGCTGCCAAGCCGGCGGCACGTACTGCTGACGCCACCAACCGTCGTGGTAAGCAGACCTCACGTGCTGAGGTCGCGTCAGCGGGCGCAGATCGCGAAGGCTGGCGTGCTGGAGGTCGTGGTGGCAAACGTGGCCGTGGGCGTCAACAAGCTGAGCAACAGCCTCAAGTTGCTGAGTTTATCGCTCGCGAAATAGCGGTGCCCGAAACCATTACTGTTGGCGATTTAGCGCACAAAATGTCCGTTAAAGCTGCCGAGGTCATCAAGCACCTGATGAAGCTTGGCCAAATGGTCACCATCAACCAAGTGCTGGACCAAGACACCGCCATGATCCTAGTCGAGGAGCTTGGGCACAAAGCCGTTGCTGCGAAACTCGATGATCCGGAGTCTTACCTCGAAGATAGCTTCCAAGGCGAGGTCGAAGAAGCCTCTCGTGCACCAGTAGTGACCGTTATGGGTCACGTGGATCATGGTAAGACCTCTTTACTGGATTACATTCGTCGTGCCAAAGTTGCTTCGGGTGAAGCAGGCGGCATTACCCAGCACATTGGGGCCTACGCTGTTAAAACCGACAATGGCAACATCACTTTCTTGGATACCCCTGGTCACGAAGCGTTTACGGCGATGCGTGCTCGTGGTACCAAAGCTACTGACGTGGTGATATTAGTCGTTGCTTCAGACGATGGCGTGATGCCCCAAACACGTGAAGCCATTCACCATGCTCGGGCCGCACAAGTGCCCCTCGTCGTGGCGATCACTAAAGTCGATAAGCCCGAAGCCAATCCAGATCGTGTCAAACAAGAGCTGGTCGCTGAGGAGGTCATTCCCGAAGAGTACGGTGGTGATGTGCCGTTTGTGCCTGTTTCCGCGCGCTCAGGTGAAGGTATCGACGATCTGCTCGAACAAGTTTTACTCCAAGCTGAAATGCTTGAGCTCAAAGCACCGATCAACACACCTGCTACCGGTACCGTCATCGAAGCCCGCCTTGATCGAGGCCGAGGCCCTGTTGCGACAGTATTGGTGCAGGGCGGTGTCTTGAATCGTGGTGACACGGTACTGGTGGGTGCTAGCTTTGGCCGCATTCGTGCCATGACAAACGAGCATGGCAAGAATGTCAACACGGCGGGTCCCTCTACCCCTGTCGAGATCCAAGGTCTCACCGAGGTGCCTGCAGCGGGCGACGAACTGGTGGCTATGGTGGATGAGCGCAAAGCCCGCGAGATCGCCTTGTTCCGTCAGGGCAAATTCCGCGACGTCAAATTGGCACGTCAGCAGGCCGCAAAACTGGACTCCTTGTTCTCCAATATTGGGGAGGGCGTACAGACCTTATCGCTGATCATCAAAACGGATGTTCAAGGTTCCCAAGAGGCCTTAGTCTCCTCGTTGCTGAAGCTGGCTACCGACGAGGTTAAAGTCGAGGTGGTACACGCTGCGGTCGGGGGGATCTCCGAAAGCGACGTTAACTTGGCGATCGCCTCCAATGCGGTGGTGATTGGCTTTAACGTTCGCGCCGAGCAGACAGCACGTAAGCAGGCCGAGCTCAACGATATCGATATCCGTTACTACAACATCATCTACGACGCGGTTGATGATGTGAAGGCCGCCTTGTCCGGCATGTTGACTCCTGAGAAACGTGAGGAAATCATCGGTATGGCCGAAATTCGCGAGGTCTACAACGTTTCGCGCATTGGCAATATCGCGGGTTGTATGGTCACTGAAGGCATTGTGAAACGCGATTCCCAAGTACGCTTACTGCGCAACAACGTGGTGCATTGGACTGGGCATCTTGAATCTTTACGCCGCTTCAAAGACGACGTACGTGAAGTGCGCCAAGGTTTTGATTGTGGTATTACTTTACGCGGCAACAATGATATCGAAGTCGGCGATCAGCTGGAAATCTTCGAGATCAAAGAAATCGCACGTACCCTTTAATTCATGGCACGACATAAAACCAAACTCAGCAGCGGACGTAATGTCCGTTTAGCTGAGCAAATTCAAAAAGACTTAGCCAGCTTAATCCAGCGCGAAATTGACATGTCTCGCGCTGGCTTGATCACGCTGTCTGGTGTTGAGCTGTCTGCGGATTACGCTCATGCCAAAGTTTATTTCACCGTATTGGGGGCGGAGCCTAATGTGGCCTCCGAGCTCCTCAACGAGAAGGCTGGCTGGTTGCATTCGCAGCTTTACAAGCTGCTGCACATTCATACGGTTCCTACCTTGCGCTTCGTGTACGACGATCATGTTATTCGCGCAATGGAAATGGACAAGCTCATCGAAAAAGCCAATCGCCCACAATCGTATGGCGATGATCAGGCTGACGTCCCCGAAGACGACCCCGACGAACGCAGCTAAGCTGCGGGTCGTTGCTTTCAATTTTCTTTAACTGGAAACTGCACGATGGCACGCCGACAACGTGGACGGTTGCTTGATGGGGTCTTGCTGCTCGACAAGCCCGAGGGTTTATCCAGCAACCATGCCTTACAACGAGCTCGCCGCGCGATGGACGCGCGTAAAGCTGGCCATACTGGCACACTGGATCCGTTTGCAACGGGTCTGCTGGTGTGCTGCTTTGGTCGCGCCACGAAAATCTCTGGCCTATTACTTGATGCCGACAAAGGTTACGAAGCCGTTATGCGCTTTGGTGTAGAGACCGACAGTGGTGACTTGACCGGCAGCCCAGTGGCCACAAACGATTTACCAGCCGGTGGCATCACAACCGAAGCCTTGCGCCTTAGCTTGGAAAAATTCAAAGGTACGATTGAACAAATCCCTCCGATGTATTCCGCTCTCAAGCGCGATGGTAAACCTTTATACGAATATGCGCGTCAAGGTATTGAGCTGGAGCGACCTCCTCGTACGGTGCATATTCACCAATTAGATTTACTCGAAAATAACGGTGTGGAAGCGCGAATTTTTGTAGCCTGTAGCAAAGGCACATACATTCGCACTTTGGCACAAGATATCGGCCGCGATCTAGGCTGTTACGCTCATTTGGTAGCGTTGCGGCGGACGGTACTGGGGCCTTTTGATTTGGCAGATGGGCATAGCTTAGAGCAGATTCAAAGCATGCCCGAACCCGAATCCACTCTGATTGGCCTTGCCGAGCTGCCTGAAGCTTTGCGGCCTGCTAACCTTATTGTGAAGGAAACATTATGAGTCGCGCCTTGCGCAATGTGGCAATTATTGCCCACGTCGATCACGGTAAAACCACTTTAGTGGATCAGCTACTAAAACAGTCGGGTACATTTCGTGCCAACGAGCACGTCAGCGATCGCGTGATGGACTCAGGGGATATTGAAAAAGAACGCGGCATTACCATTCTGGCTAAAAACTGTGCGGCCGAATATGAGGGCACACACATTAATATTATCGACACCCCTGGCCACGCGGATTTTGGCGGTGAGGTCGAGCGTGTGTTGTCGATGGTGGATGGGGTATTGCTGCTCGTGGATGCGGTCGAAGGCCCGATGCCTCAAACCCGCTTTGTCACACGTAAAGCCTTAGAGTTGGGTTTAAAACCAATTGTAGTGGTCAATAAAGTGGATCGTGGCGGTGCGCGCCCCGATTACGCCATCAACGAAACCTTCGACCTGTTCGACAAGCTGGGTGCTACCGAAGAACAGTTGGATTTCCCGATTATCTATGCGTCAGGCTTGTCAGGCTATGCGGGCCTAACCGAAGACGTGCGCTCTGGCGATATGCGTCCCTTGTTTGAGGCGATTTTACGTCATGTACCACAGCGTGAAGATGATCCAGATGGTCCGTTGCAGCTACAGATCTGCTCTCTCGATTACAGCACTTACGTCGGTAAAATTGGCGTTGGTCGTGTCAATCGCGGTCGTGTTAAAGCTGGTCAAGATGTGGTCGTCAAGTACGGCCCGGAAGGCGAGCCTATCAAAGCGCGTATTAACCAGGTACTGACCTTTAAAGGGGTGGATCGCCAATTGGTGCCCGAGGCTCAAGCCGGCGATATCGTACTGATTAACGGCATCGATGAAATCGGTATTGGCTGCACCATTTGTGATCCTGCACACGTCGAAGCGTTACCCCTATTGCGCATTGACGAGCCCACCTTAACCATGAACTTTATGGTTAATAGCTCTCCTTTAGCGGGGCGCGAAGGCAAATTCGTCACCAGCCGTCAGATTCGTGATCGTTTAAACCTGGAGCTCAAATCCAACGTTGCCTTGCGTGTTAACGACACACCCGACGATACGGTGTTTGAAGTCTGCGGTCGTGGCGAGTTGCATTTAACGATTTTGTTGGAAAACATGCGTCGTGAAGGCTACGAGTTAGCCGTATCCCGTCCGCGTGTGGTGATCCGTGAAATTGATGGCGTTAAGCATGAGCCTTACGAGCTGCTAACTGTCGACATCGAAGACAGCCACCAAGGCGGCATCATGGAAGAGCTCGGCCGTCGCAAAGGCGAACTGTTGGATATGCAGCCTGATGGCCGCGGTCGTACACGTCTGGAATACCGTATTCCTGCTCGCGGCCTTATTGGTTTTCAAGGCGAATTCATGACGTTGACGCGTGGTACTGGCTTGATGAGTCATATTTTCGATGAGTATCAGCCCATGCGTGAGGGTGCGGTGGCGGAGCGCCGCAATGGCGTGTTGATCAGCCAAGACGATGGCGAGGCGGTAGCCTACGCGCTCTGGAAGCTCCAAGAGCGTGGCAAGATGTTTATTCATCCAAACGACCCGGTTTACGAGGGCATGATTATCGGTATTCATAGCCGCGACAACGATCTAATCGTGAACCCCATCCGTGAGAAAAAGCTCACCAACGTACGGGCCTCAGGTAAAGACGAGCACATTGATTTGGTACCGCCTATTCGTTTGACACTGGAGTACGCTGTCGAGTTTATTGATGACGATGAGCTGGTTGAAGTCACGCCCTCCTCCATTCGTTTACGTAAGCGTCACCTTAAAGAGCATGAACGTCGTAAATACGCCCGTGAAAGCCACTAAGGTGTTGGGTCGTGCTTAGTTGAGTCAGCACGACACGGCAGACATGAAAACCCCAAAAGGTTGGATGAGCAGCCAACTTTTTGGGGTTGTTTTTTGGTTAATGTATTGCTAGGCTACGAAACTTTAAGCTTTCATTGCAGGATTAAAAATACAATATAGGTTGTCTACGATAAACGTGTTCATTGAAAGCCTTAAGCTGCTTGTTGAACCGCCTGCTTTGGCAAGTCGTGTCACCAAAAGAGGGCTGACACGATGCGCTACTTACTTCAAACTGCCTTTTAAGAAGGCTTGAAGACGAGGACTATTCGGGTGACTGAGTATGTCTTCAGGCTTGCCACTTTCCTCGATTTGTCCTTGATGCAAGTAGACGACATGGTTACTCACATGGCGGGCAAAGCCGATCTCGTGGGTTACGATCAGCATCGTGCGGCCTTCCTCGGCCAATTGCTGCATCACCCGTAGCACATCACCGACCAGCTCAGGGTCCAGAGCAGAGGTGGGCTCGTCGAAAAGCATGACCTCTGGCTCCATGCTTAACGCCCGCGCAATGGCCACACGTTGCTGCTGACCACCTGAAAGCTGTACTGGGTATTGTTTCTCGACGGCTGTTCCCAGCCCCACTTTATGTAAATAATGACGTGCTCGCTCGGTGGCTTCTGCTTTGCTAAGACCAAGTACGGTTACGGGAGCCTCAATGACATTTTGCAGTACATTCATATGGCCCCACAAATTGAAGTGCTGAAACACCATCGACAACTTAGTACGCATACGACGGAGGGTGGCTAAGTCGGATACCTCGACCACACCGTTACGCTTACGCACACTGTGTAGGCTCATGTCGTTGAGTTGTACCGTACCCTGATCCGGTACTTCTAAAAAGTTAATGCAACGCAAAAAAGTGCTTTTGCCTGAGCCGCTGGAGCCAATAATACAGGTCACATCCCCAGCTTCGGCTTCGAGTGATACGCCTTTGAGCACTTCATTTTGCAAAAAGGATTTATGAATATTTTCGACTTTTAATTTGCTCATGACGGCAGCCTATCGGGCGTATAACGATGCTAACGTACGGCGCTCAATAAGACGGAAAGCGCCCACCAGCACCAAGGTAATTAATAAATATAGAACAGCAGCGACCCCAAAGGAGCCAAAGGTTAAGTAGGTCGCCGCATTGGCATCACGCGCTACTTTTAAGATATCGGGTACGGTCGCGGTAAAGGCGAGCGAGGTGGCGTGCAGCATCAAGATCACCTCGTTGCTGTAAGCCGGTAGCGCACGGCGCAAAGCCGAAGGCAGAATGATCCGACGGTACAGATTGAATTTACTCATACCGTAGGCTCGTGCAGCTTCCACTTCGCCAGGGGGGGTCGCACGAATCGCCCCAGCGTAAATTTCAGTGGTGTAGGCCACATTATTTAAGACCAATGCCAGCACTAAGCAGTTAAAGCCACTAGAGAAAAAAGCCGCTAAGCTTGGGGTGTCTTTAACAAAATCTAAGCCGTAGATACCCGCATAAATAAATAAAATCTGCACATACAATGGGGTACCACGAAATACATAGGTAAAGGTCCAGATGGGGCCGCGTACATACCAACGTGCCGAATTACGGCCGATGGCGGTAAAAATGGAAATCACAAAGCCAAAGGCCAAGGATAAAGCCAGCACCCAGAGTGTGACCACCATGCCCGACCAAGGCCCGCCCCACTGGCCATAAAGAAAATCTCGCCAGTATTCTTCAAGTACAAGCATCATAACTGGGGCCTCGCAACCCCCACACCATAACGACGATGTAAGGCATATAAGACGCCATTCGATAGAGTCGTGAGGGCCAAGTAAATCACGCCAACCGTGACCATAAAAGTGAAGGGGTGGTGCGTTACCGCACCGGCGTTTTGCGCCACTTTGACCATGTCATTCAGACCCACCAGTGAAACGAGCGCAGTCGCTTTTAAGAGTACCTGCCAGTTATTACCTAAGCCAGGTAAAGCATGGCGCAGCATTTGTGGAAACAGCACACGTCGAAAACTATTCCACGGCTTCATGCCATAGGCTTTGGCGGCCTCTAACTGTCCAGCAGGCACCGCTAAAAAAGCGCCTCGAAAGGTTTCTGCAAAGTACGCGCCATAAATAAAGCCCAGCGTAATCACCCCTGTGGTGAAAGCGCTTAAATCCACATAACCAATATCCACCCAAGCAGCAATTGGGTGTAGCCACGTCAGGCTTGAGTCCAGCATCAGCTCAGACAGTTCGGTTAAGTGATCGGTGATCGTATTGATGAATTCTTGCAAGGTGAAAAACACCAGCATCAGCAGCACCAAATCGGGAATGCCACGAATAATTGTGGTGTAGAGGGTAGCGATCGAGCGCAACACACGTGAGGTGGGAAAGACTTTACAGCTAGCGGCCACTAAACCAAGCACCACCGACACGGTGACAGACAACACGGCCAGCTTAATGGTTTCCCAAGTGCCCGCAAGAATTTGCGGACCATAGCCCATTAAGAACATGATGAATCAGTAAAAAAATAAATAGTGGTGGCATTATGCCACCACTATTTAGGCTTGGGGGAGAAGCCAAGCCGAGACCGTCATAAAAAAAGCTTATTGACCGCTGGGTAACTCAATATGGCCGGGCTCAAAGTGCTTGTCGGTGATTTGTTTTAACGTACCATCGGCTTGCATATCGAGGATCGCTTGATCGACAGCGGCTTTAAGCTTTTTGTTGCCTTTACGAATGCCAATCGCAATCGGCTCGTTCAGCATTGCGCTATCGGTTACGGTCCCACCCGTTAGCGCAAAATCAGCCCCTTCGGGTTGGCTTAAAAAGCCTTCAAGTGCATTAGGAGCCTCTTGGAAAGATGCATCGATGCGACCAACGGCCAAATCTAAGTACGCATTGGTATAGCTGGGGTAGGCCACAATGGTCACGCCTTTGGGCGCCCACTCTTTGCGAGCGTGCGCTTCCATAATGGTGCCTTGCTGCACTCCAATACGTAAGCCCTTCAGGGACTCAGCGGTAGGTTCAAGATGTTTGTCTTTGTGCGCCACCAAGCGAGAGGCCACCACATACAAAGGCGTACTAAAGTCGATAACGCGACGGCGGGCGTCCGTAGCGGTCATTGTGGAGTTGGCCAAATCAAACTTACGTGCTTGCAGACCAGGGATCAGGCTATCAAACGACTGATCCATCCAGATGCATTCGGCTTCGAGGCGTTTACAGATTTCGTTGCCGATGTCGATGTTGTAGCCAACGATATCGCCATCGGTATTGAGGTATTCAAACGGTGGATAACCTGCCTCGGTGGCGATGCGGATTTCTTTGAAGTCACTGGCGTGAGCCATCGAAGCAGCTACTCCTAGGGCAGCCATGGCAACAAAGCGGGGTAAGAGTTTAAGCATAGTCGTCTCGTATCGTTATTGTGGTAAAGCAGGTTCGGTGCTGGGCTCGACTGCAAAGTGCGAGCAGCATTCATTAACGATGTGCATCACCTCCTGAACATCGTCGGTCAAGGTGATCAAATTGATGTCATCGGGGGAAATGAGCTGGTTGGTAATTTGCTGATCTTTGATCCATTCTAATAAACCACCCCAAAACTCGGTACCCATCAGTACAATAGGTGCACGGGGGACTTTGCGCGTTTGTACTAGTGTTAAGATCTCGAACAGTTCATCTAAGGTACCAAAGCCGCCGGGCAAGGCAATATAAGCCAAACTGTGCATAAAAAAGGTGGCTTTGCGCGAATAGAAGTACTCGAATTGCAAACTGTGTGTTTGGTATTGGTTGTTGCTGGCTTCACGAGGCAAGCGAATATTTAGTCCTACGCTACGGCCACCGGCTTCGTAAGCGCCTTTGTTGGAGGCCTCCATTAGGCCCGGACCACCGCCGGCGATTAACATTAGGCCAGCCTCGGCTAGGCGTTTGCCGACTTCTTGGGCCAAGCTGTAGTATTTATGGCCAGGGGGAATACGAGCACTACCAAATACGCTGACGCCAAACCCGACTTCGTGCAGTGTTTTTACGGCACGTTCCAACTCATCGGAAATAACCGCGATTTGCTCGGAAGCGGGTAAACGATCAATCTTATTGTTAGACATGAAAAAAACCTTGTTGCTAGTTGATGGATCCAGCTATTTGTATCGTGCCTATCACGCTATGCCGGATTTGCGAAATTCATTGGGCGACCCCACTGGGGCCATTTATGGCGTGATCGCCATGATGCGAAAAATATTACAGGATTATTCGCCAGATTATTTAGCTTGTGTATTTGACGCCAAAGGCCCAACCTTTCGCGATGAGCTATTTAGCGACTATAAAGCTAATCGTAGCGCAATGCCAACCGAATTGCGCCAACAAATAGAGCCCATACACCAAGCTGTCAAAGCCTTAGGGTGGCCCGTGTTGTGTGTGCCTGGAGTCGAGGCAGACGATATTATTGGTACGTTGTCGGTGCAAGCGACCGCTAAAAATATTCATACGGTGATTTCCACCGGTGACAAAGACATGGCTCAGTTGGTCAATGATCAGGTTGAGCTGATCAACACCATGAATAACGAACGCCAAGATGTGCAAGGCGTTAAAGATCGATTTGGTGTTTGGCCACATCAGATTATTGATTATCTCATGTTGCGTGGAGATAGCTCTGATAATATTCCAGGCGTTGCTAAAGTTGGTGAAAAAACAGCGCAACGTTGGCTAAATCAATACGGTAGTCTTGACGAAATTATTAATCATGCCGCAGAAATTAAAGGCGTGGTCGGGCAGAATTTGCGTGATTTTATTCCGCAGTTTGAGTTAACGCGTCAATTGGTCACAATCAAATTAGATTGCGCCTTAGATGAGGTACCGTGTATTACCCATCTTAAGCCTACTTCACCCGATACCCAACAGTTACAAGCGCTTTACGAAACTTATGGCTTCCGTACTTGGTTGCGTGAACTGACCGGTGATGCACAACGCATTCCCGTCAACGATCATCGTGTTGGTGGCGCACCAGCAGCTGCCGTTACCACTGATACGCAGAACGAACTCTCCGAAGAACCCGAACGCCAATACCAAACCATCACCACCGAGGACGCTTTAGCGCAGCTTTGGCAGAGTATTCAAAAGGCCGAAATCGTCGCGCTGGATACCGAAACCACCTCGCTCAATGCCTTCGAGGCGGAAATTGTAGGTGTGTCGGTCAGTACGGCACCGGGCCAAGCTGCCTATATTCCTTTGGCGCATCGTGGCGTCGAAGG
>DWUQ01000051.1 GCA_019120675.1 Candidatus Paenalcaligenes intestinipullorum | reverse complement strand
GATATATACAAGCGACTTTGGGCAATAAAAAACCCAAAGTTAGTAACTTTGGGCTATATGAGAATGTAGACTATCGGCCAAGCACGGATTGACTGCTTCGTCTAAGCCTGAGGCGGAAAGTACACCGGTGTGTGCTCCGGCTCCCAAGCGGAGTATTTGTGCATCACTCTCTGAAAAATCTCGGAATGTAAAAAGTCATCGAGCCATGCTAAGAGAGCGGGCCAAGGTTGAGCGGCAAACCAGTCCTTGTCGGTGTGCGCAAACTGACGCACAAAGGGCAAAATCGCGTAGTCCGCTAAAGATGGCTCGGCACCAAATAGCCAGCGATGGCGTTGCAAACGTTGCTCTAAGCCCTGCAACCACTCAGCGGCTTGGCGACGGTGCTCTTTAGCAAAGGCTTCTGCCCCAATGGCGTCGTGCTCCGCATGGCGCTGGGGGTATTTATAGCGATCCAGCGCCTGTTTGAACGAACTGTCATTTTCTTGGATAAGCGCCAGCATCGCTTGCTGATCGGTCGTGCTGAACGCCGACAACCATGCGGGAGCTGCCTGCTGGGTCAGCGCCCACAGCATAATATCGAGGCTTTCCTCGATAATCTGCCCATCCGGCAGCACTACTACGGGCACCGTGCCCTTGGGCGAGGCGTCTAATAACGCCTGTGGTTTGTTGCGCAAGATGACCTCACGCAACTGACAAGAGACCTTGCTCGCAGCAAGCGCCAGACGCGCCCGCATCGCATACGGGCAACGTCGAAAAGAATACAAAATAACGTCGGACACTCAGTCACCTATGTGAATAGGAAAGAGCCGAGAGCTTAGTTATTGGTGGGTGTCTCGGCTTCTTTAAGGGCTTGTTGCTGGCGCGAGTGCTCGATGAGCTCGTCTTGGCGGGCACGCTTAGCCGCTTTGAGTTCCTCAAGCGGGGCCGCGATATGACGGCTGTTACGCTCTTGGGCGATACGCGTTTGCTTTTGACGCTCACGCAATCGCTCCAGCTTCTCTGCACTAAAGGTACCATAACAATGACGGCAGCTCACGCCCTCTTCAAAATGTGCGTGCTCGCAGTCGGCTTGGTTTAAAGGCATCCGGCACGCTCGACAAAAACGGTTGTGCTCGCCCGGCTCCAAGCCATGCGTCACGGCGACGCGCTCATCAAATACAAAGCAATCGCCTTCCCATAAGCTCTGCTCGACGGGCAGCTCCTCTAGGTAGCGCAGAATGCCGCCTTTTAAATGGTAGACCTCATCAAAGCCTTGCGAGCGCATAAAAGCCGTGGATTTTTCACAGCGAATGCCGCCAGTACAAAACATCGCTACCCGAGGATTTCCTTCGAGCAGACCGCCTGGTTGACGCTGCTGAGCCACCCATTCGGGAAACTCGGTAAAGCTGGTGGTCTGAGGGTTAATGGCGTTTTTAAAGGTACCAATTCCCACCTCGTAGTCATTACGGGTATCGATCAGTACCACATCGGGGTCTTGGATGAGCGTATTCCAATCCTCGGGTTCTAAGTAATCGCCCACCATTTCGGCAGTTTTTAGATCAGGCACGCCAAGGGTAACAATCTCCTTTTTGAGCTTAACCTTTAAGCGGTAAAAAGGCTGTAACTCCGACCACGCCTCCTTGTGAATCAAGTCTGCGAACCGCGCATCGGCACGCAATAAGGCCAGCAATTCGCGTACGCCCTGCTCCGGCCCCGCGATGGTGCCGTTGATGCCTTCACGCGCTAGCAAAAGTGTGCCAACGATCTCGCGCTCGGCACAAAACGCTTCCAGCCGATCTCGCCACGCCTCGTGATCGTCTAACTCAACAAAGTGATAAAGAGCCGCTATTAAATAATTCGCCATGAAACTTGTCTACTCCGCGCACCAATGGAACGCCTAATCGCTATAAAAAAGGGCAATACGCCAAACTATGATTCACCCTTTTGAAACGCTGGGCACATGCCCTATACATTGGGGGACATCAAAGTAGAATAGTAACGCTTCAGGTAGGGTGCGCTCTAGTAGTTTGTGCGACTTATTTGCGTCAACGCAAAACGCGCACCCGTTTGGTTTTGGTGGTGAGCCTGCGCCCTTCTTTTCTATTAGTGATTCGTATGGATTCGGTAACACAAGCGGTATTGGGAGCCAGCATCACAGGCTGCGCATTGGGACGCTTTCATGGGCGCAAAGCCGTAGTCGCTGGGGCCGTGCTGGCCACCTTGCCCGATTTAGATGTGTTTATGCGCTACGTCGATCCCATCACGTCCATGACCAGTCACCGTGGGTTTTCCCATTCTTTATGGGTCTTAACGGCCGCATCGGTATTGCTCACTGTATTGTGGAGACGGCTGCGACCGACAGCTGAATACGGCTGGAGCCGGCTTTTCATAGCGATTTGGCTGGCGTTAATCACTCACCCCTTGTTGGATGCCTTTACCAGCTACGGCACCCAGTTGATGTGGCCACTCACGCCCGTGCCACAATCGTGGGCCAGTATTTTTATTATTGATCCGGTCTATACCGGACCTCTGATTGTCGCCACCGTCATTGGTGTCATCGCTGGGAAACGACGCATCACCACCACCGCCTGTGCCTGGGCCTTGGGCTTGAGTACGTCTTATTTATTGGCCACCCTTGGGGTGCAGTATTGGGTGGATCAGCGCGCTCGCCAACAGCTGGCTGAGCAGCAGATCACCGTTACCCGTAGCTTCACCACCCCCCAAATTTTCAGTCAATTGCTGTGGCGGTCGGTTCTGCGTACCGACGATGGCCGCGATTGCGAAGTGATAACTGGCCTCTTCGATAAACTGCCTGGCGAGCAGCTCTGCATTGCGCACAATCATCACCTCGCCCAAGCGGTGAACCCGACGCCTGAGCTGGATCGCCTACGTTGGTTTAGTGATGACTGGGTACGCTTTGATGTGCACGACGACCTACTGGTGGTGAGCGATCTACGTATGGGCATTGGTGGCGGAAACTACTCCTTCCGCTTTGTGGTGGCAGAGCAGGACTATGACGGCCACTGGCTGCCCGTCACGCCCTACCGCTGGAGCTCACCCGTGGATTTTTCCTTATTGCCGACTATTTTGCGGCGTAGCCTGCACGATGAGCCCGTCTTGCCTCTGCAAGATTGGGCCAACGAAAAAGGTCTGACGACTGACCCTTATCGTTATCAGCCCAAATAACCTAGCTGCGCAAATAGTTATCCCGAATCAGGGCAATGGCTTCGGCTCCACGCCCTTCGAGTACCGCTTTGGCGGTGTACAATCCCATGCCCATGACCTCGCGCAACTCCACATTCGGTGGCATAACCAGCTCATTTTGTGCGGTGTGCGCATCCAATAAAGCGGGGCCCTCGTGCGCCAAGAAGCGTTGCACAGCCTCCTCGAGATGCGCGGCCTCGGTGACCTGCTCGCCCCAAATGCCCATGGCTTGCGCGACCTGAGAGAAATCCGGATTATCCAGATCGGTGTAGTTGTCGACTAGGCCCTCCACCTTTTGCTCCAGCTCCACAAAATTCAACGAACCATTATTGAGCACTACGATTTTAGTATTGAGCTTTTCTTGGCGAATGGTGAGTAAATCGCCCAACAACATGGCCAACCCACCATCGCCCGAGATAGAAATCACCTGACGCTGTGGAAAGGCTTTGCTAAAGCCCAAGGCCTGTGGCATCGCATTGGCCATCGTGCCGTGCTTGAGACTGGTCAACGTACGCCGCTGCCCATTGACGTCGATATGGCGCAACATCCACACCATCGCCGAACCGCCATCTGCCGTGAAAATCGCATCCTGAGTGGCGTGCTTACTGAGCAACTGCACTAAATACTGAGGGTGAATAAGGCTGGCCTTGGCTCCGCGCTCAAGGAAGTCCTGCTTGGCCATTTCTTTTTGAAATTGCTGCTGATGCTCGTCAAGAAACGTCGTATCCGACTGCGGATGCAGCTGAGGCAAGACTTTTTGTAGTGTTTCCTTGACCCCACCCACGACCCCTAACCCGACAGCGTGACGCTTGCCGATATTGGCCGCGCAATGGTCCACTTGAATAATGATGCCCTTTTCGGGATAAAACTGTGGCCACGCAAAGTCCGTGCCCAATAGCAATAGGATCTCGCAATTTTTGACCGCATTAAACCCAGGCTCTAAGCCAATCATGCCGGTCATGCCCATGTTGTAGGGATTGTCGTAATCCAGAAAATCCTTAACACGCGACGTGTGCGCAACCGGCGCCTTAAGGCGCTGGGCCAGCTCTAGGATTTCCTCACGCGCCTCTTTGGCGCCGATCCCTGCAAAAACGGTGACCTTTTTACCGCTATTCAGCAATAGTGCTAGGGCCGACAAAGACGTTTCATTGGGGAACAATTGCGGGGGCTCATAATAGACATGCACCGGCTTGGGGTAAGCGATCTTAGTCAGGCTCACATTCGACGGCAGAATAATGACCGCCACCCCACGCTGACTGAGCGCCGCCATAATCGCCTGCTTGGTGACCTCCACCGCCTGCTCGGGTTGAGTGATCTCCTCACAAAAGACCGAACATTCTTGGTAGACCTGCTTAAAGTCTACATACTGCGGAAAACTCGGGTCGGCTGTGGTATTTGGCAACTGACTGGCGATCAGCACGACGGGCGCATTGTTGCGGTGTGACTCATAAAGGCCATTAATAAAATGCAGGCTGCCCGGCCCGCACGAGCCCGCACACACCGCTAAGCGGTCAGCCACAAAGGCTTCCGCCCCCGCCGCAAAGGCGCCGACCTCCTCGTGGCGCATATGCACCCATTCGATTCCACTGTCGTGAATAGCATCGGTAAAATAGTTGAGGGTATCCCCCACAATGCCATAGCAATGCTTAGCGCCAGCGCCTTGCAACATGTCTACTACGACTTCCGCAACTGTCTTCTTCATGACCGCTCCTTTTTAGAAATTAAAAAAGCCTGCCTAGCACTTTCATGCTAGGACAGGCTTTAACTAAATACTAGACCTAAACGCTAAGGGAAAACGTAGGCGCTAGCGATTTAACGAACCGTGGCTTTAGGAAGGTCCTTGAGCTGCTCTTTGGTATAACCTTGGAGCACAAAGCGGTCGTCACCGACTTGGAGCTTGTCGAAAGGAATGGCAACGTCGTGCTCACCCATACCTAGGAAGCCGCCAACACCAATGACATAGTTTGCGGCTTTACCATCGGAATCCAAGATCACGTCGCGGATATCGCCAACTTTTTCACCTTTTTCGTTGTAGACATCCTTGCCCATGATGTTTTCTTTGATGCTCCAACCGGAAACGTTTTGAGCATTCTCAGCGGTCGTTACAGCGGGCTTCTCTGCAGGAGGTGGGGTTTGAGCGTAAGCCGCAGACCCAAAA
>DWUQ01000050.1 GCA_019120675.1 Candidatus Paenalcaligenes intestinipullorum | reverse complement strand
GCTCATCCAGCTCTATGGTCTCAATTTCAGCAGGCGTATGCGACAAACAAAACTTCAGTAACGATGCGGCACCCAACCCCAATAACACAATGCGCTCTTGCTCGGTAGGCTGTTTGAAGAGTAACCACCCCATCATTTTTTGCGTGTAGGTGAGGACTAAATCATTAGGCCGTGACATGCGCATTGCCCCTTGCACCCATTCTGTTCCAAAGTGCAGGTACAGGACCCCATCCTCCTCCGATAAGGTGATTAAGGAACCTTCTTCCAATTCCTCATCGTCCTCGTAATCGTAATCGCCCGCATCCTCGTAGCCTTCCTCGTCTGCGTAATACTTTGCAGATTCCGGATGGGATTCTTCAAATCTCGCCAAAGCGTTTTCCTTTAAACATAGCGTTAAAGCGTTGATCAAAGCGGCTATTGTACTCAAAGGCGACCGAACAAAAAAAGAAAAGCGCGCCATAGTGACTATAGCGCGCTGGAAAAGTACGTGTAAGCGGGGTTTTAATTTTGAGGGGTTTCCGCTTCCTGCTGATCCTTCTGTACCACTTCTTTGGATTGTTCGGCGGCGTCATCTTCGTGTTGCGGTGCCACCCAATTTAACGGCTCAATCTCAAAGGCTGGTTTACGACGATTTTGGCGTCTACCCATGTCAACATCTCCTGCTGGCAAGGTTAATTGGGACGCCCCTTGCATCCCAAACTCTCATCACCTTAGCACATAACGCGAAAAATATCAATAACTACAAGCACTTATAAATAAAAGCTTAATGAATACCTTAATTCTAAGGGGCCATTGCTTGGGTTTTCGTGATTAGGCGCGTATCGGAAAGAGCGTTACAATCCCTAGTTATTCATTCATTATCTTTTCTATCAGGTGAGCTCTAGACGTGAAAATCGCTACATGGAATGTCAACTCTTTGCGTGTGCGCTTGCCCCAAGTTATCGAATGGCTTGCACAGCAGCCCGTTGATATATTAGGTTTACAAGAGTTAAAACTCGCTCAAGAGCACTTCCCCATTGATGCGTTAGCCGAGGCAGGATGGCAAGCCGAGTGGCAAGGCCAGCCGACGTACAATGGCGTGGCCTTGATCAGCTCATGCGCGGCCACAGAAGTGCAAGGTAACTTACCCAATTTTGAAGATCCGCAACAGCGCGTGATTGCCGCCACTTACGCAACCGACGCTGGCCCCTTACGGGTAATCAATGCGTACTGCCCCAACGGCCAAGACCTCAGCAGCGACAAATTTCTTTATAAATTGAACTGGTACGAGGCGTTTCATAGCTGGCTTGCTGAGCAACTGGCTCTTTATCCCTTACTGGTGGTGATGGGCGATTATAATATTGCTCCCGCAGATGCAGACGTTCACGACCCCAAAGCTTGGGAAGGCAAAGTCCATGTTTCCCCCCAAGAGCGCGCTGCGTTTCAAAAGCTTTTAGACTTGGGTCTACACGATGCATTTCGCTTATTTGAGCAAGAGGAAAAATCGTACACTTGGTGGGACTATCGCAGCATGGCCTTTCGTCGCAATGCTGGATTGCGCATTGATCACATTTTGGTGTCCACCGCTTTATTACCACATACGACGGCTTGCTTTATTGATAAAAGCCCACGGCGCAACGAACGCCCTTCCGACCACACTCCCTGCGTGGTCGAACTGAATTTACTTCCTCAATCCTAAAAGACCCTTTATGCAAGCCTCTTTAGTTGAATTTATCGATGATGGTGCCGCGTTACGGCTGCCCTTGGACGACGTGGCTGCGGTGCATGTTTATGTGGCGGTCAGCGAGCCTGATGTTGAGGCCGTCGCCAATATTGTGCCGGAATCTCAATTCCAAGCGGATGGCAACATTCATGTGTTTGCCATTTTGTCCTTGGCTGAGGCTCCCGAGATACTCGAAGAAGCCATCTCAAGCGTTGACGATCAAGACACCATTGTGTTTTTGTGCCAGACGGCTGAAATTAAAGACCAGGTAATCTGTCAGCTTTGCAACGTGGCCCATATCGATAATTTAATTAACTAACCTCACTCTCTTTCGCGTTATGTCGCACGCTTATTACGGAAACATTTTTATGGTGGCAGCGCCCAGTGGCGCTGGCAAATCGAGCTTAGTGAATGCGTTGTTGCAGCAAGACTCGAGTATTCAACTGTCCATTTCCTGCACCACGCGCCCGCCACGCCCTGGAGAAACGGATGGCGAGCATTACCATTTTATTAGTGAGGCCGAGTTTCTAGAACGCCGCAATCAAAACAATATGCTGGAATGGGCGGAAGTCCATGGTAATTTTTATGGCACACCTGCTGAGCCAGTACGCACGGCGCTGGCTAAAGGTAACGATGTACTGCTTGAAATCGACTGGCAAGGCGCCCAGCAAGTTCGTGAGTTTTTCCCGCAAGCTTTAGGTGTATTTATTCTGCCCCCTTCCATTGAAGCTCTAGAGCAACGCCTAAGAAAGCGTGGGCAAGACGAGCCGAGCGTTATCGCACGACGCTTACTGGCAGCAGGCAATGAAATGTCGCATGTGTCTGAGTTTCAATATGTTATTATTAACGATGACTTTCAGGCGGCCCTGGCAGAGCTTGCCGCAATTGTTCAATGCAGTCGTTTGACGGTACGCGAGCAAGCGATCCGTCATGCCCAACTTTTTCAACAACTCGGCATTAGCGCGTCCGCTTCTGCTCGTTTTAAATAATTTTTGTTCGCAAGGTTCTATATGGCACGTATTACGGTAGAAGACTGTTTGTCGCAAATTCCAAACCGTTTCAATTTAACTTTGGTCGCTGCTTACCGTGCACGCGAACTGGCTCAAGGTCACGAGCCACGCGTTGAAAGCCGCAACAAGCCAACAGTTACGGCGTTACGCGAAATCGCAAGTGGTGATACCGGCTTAGAAATGCTGCGCAAAGTACCCACCTAAGTACCGCTGCTGCTTTTAATTTTACTGAGGTCGTTATATGGCTTTTTCTGGTTTACGTGGGGCATCATCCGGTTTATTAGCAGTACTCAAAAAAGGCTCACGCTTAGGTCGTAAGCCTAAGGTTACGACCACGGTTCCCATACTAGAGCCAGCCAAAAACACCATTGCCTCCTTAGCCACTCTCACGAAAATGATGAGTGGCTACCTCAGTACAGAAGAAATCGAAAAAGTCCGCGAAGCCTACCGTTTAGCCGACGAAGCCCACTTAGGGCAGTTTCGCACCAGCGGCGAACCCTACATCACCCATCCGATTGCCGTTACCGAGATCTGTGCGGGCTGGAAGCTCGACGCCGACTCACTTATGGCCGCATTGCTGCACGATGTCATCGAAGATCAAGACGTTAGCAAGCAAGAGCTGGCTGAAAAATTCGGTACTGATGTGGCTGAAATTGTGGATGGAGTATCAAAGCTTGACCGCTTAGAGTTTCAAACCAAGAGCCAACAGCAAGCCGAAAGCTTTCGCAAAATGCTGTTGGCGATGTCACGTGATGTACGGGTGATCCTCATCAAGCTGGCCGACCGTTTGCACAATATGCGCACTCTGGATGTGGTCAGCCCCGAAAAGCAACGTCGAGTCGCCCAAGAAACACTCGAAATCTATGCCCCTATTGCGCATCGTTTGGGTTTAAACGCTTTGTTTCGCGAGCTGCAAGATCGCTGTTTCCAAGCCATTCACCCCAATCGCTATCGCGTCCTCCACAAAGCTCTCATGGCAGCACGAGGCAACCGCCGTGAGGTGCTCGGCAAGATCACCGAATCCGTGACCGCAGCACTGCCTGCAGCCGGTATTGAAGCGGAGGTACGCGGACGAGAAAAATCCTTGTACAGCATTTTCCACAAAATGCAGGAGCAGAAAAAATCTTTTTCTGACGTATTAGACATTTACGGCTTTCGGATCATCGTCAACACCTTACCCGAATGCTACTTAGCATTGGGTACCTTGCACCAGCTGTATCGGCCCGTACCGGGTAAGTTCAAAGATTACATCGCCATTCCCAAGATTAATGGTTATCAGTCTTTACATACAACGCTGATTGGCCCTTACGGCACCCCCGTTGAGTTTCAATTTCGCACGCGAGAAATGGATCATGTGGCCGAGGATGGTGTGGCCTCACACTGGCTCTACAAGGACGAATCCGTCTCTCTTAACGAGCTACAAAAACGTACCCACCGCTGGCTACAATCTTTACTTGATATTCAAAGCCAAACGGGCGACTCCAGCGAATTCCTCGATCACGTTAAAGTCGATCTATTTCCTGATGCGGTCTATGTGTATACGCCACGCGGCAAGATCCTATCCCTACCGCGTGGGGCCACACCCGTCGATTTTGCTTACGCGATCCATACCGATATTGGTAACCATGCGGTTGCGGCAAAAATCAACGGCGAATTTGCAACCTTACGTGCCGAGCTAAAAAGCGGTGATTCCGTTGAAATCGTTACCTCTCCTGCAGCACGACCCAGCGCCCAATGGCTGAACCATGTCCGCACGGGTCGAGCGCGTTCCGAAATACGTCATTACTTGCGCACCGTTAAATACGAAGAATCCGTAGCCTTTGGCAAACGTCTGCTGCAGCAAGCCTTTGAAGGCTTACAACTACCCTTCCCCACTGATGATGACCCCGCCTGGGAAAAACTCAGTAAAAGCTCGGGCGCCAACTCGATCGAGGAAATATTAGCCGATATTGGCTTGGGTAAGCGCTTAGCCGCGGTCGTCGCTCGTCGTTTCGCACCCGAGCACGCGTCTTTGTTAGCCACCACAGCCGCCCAAGTGGATGAGTTCACCTCTGCGGGCTCGGCACCCATCGTTATCCACGGCAACGAGGGCCAAGCCGTACAATTAGCTCCTTGCTGCGGGCCGTTACCTGGCGATCCCATTATCGGTGGCATTCGTGTGGGGCATGGTTTAGTCGTGCACACCACAGACTGCGCAGTGGCTCAGCGCCAGCTCACCAAAGAACCCGAACGCTGGATTCCTGTGATTTGGGATACCAATACCGCGCGTCATTTATCAACACGATTGGATGTGACCGTCTTGAACGAGCGTGGGGTCCTAGGGCGTTTGGCTGCGGCCATCACCGAGGCCGAATCCAATATTTTGCATTTGAATATGCCCGAAGACAGCGGGGCCACCGCTGTCTTGCACCTAACGGTTCAAGTCGACACGCGCACCCATTTGGCACAAGTGATACGCTCCATGCGTCAAGTACCTCAAGTCCAAAAAATTGTGCGCTTAAAAGGGTAACACCCTAACTTAGGCCACCCATTAACATGGCGCTGGCGGAGCCATAAGCAAAGACTCCGCCGATTACGCCGCCTGCCAAATTACCTTTGCTTAGACGTCTTCCTATCATTACGCCTAGGGCTCCCGTTAGCCACTCAATGAACTGTGGCCACAAAGCAAGCGTGGTATCGATACTGTCGTATACCGCCAATACCAATAGCGCCACGATCGCTGCCGGGCCAATAGCCGTCAATATCGAGGGCCAGCTAAGGCTCGTGCGCTGAGTAGTCGTCTTAGTCAAACGCGACTGCCACAAAAACGGCATAAAACGCAGTAAAAATGTGCCTCCACCGCCGATTAAAACAATCCAGAATAGTTCTAGGTTCGTCATAGACACTCTTTAGCATTTCCCCAGCGATCGTACAACGCTTTGGATACGGCACCCGCGATCATTCCTAATATTATGGCCACATAAGCGGGCAACCACATAACCGCCAACACCGTTATGATTAGCGTAGCGACTAAGACGCTCTTGGGAATGTTCATTGTCAGATCAAGCAGTAGCGCAAAAAACAGCGCTGGAAAGACAAAAGATAACGTCTTGTCTAGCCATAAGGACTCACCCAACCAGTCTGCGGCAAAAAACACGCCTAAAGCAGTGCCCCCTACCCAAGCACTGTAAGCACCGACTTGCAATCCGAAGTACCAGCTTTCTTTGAGCTCAGTAGTTTGGTAACGGAAACGACTAATGGCGGTGGCAAAAACCTCATCGGTTAGGCCCAACGACCACCAAAAGAAAGACTGCCGGCGATGAATAGGCTGGGCCGCGTTCCAAAGTGCTGGTCCATAAAACAAATGGCGGATATTCATGACCACCAAAATAGCAGCAATGACCCACCAGCTGCTCTGGGCTTGAGCCAGCAAACTAATCAGCACAAACTGGCTCGCCCCCGCATACATAAAGACTGAAAAAGCAATGGCCCAATAAGGGTGTAAATCGAGCGTCACCGCTGCCAAGCCAAACGAGATGGCAACAGGTACATAACCGATGGCTATGGATAAACTATCACGTAGCCCTTTTAGAAAGGCAGGAAATGACACAGTGATGACAGATTACTCAGTGCTACTGCTGACTAAGACCTTCTGCACATCGGGCAGCTCTTTGACATGATAGGCTTGACGCAGTGCCTGCATAGCGGCCTCTTGTTCGGCCCCTACTAATACCGCTTGCAAATTCATCGCTACGCTATCAATCAACTCCTCACCTGCCAAGTTGTCTTCAACGGATAAAACCTTTGCCACTACAAAACCTTGATCCGTTTTCGCACCAACATACTTAGGCGTTTCGTTAGCATCCAACTCGGTTAATAAAATTTGATCAATTAGTGCCTTAGGCAAATGCTCAGGATAGCTAAAACGACTAATTAATGTAGAACGGCCAAACGTAAACCCTTCTGTGTCGTTCGTGTTGTGCTGCAAGGCCTCTAACGCCGCTTGGCCCTTTTGAAGAGCGAGCTCAGACGCTTGCTCTGCTTGAACACGTTCAGTAACGACTGCCTTCACCTGCTCAAACTCAGGAACATTTTCTGGATGAACCTCGGAAACCCGCAACGCAATAAACTGATCGGCGGAAAGCTCGACAACCCCTGCGTTATGTTTTTCATTTAACGCTTGAGGTGTAAATAACGCACGGCGTACACGACCGTCCTCGAATAATGCTGCATCCGCTGAAGCCTCAGCCGCTTGCCCATCTTGAATGAAAACAGACGGTACGAGACCATCACGACTGATCCCATTTGCTTTTTTCAGAGGAATTTGTAGAGTATTGGCGGCAGCCTCTAAGGACTCAGGATGCTCATACACCAAACTCGTGAGCTGTGTGGTCATTTCAGCGAAACGCTCAGCAGCCAGTTGGGTGCGCACTTCGTCCTCAAGCTGTGCTTTAACTTCCTCAAAGCTTTGACGGGTTTCAGGCTGCAAACGGTCCATACGGAAAATATGATAACCATTTGGCCCTTCCACCACGTCCGAAATTTCGCCTTCGCTTAAGGCAAACACACTTTGCTGAATCGCATCTGCGTGGGTTTTCGATTGATTCAACCAACCGAAATAGCCGTCTTTTTTGGCACTGGCTGCATCGTCAGAGTGCTCACGCGCCAGCTCAGCAAAGCGCTGAGGCTGGGTGTGCAATTCCTTGGCTAGGGCTACAGCTTGGTCGCGGGTTTTATCGTTTGCAGCGTTGTTGTCGCTGTCTTTGAGCAATAAAATATAGCTGAGCTCCGCTCGTGCAGGGGTACGATACTCGTCAATATTTTGTTCATAGTACGCCTGCAAATCGCTCTCGCTGATGGTACCGACACTGGCTTTCGCACTGTCTTCGTTGACAAGCAAATACTCTGCATCCACGTACTGGGGTAACGCTAGCTCCGCCTTGTGCTGCTCGTACCACGTTTGCAGATCCTCCTCGGATACCGTGAGGGGCTCATTGAGCTCGGCGGCATTGAACTCTAAGAGAGCAACCGTACGACCCGTATTAAGGACTTGGGCCAGTAGCTCTTTGGTACTGCTTGGCAACTGGGCATTGTCGGCAATAGGATCCAACACCAGCCCTAAAGCAAGCTGAGTGCGTTGGCTTTGTTCGAAATCGGTAACGCTCAAGCCTGCCGCTTCAAGCTGAGCGTAATACTCATCAATCGAAAACTGACCCTCTGCATTTTGAAAGGCTGGGATTTCCGCAATGCTGTTGCGAAGCACCTCATCGGAGACGTTTAAGCCACGCTTTTTAAGGACGG
>DWUQ01000049.1 GCA_019120675.1 Candidatus Paenalcaligenes intestinipullorum | reverse complement strand
ACGAGTCGTATTGTTGGGACATCACGTAGGCCTGAGCCTGAGACATGAAGTCCATGGTAACTACGACAATAATCAGCAACGAGGTACCACCAAAATAGAATGGTACGTTCCAGCGCATTTGTAAGAGCTCGGGTACCAAACACACAAACGTAATATAGAGCGCCCCAGCTAGCGTGAGCCGTGTGAGGATTTTGTCGATATAACGTGCGGTTTGTTCGCCTGGACGAATACCGGGTACAAATGCACCGCTCTTTTTTAGATTATCGGCTGTTTCGCGGCTGTTGAATACCAAGGCCGTGTAGAAGAAACAAAACAGAATAATCATTGCTGAAAACAGCGTAATGTAGAGCGGCTGGCGAGGTGAAAGCGCAGCTTCCAAATCGCGTAACCAACCTAAACCTGGTGTACTGGAGAACCAACTTGCAATGGTTGCTGGCAGCAAAATAATGGAGGAGGCGAAGATCGGAGGGATCACGCCAGCCATATTGAGCTTGAGCGGCAAGTGGGAGCTTTGTCCACCATAAATACGGTTACCTACTTGACGTTTTGCGTAGTTAACTGTGATGCGACGCTGACCGCGTTCGACAAACACAACAAAGTAGGTAACGGCAGCAACGAGCACCAAGATGATCAATGCCGATAAGACTGACATTGCATCCGTACGCACGAGATCTAGCATGCCACCCAGCGCACTGGGCAAACCGGCCACAATCCCAGCAAAAATCAGAATCGAAATACCGTTGCCGATACCCCGCTCTGTGATTTGCTCGCCTAACCACATCACAAACATCGTGCCTGTAACCAGGGTGACAACGGTTGTGAAGCGGAACAACAGACCTGGGTCAATGACCAGCCCTGGTTGTGCTTCGAGAGCCATGGAAATACCCACAGCCTGAAAAAATGCTAGAAGAACCGTACCGTATCGGGTGTACTGCGTAATTTTACGTCGACCCGATTCACCTTCTTTTTTGATTGCTTCCAGCGAAGGCACCACCGCCGACGCCAACTGCATGATAATCGATGCAGAGATGTAGGGCATGATCCCCAGCGCAAAGACTGAGAACCGTTGCAACGCACCACCCGAGAACATGTTGAATAAACCCAAAATACCATCTGAGTTTTCTTGGAACAGATCGGAAAGTGCGTCCGGATTAATTCCTGGAACAGGAATATGTGTACCTAAGCGGTAAACAACCAGCGCGAGTAACAAAAACACGATCCGGCGTTTGAGATCGCCGTAACCGGATGCTGCTTTACTCTGTGCTTGTGCTTTAGCCACCGTAACCCCTTTATTCAGCTAGCGAACCACCAGCTGCTTCAATGGCAGCACGGGCACCGGCTGTAGCGCGAATGCCTTTCAGCACTACTTTGCGCGACAATTCGCCAGACTTAATGACTTTTGCGAAACGTACGAGTTGACCGACGACGCCTGCTTGTTTCAGAACATTGATATCAATTTCTTCGACATCGAGACGCTGTAAGTCGGACAAACGGATTTCCGCATGCAGATGACCGCCAGGAGTAGTAAAACCACGTTTTGGCAAACGACGTTGTAAAGGCATTTGACCGCCTTCAAAACCAGTTTTGTGAAAACCGCCAGAGCGTGATTTTTGACCTTTGTGACCGCGACCTGCGGTTTTGCCGAAGCCTGAACCTGGGCCTCGACCCACGCGACGGGCGTCTTTTTTAGCGCCAGCTGCGGGTTGTAACGAGTTTAGTTGCAATTGCGACATTCCCGATTCCTTTAGGCTTCTGAAACTGTCACGAGGTAATCCACTTTACGGATCATCCCGCGCACTTCAGGTGTATCGACGAGAACGCTGCTGCTATTGATACCACGTAGACCTAGGCCACGAACGGTGGCGCGGTGGTCTTTTTTGGTGCCAATGATTGAGCGTACGAGAGTAACCTTAATTTGCTTTTGTGCCATGATTTACCCCAGAATTTCTTCGACTGTTTTGCCGCGTTTTGCAGCAATTTCAGAAGGTGTGGAGCAGGCACGTAAGCCGTTTAGGGTCGCGCGAACCATGTTGTATGGGTTGCGTGAACCAAAACTTTTCGCCACCACGTCACGAACACCCATCACTTCGAAGATAGCGCGCATTGGGCCACCAGCGATCACACCTGTACCTTCGGCAGCAGGAGAAATCAAAACGGTGGAAGCACCATGCTTGCCCACTACGGAGTGATGCAATGTGCCGTCTTTGAGGGCTACTTTGAACAGACCACGACGGGCTTGTTCCATTGCTTTTTGAACTGCAACGGGTACTTCACGAGCTTTACCCTTGCCCATTCCAATGCGACCATCGCCATCGCCCACTACGGAGAGTGCTGCGAAGCTCATGGTGCGACCGCCTTTAACGACTTTGCTGACGCGGTTAACCGCAATCATTTTTTCACGTAGGCCGTCGTCGCGCTCTTGGTCGGCGTTATTTCTGCCTTGTGCTTTAGCCATTTGACAATTCCTTGCTTAGAACTTCAAGCCGGCTTCACGCGCGGCGTCAGCCAACGCTTTCACGCGGCCATGATAACGGAAGCCAGAGCGATCGAAAGCAACGGTCTCGATGCCAGCAGCTTTGGCTTTCTCGGCAACACGTTTGCCAATAAGGGAAGCTGCAGCAACGTTGCCGCCGTTGGATAACTCTTTGCGAACTTCGGGCTCGAGCGAGGAAGCGCTGACGAGCACACGATCGCCTTCTGGCGAGATGATGTTGGCGTAAATATGCAGATTGGTGCGGTGTACCGCCAGGCGATGTACGCGTAACTCGGCAATTTTCTTGCGAGTTGCCACTGCACGACGCAAACGGGATTGTTTCTTGTCCATAATTCGTCCTTGCCTGTGCGATTATTTCTTCTTGGCTTCTTTCAAGATGACGCGCTCGTCAGCATAACGTACACCTTTACCTTTGTAAGGCTCAGGTGGACGATAGCCACGAATTTCAGCGGCAACTTGACCCACTACCTGCTTGTTGGAACCCTTGAGAATAACTTCTGTGGGGGTTGGGCACTCGGCGGTAACGCCTTCAGGTAGCTCGTGGTTGATGTCGTGAGAAAAGCCGAGTTGCAGTTTCAGGGTGTTGCCCTGAACTTGTGCACGGAAACCCACGCCGACCAAGCTTAGTTTGCGTGTAAAGCCACTGCTTACACCGACAACCATGTTGTTGACCAAAGAACGTACGGTACCGGACATGGCTTTGGCTTGACGGCTATCGTTGGCCGGAGCAAAGCTGAGTGCGCCTTCGTTGAGTTCGATGGCCACATCGCCAGTCAGGGACTGAGTCAAAGTACCCAAGGGGCCTTTAACAACGATTTGGTCTTCGGCAATAGTGGTTTCGACGCCTTTCGGCAACGCAACAGGATATTTAGCAATACGTGACATAGTGATGATCTCCTTAGGCCACGTAGCACAGTACTTCGCCGCCTACACCAGCAGCGCGTGCTTTACGATCGGTCATCACACCACGGGAGGTGGAAACGATCGCCACACCCAAGCCATTCATGACTTGAGGAATGTGGTTGCTGCCTTTGTAAACGCGCAAACCAGGGCGTGACACGCGGTCGATACGCTCGATAACTGGTTGGCCTGCGTAGTATTTAAGTTGGATTTCCAATACAGGCTTGGCGGTTTCGCCAGCGATTTGGAAATCTTCGATATAGCCTTCGTCTTTTAGCACAGCAGCAATGGCTGCTTTTAGCTTCGAGGAGGGCATGCTAACCGACTTCTTGTTGACCATTTGCGCGTTACGAACGCGGGTCAACATGTCGGCGATTGGATCGCTCATGCTCATGTGTATTCTCCTACCAGCTAGATTTGGTCATACCGGGAATCTCGCCACGCATTGCCATTTCGCGAATTTTGTGACGAGTCAAACCGAATTGCTTATAAACACCACGTGGGCGGCCAGTGACAGCACAACGGTTGCGCATGCGAGTTGGGTTCGCGTTGCGTGGAAGTTGTTGCAAGTCGAGGCGAGCCTGATAGCGCTCTTCATCGGACTTGGACTGATCGTCGATAATGGCTTTTAACGCAGCGCGTTTAGAAGCGTATTTTTCGACCAGTTTTGCGCGTTTGATATCGCGATTGATGAGTGAAAGTTTAGCCACGTCATCACCCCTTAGTTACGGAACGGGAAGCTGAAAGCAGTCAAGAGTGCTTTGGCTTCGTCGTCAGTCTTGGCAGTGGTTGTGATGCTGATGTTCAGACCACGTACTGCGTCAATTTTGTCGTATTCAATCTCGGGGAAAATAATTTGCTCTTTTACCCCAAGGTTGAAGTTGCCGCGGCCATCAAAAGCACGAGCAGAAATACCACGGAAGTCACGAACGCGGGGCAGGGCCACAGCGATCAGACGATCGAGGAACTCGTACATACGGCGACCACGCAAGGTGACTTTGCAGCCAATTGGGTAGTCTTCGCGGATTTTAAAACCGGCAATCGCTTTGCGGGTTTTGGTAATGATGGGTTTCTGGCCAGCAATTTTCGCCAAATCGCCCGCAGCGTGCTCGATCACTTTGCGATCAGCAACAGCTTCGGACACACCCATGTTGAGGGTGATTTTGGTGATGCGGGGCACTTCCATTACGCTGTCGTAATTGAATTTGCCTAGCAGCTCGGCTTGAACCTTTTCACGGTAGAATTCTTGTAAACGTGCCATGTTATCGCCTCTTATTTCGCACCAACAACTTTGCCATTGGAACGGAACACACGCACTTTCTTGCCGTCGACAACGCTGATGCCTACGCGATCGGCTTTGCCAGTTTCTGCGTTAAATAACGCAACGTTAGAAATGTGGATGGGCATGGTTTTGTCAACAATACCGCCCTGTGTGCCGGCCATTGGGTTTGGTCGTACATGTTTTTTAGCTACGTTAATGCCTTCAACTAAGACGTGTTCGCCATTAACGTTTAACACGGTGCCACGACGGCGCTTGTCGCGCCCGGTGAGCACGATTACTTCGTCGCCTTTACGGATTTTTTGCATATCCTCGGCTCCTTACAGCACTTCTGGTGCCAAGGACACGATCTTCATGAACTTTTCGGTACGCAATTCGCGCGTAACGGGTCCGAAGATACGGGTGCCGATAGGCTCCAGCTTGGCATTCAGTAATACGGCAGCGTTGCCGCCGAACTTGATGAGCGAACCGTCTTTACGGCGTACACCTTTGGCTGTGCGAACTACCACAGCGTTATAGATTTCGCCTTTTTTGACACGTCCGCGTGGGGCCGCTTCTTTAACGGTGACTTTGATGATGTCACCAATAGCGGCATAACGGCGCTTGGATCCGCCTAACACTTTGATGCACATTACGGAACGCGCACCTGTGTTGTCGGCCACATCCAGCGTGGTCTGCATTTGAATCATGGATTTTTCCTGTTCCAACTTAACCGCGTTCTACCCTGTAAGCAAAAAACCTACAAAGCACGCAACCAGTTTTGGTCCCGTCAGATCCGGCGCTTAACCACACCAAACTTGTTGTAGAAAGGCTTTTTGCCGAACCATGGGTTGAATCTTGCGAGAAACAAAACGTATAAGTTACCCGCTACCTACTTGATGAATGTAGCTAGGTAAGCTCACCATAATAGAGGAAAAACCCCTTTGCTGCAAACCATTTAGGCCAAAAAACGCATTTAAACGGCTTTTTGTTTGTTTCTTGCGATGATTTACGGCGAAAAAGGGTTTCACTCTAGAAAAAGGCGGCACAGTTAGGCTTAACATCGAGTTCGACAGGCATCATTGAGCACACTTTGTCACTCGATCGCACACCTTGGCCGCATACCCATCAAACGACTATTGCCCCAAAATTTTATTGAGGAAATCCTTAGTGCGCGGCTGGCGGGCTTCTAGATTGCCAAAGAACTCGTCGGTGGGGCAATCTTCGAGGATACTGCCGCCCACATCCATAAAGATCACGCGATCGCTCACTTTGCGCGCAAAGCCCATTTCGTGGGTAACGCACATCATGGTCATGCCATCTTGGGCCAAGCCCATCATCACCTCCAACACCTCGCCGACCATTTCAGGGTCAAGGGCGGAAGTGGGCTCGTCGAACAGCATCACAATCGGGTCCATGCACAAGGCCCGTGCAATGGCGACACGCTGCTGCTGACCACCGGATAATTGCCCGGGGAATTTATCCTTATGGGCTAACAACCCTACCCGCTCCAGATACTTTAAGCCGTGAGCATTGGCTTCATCCTTGCTGCGTTTGAGCACCTTGATTTGCGCCACCGTCAGGTTTTCCATGACGGATAAATGTGGGAACAGCTCGAAATGCTGAAACACCATACCCACGCGGCTACGCAGCTTGGGCAAATCGGTTTTGCGATCGTGTACCGCTGTGCCATTCACCCAGATCTCGCCTTTTTGAAAGGGCTCCAGTGCATTGATGGTTTTGATTAACGTGGATTTACCCGAACCGGACGGCCCTGCCACCACAACCACTTCGCCTTTACTCACGCTGGTGGAGCAATCGGTGAGCACTTGGAAGTCCCCATACCACTTGGAGACGTTTTTCATTTCAATCATCATTTAGAATTCCTTGCTCTTATCGAATAATGGCAATTTTGCGATGCAAGCGCTTGACCAGCCACGAGAGGGAAAAACAAATCACAAAGTAGGCCACCGCTGCACCCACGTAGGACTCAATCGGGCGACCGAAGTTTTTACCAGCGATTTCAAAGCCTTTGAGCATATCGTAGGCCCCAATTGCATACACCAAGGACGTATCTTGGAAAAGCACAATGGTTTGTGTCAGCAAAACGGGGAGCATATTGCGGAACGCCTGCGGCAGCACCACAATGCGCATATTTTGCCCGTAGGTCATGCCAACGGCTTGCCCAGCATACACCTGCCCACGGGGGATGGACTGAATCCCCGCGCGCATAATTTCACTAAAATAAGCGGCCTCGAAGGCAATAAAGGTGACAATGGCCGAGGTCTCCGCGCCGACAGCCATCCCTAAGATAATGGGCATCAACAAAAAGAACCACAGGATCACCATCACCAGTGGAATACTGCGCATCCCATCCACATAAATACGTGCGGGCAAGGCCAACCACGTTTTGCCCGATAAACGCATCAAAGCCAGGATGGTGCCAAAAAAGATCCCCCCTAAGGTGGCCACCATGGTGAGCCACACACTAAAGTAGAACCCCTTAATCACATAGCTGCTGATCAGCTCCCAGCTGAAGAAACTCCAATCAAATGCCATGATTAGCGCCCTCCTTCGTTGCTGGAGACATAACCCGGAATGCGTACCCGCGCCTCGATAAAGGCCATGATGCGATTGATGCTAAAGGCCGTCACCACATACAGTGCGGTGACCGCAAGGTAAATTTCAATACCACGCGAGGTTTCCTCTTGGGCTTGCATGGCAAAAAGAGTGAGCTCGGAAATCGACACCGCAAAGGCCACCGAGGAGTTTTTCACTACGTTCATGGACTCGTTGGTGAGCGGTGGAATAATAATCCGAAAGGCCATGGGCAACAGCACATAGCGGTAATACTGAAAGGTGGTAAAGCCTAAGGCCATGCCCGCATGACGCTGCCCACGCGGCAGGGACTCAATCCCCGAACGCACCTGCTCGGCAATACGCGCCGAGGTAAAGACCCCAAGGGCGCACACCACCAATATAAAACCCGATACCTCGCGCATGGCTGGAATCAACGCCGGCACCACGTGATACCACAAGAAAATCTGCACCAGCAGCGGAATGTTGCGAAACAGCTCGACCCAGGCATTACCTAAGCCGACAATCAGCCGTTGATTGGGTAAGGTACGGAGCGACCCCACAATAAAGCCCAGCACCATCGCCACCACTAAGGCGGCCAGGGCCACCGATACGGTCCAGCCCCACGCCGAGAGCATCCAATCTAAATAGGTTGTGGTGCCTTTGCCTCCGAAACAGCCTTCGACATATTGCATATCGAGGTCGTCGAGGCAGAACACTTGCCAATCCCAAGCCATACGCTTCCTTTTTACAACCTGTGCAGCGTTTTCGCTGCAACAACTGCCGCCTATGCGGCCAACGCCGATCTCGGAATGAGATCGCGGATAAAAGAACGCCCCTGAGGGTTAGGTCAGGGGCGTCCAGAGCATAACCCGTGCTGTATTAGCTGGATTTAGTCAATGTCGTAGTCTTCCATGGGCTTGTCGTTGGGGTTTTCCCAAGCGGCCTTAGTGGCGGAGGACAGCTCTAGACCAATAACGGTATTGGCAGGTGGTGTAGGCTGCAAGAACCATTTATCCCATAAGCCCATGAGCGTGCCGTCGTCGATTTGACGCTGAATGCTTTTGTTGATGGCTGCTTTGAGGTTGTCGTCATTTTTGCGCAGCATACACGCAATCGGCTCGACGGAGAGGGTTTCACCAACGATCTCGAACTGCTCGGGGTTGCGCGCTTTGGAAATGTTGGCCGCCAAAATGGAACCGTCCATCACGAACACATCGGCACGACCGGTTTCGAGCAGCAAGAAGCTGTCGGCGTGATCTTTGCCCATAACCTCTTTGAAGTCAACGCCTTCGGCGCGCTTATTGCGGCGTAAGGTTTGAACGGAGGTGGTGCCGGTGGTGGTGGCGACTGTTTTGCCATCTAAGTCGGCAACGGACTTAATGCCCGAATCGGCCTTGGTGGCCATGCGGACTTCTTCGACGTAAGTGGTGTTGGCAAAGTCGACGTCTTTTTGGCGGGCTTTGTTGTTGGTGGTGGAGCCGCACTCAAAGTCGATGCTGCCGTTGGTGGTGAGTGGAATACGGTTTTGTGAGGTAATGGGCTGGTATTTGATGTCGATTTTTTCGAGGCCGAGATCCTTGCGGATGTCTTCGATGATGTTTTCCGCCATCTCGGTGTGAAAGCCGACGTATTTGCCATTACCCAAGGTATAGCCTAGACCGGAGGACTCGCGCACCCCAAGTGTGACTTTACCGGTGTCTTTGATTTTGGCTAGCGTATCGTTTGCTTGGGCAAAAGCGCTGCTGGAAGCCAAAGCCATGATTGCTACAGCCAATAAATGTTTTTTCATGCTGGATCCTTTTATACAGAAAACCATCAGTATTTTTTATGGCAGTACTGCTCACCATCAACTGTGCTTGAGCCGATTTTTACATTATTTACCGTGGCCCACCATCAGGTAAACACCTAGCAATCATATTATTTTTAAGCATTCTTTGATCTCGCTCAGGAGGCTGTCGGGACGGTCGGGACGTATTTGAATGGTTAATGCGTGGCAGGTGGTGGCTAGGGCAGTAATAAGAGCTCGACCACCAGTAGTTTGATACAGCGACTGCAACGCCTCCACCCGCACATTAATATAGGCCAAACGCAAATTATCTAATAACGCCAACACACTGGGCTGCTCAAACACACGCCGCATTCCAAAGCGCACCCCATGCGGATGGGTCGCCTGCACAAAGTCGATCAGCTCTTGGGGGTGCGCCAACGCACCGTAGGCGTCCAGCTCGATATACAAACGCTGCCAAACGCCGCTGTATCTGGCCAGCTTTCTATTGAGCTGCTCTTGGAAATTAGGTTGTAACAAAGAAGGTAAAGACACGCGCAAAATCAG
>DWUQ01000048.1 GCA_019120675.1 Candidatus Paenalcaligenes intestinipullorum | reverse complement strand
GTGGCCGAAAACCTCGGTCACGTCAAAGCCGTCTCGGCTATGACCGGTGAAAATCTCGATCCCTATTTGGGGCGTGCGTTCATGGGTGATGGGATTGCCACCATGGTCTCGGGCTCAATGGGAGGGACAGGTGTTACCACGTACGCAGAAAACATCGGTGTCATGGCCGCCACTCGCATTTATTCCTCGCTTGTATTTGCCGTGGCGGCTCTGATTGCCATCTTTTTAGGTTTTTCCCCCAAATTCGGTGAGGTCATCCGCATTATTCCTGGCCCCGTGTTGGGAGGGATGTCCGTTGTGGTCTTTGGTCTAATTGCGATGGCCGGTGCCCGTATTTGGGTGGTGAACCAAGTGGATTTCACTAAAAACACCAACTTACTGGTTGCGGCTGTGACCTTAGTGCTCGGGGGTGGGAATTTCTCGCTCGAACTCGGCGTTTTTCATTTGGATGGCATTGGTACAGCCACCTTTGGTGCGATCCTTTTATATGCTTTGCTAAACCGTAAAGGCGCGTAACGAGTTGTTAGGGTAGGCCCCTCTTGGCTTTCCCTACTTGCAATTTAGCGCGCTTTTGTCGACAATAAAGTCATAAGGCCCCGCTTCAGGGGCTTTTCTATCTGTGATCCCATCGCTTTTATATTTTATTAGCGCTCCAATTCTGGCGGAGCGCTTTTTACTTGTATTCAGGAAATTATGTCCGCCATTCCATTAACTGTGCAAGGCGCCGAGCGTTTGCAAGCTGAGTTGCAGCGCCTTAAAACTGTCGAGCGTCCCAACGTCATCAACGCGATTGCCGAGGCACGAGCCCAAGGCGACTTATCTGAAAACGCCGAATACGATGCCGCGCGCGAGCGTCAAGGCTTTTTAGAAGGTCGTATCCGCGAGCTCGAAGGTACTTTATCCAATGCGCAAGTTATCAACCCAGCCGAGTTGGATGCAGGCGGTCGTATTGTGTTTGGTGCGACCGTTAAGATCGAGGATCTTGATTCGGGCGATGAGGTGACCTACCAAATTGTCGGTGATGTCGAGGCCGACATCCGAGCGCAGCGTATCTCGATTTCTAGCCCAGTGGCCCGAGCCTTAATTGGCAAGGAAGAGGGCGATGTGGTCGAAGTGCAAACTCCCGGTGGGTTGCGCGAATTCGAAATCGTTGCCGTCGACTACCAATAATAAAAAAGCACCACGCTGAATCACAGCATGGTGCTTTTTTCATCGAAGCGAAATGGGTGTTATTTGGCGCGGGTGCGGCGGGCGCCTGCACGTAACGATAAGGCACTGCCCGTACGCGGACGTGCCGCCCGACTGGCAGTGCTATTGGGGCGAGCAGGCCTTGCTGGGGCGGTAGGGCGGCTAGAGCGGGCGCTTTTCTTGGGTTTGCCTTGGTCAGCAGCGGCTTGTTTTTTGGGGATGTACTCCTCATTAGGCTTGCGTAAAGCGCGCGTACGAGGTAAATCATCGGGCAATACTGGGTCAAGACTAGGATTGCGTCGATAAATGGTTAAAATCTTGCCTAAGTGATGTACGGGAGCAGCTTCCAAGCGCTCACAAATAGTCGTGAGTGTGCTTAAGCGAAACTCGCGGTCGTCACCAGCAATACGGATTTTGATTAACTGATGTGCATTTAAGTGCACATTGATCTCTTTAATCACAGCCTCGGTCAGGCCTTTGTCACCAATTTGGACGACGGGCTTTAAGGCATGAGCCGCAGCGCGTAGCGCACTGCGTTGGCGCGGGGTAATATTTAATGTGGGCATACGAGTAATTGTACGGGAATGGCAAAGAAAAAAACTTCAAAAGCGTGGGTGCATCGACATATTAACGATCCTTACGTCAAAATGGCGCAACAAAAAGGCTATCGAGCGCGAGCCGCCTATAAATTGTTAGAAATCATTGACTCTGAAAAGCTCCTGCATCCAGGCGATATTGTGGTCGATTTGGGCGCGGCACCTGGCAGTTGGTCACAAGTGGCACGTGAGCGCTTAGTAGGGCCAAATGGCGTTATTAATGGGCGTATTATCGCTTTAGATCTATTGGAAATGGAAGCGATCGAAGGGGTAGAGTTTATTCAAGGGGACTTTCGTGAGGAAAAAATCCTGCGTCAACTGGAATCCACGTTAAATGGCCAAAAAGTAGACCTTGTAATTTCCGATATGGCCCCCAACTTATCAGGCGTAGCAGCTGCCGATTCGGCGCGTATCGAACACGTGTGCGATTTAGCACTTGAGTTCGCTACGGAACATTTACAGCCTAACGGTGCTCTAATAGTAAAAACCTTTCATGGTAGTGGCTTTTCACAGATCGTGAAACGCTACAAAGAACACTTTTTGCGAGTCGTAGAACGCAAGCCTCAGGCCTCGCGCGACCGCTCAGCAGAAACATTCCTTGTGGCACGAAACTTAAAGCCTTAAGTTTACAGTAACAGCCCATATTATCAGGTAGAATAATGGGTAGGCGTACTTGTTCAGTCACATGTAAGCTGGGCAGGCAAAGAAACATCAGGAGGTTGGCGTTGAACAACTCATTTTCTAAAGTTGCGATTTGGATGGTTATCGCTTTAGTACTGTTTACCGTGTTTAAACAGTTCGACGGGCGTACAACTACTTCCGATGGCGTAACCTACACCCAATTTATGAACGATGCCCGTGGTGGACGCATCAGCAAAGTCGATATCCAAGGCGACAAGCTTTACGTCACCCCCGATTCTGGGCGTAGTTATTCTCTAACCTCTCCTGGCGACCTCTGGATGGTGCCCGAGTTGGTCAAGGCTGGGGTACAGGTCTCCGGCAAGCCCCGCGAAGAGCCTTCTTTCTTGGCGAGCATCTTTGTATCGTGGTTCCCCATGCTGTTGCTGATTGGGGTTTGGATCTTCTTTATGCGTCAAATGCAGGGTGGTGGCAAAGGCGGAGCGTTTAGCTTCGGCAAGTCCCGCGCCCGTATGCTTGACGAAAACACCAACCCTGTCACCTTTGCTGATGTTGCGGGTTGCGACGAAGCCAAAGAAGACGTCCAAGAGCTCGTGGACTTTCTACGTGACCCCACTCGTTTCCAACGCTTGGGCGGCCGTATCCCCCGCGGTATCCTTATGGTGGGTAACCCTGGTACCGGTAAAACCTTACTCGCTCGCGCCATCGCTGGCGAAGCCAAGGTCCCTTTCTTTAGTATTTCTGGTTCTGATTTTGTGGAAATGTTTGTTGGGGTTGGGGCAGCACGCGTGCGCGATATGTTCGAAAACGCCAAAAAGCATTCTCCTTGCATTATCTTTATTGACGAAATCGACGCGGTCGGTCGTCAGCGTGGCGCCGGTTTAGGCGGTGGCAACGACGAACGCGAACAGACCCTCAACCAATTATTGGTTGAAATGGACGGCTTTGAGCCCGGCCAAGGTGTTATTGTCATTGCTGCTACCAACCGTCCCGATGTACTCGATCCTGCCTTATTACGTCCAGGCCGTTTCGACCGTCAAGTGGTCGTGGGTCTGCCCGATATTCGCGGTCGCGAGCAAATCTTGCACGTCCACATGCGCAAAGTTCCCTTAGCCAACAACGTTGATGCTCAGGTGCTTGCACGTGGTACACCCGGCTTTTCGGGTGCAGACTTAGCCAACTTGGTCAACGAAGCGGCCTTATTTGCCGCCCGTCGCAACGGTCGTACGGTTGATATGCAGGACTTCGAAAAGGCCAAAGACAAGATCATCATGGGTGCCGAGCGCAAATCCATCATCATGCCCGAGGAAGAGCGCAAAAACACCGCTTACCACGAGGCTGGTCACGCTTTGGTAGCACGTTTATTGCCCAAAACCGATCCTGTACACAAGGTCACCATCATTCCGCGTGGTCGTGCTTTAGGGGTCACCATGCAGTTGCCCGAGCAAGACCGCTACAGCATGGACAAGTCCCATCTTCTCAATATGATTGCTGTGTTGTTCGGTGGACGTATTGCCGAGGAA
>DWUQ01000047.1 GCA_019120675.1 Candidatus Paenalcaligenes intestinipullorum | reverse complement strand
TGTAAGCGCGACCGTCTTCGCCATAGCCGATTGAGGAAATAATCGGGATGAACTCATCGTCTTGTAAAGCTTTAACAACGGCGGGGTCAACACGTGTGATGTCGCCGACAAAGCCAATGTCCAAGAGCTTTTCTGGGTCGTTTTCATCGGGCAGGTATTTCTTTTTGACCTGCATCATGCCCCCGTCTTTTCCGGTTAGGCCAACGGCTTTACCGCCCGCTTCGTTCACCATCATGACGATGTCTTGTTGGACTTGGCCACCCAGTACCCATTCCACCACTTCCATGGTTTCGGCGTCGGTCACCCGCATGCCTTGAATAAAGGAGCCTTCTTTGCCCACGCGACGTAAGGCGTCGTTGATTTGTGGGCCGCCGCCATGTACCACCACCGGCTTTAAGCCAACCAGCTTGAGTAAGACCACATCGTGCGCAAAGCTGCGCTGTAGGGCTTCTTCGGTCATGGCGTTGCCGCCGTATTTAATGACGACCGTCTTGCCATGAAAGCGCCGAATATAGGGGAGGGCTTCGGAAATAACCTCGGCTTTGATATGGGCAGGATGGCTGGCGGTTTCAGGAGTGGTGCTCATAATGGGCCTCATTTAAACGTAAGAAGCAAACCGAATAAGAAAACCCGAGGCCTGGGCACTCGGGCGGGTAAAGAGTACTAGCGATGCGCGAAGGTGTGGTGAGGCAACGCCTAGCCTGCCAGGGCGCGTTCGATGCTTTGGGTAAAGGCCGCCTTGTCGTAATTGCCGACATAACGGCGCACGATATTGCCTTGTTTATCGACCAAAAAAGTGGTGGGCGTGAGACGGATATCGCCAAAGGCTTTGGCGATGCTGCCGTCTTTGTCGAGCACGACGGGAAAGGGCAGCTGACGCGACTCGGTAAAGTTACGTACGTAGCTCTCGGGGTCGTGCGCCATGGCAATGCCCAGTACCTCGTAGCCTTGATCGTGGTAGGTTTGGTAGTACTGAATGGTGTCGGGCATTTGCGCCACACAGGTGGTGCAATCCGTGGCCCAAAACTTTAACACCACAACTTGGCCGCGCAAGTCTTGCATGGTGAATTGGTCGCCAGTGAGCGTTTCAAAGCTGACATTGGGCGCCTTGCTGCTGTCGTCGTTGCTGCAAGCGGCCAGCAGACTGAGGCAAGCCGCCATCAATAAAGTACCTAAGGTTTTCATTCAATTGCCATGACTTCAGGGCCATCGCTGTTGGTTAGGCTTTGGCTTTCAGGGGAGGGGGTGCTGTCGGCTTTCATGGAGGCGTCGGGATCACGCTCGCGCTGCAGTAGGCGTTCAGCTTTGATGTATTGAAATAATTTTACCACTTTGTTGACACCTGGCACGCTGGCGGCCACTTTGCCGGCGCGCTCGCCTTCGTCAGCGGTCACATACCCTTGGAGGTACACCACACCGCGCTCGGTGGTGACGCTAATGGTGCGGCTGGGCACATCGCGGGTGTTGATGAGCTCGCTGGTGACGCGCGTGGTCAGCCACGTGTCGTTGGTGCGGACCTTGAAGTCGGTGGGAGCACCGACGCGCAAGCGGTTAATAACTTGATCGACTTTTTCGATTTTGGCGCTTTGGCTGCCCATTTGCTCGCGTATGGCTTCGGTGGGTACATCACCTACAATCAGCAGTTGGCCGGCATAGGAGTGGCTGTTGATGCGGCCAACCCCTTCGGAGCCCAGCAAGCGGCGGCCTTCGCTGGCGGCTTTGAGCTCGATGGCCTTGTCTTCGACTTGCTCGCCCGTGGTGCGCCGATCGGTTGCCACTAAGGTGGTGGTCGCGGCAGCACCGCCGACAACGGCTGCGGCACAACCGGCCAAAGTACCAAGGCTAATGAGGCAAAGGCCCAGGGCGGCTAAGCGGCGGCTAAAGGGTGAAAAAACTGCAGAGGCCATCATAAGGTGTCACCTAAGAGTAAAGCGTCGATGCCGTCGCACATGGCGTGCAACAATACGATATGGGTTTCTTGGATGCGCATGGTGCGATCGCTGGGCACGCATAAATGGATATCGTTGCTGGATAAGGCTTGGCCGATTTCGCCGCCGCCTTTGCCAGTGAGCGCAATGACCACCATATCGCGCTCGTGAGCGACGTGAATGGCACGTAACACATTGGCAGAGTTGCCGCTGGTGGAGATGGCGACCAGAATATCGCCCGTTTGGCCTAGAGCGGCCACTTGACGCTCGAAAACGACATCAAAACCGTAGTCGTTGCCCACCGCGGTCAGAATAGAGGTATCGGTATTTAGTGCAATGCCTGCTAAGGGCAAACGGTCGCGCTCGAAACGGCCAACGAGCTCAGCAATAAAGTGCTGGGCGTCGGCCGCTGAGCCGCCATTGCCGCAAGCAAGAATTTTGCCATTGTTGGCTAGGGTGGCAAACAAGAGCTCGACACTGGCGGTGAGCGGTTCGGCCAATTCGCGGCCGCTGGCTTTGAGCGTTTCGGCGGAATCGTCGAAATGCGTAGTAAGGTGAGCGATCAGATCCATGGGCTTGATTATCGCATGAGCAATTTAGAAGGCGAAATGCAGCCATACTTCTTTACTTTTTTTGCATTTCTAGGGTTAAAACACAGTCTCTAATCATAAACGGCCTCAGCAGTGAAGTACACCTTTAGCGTAGAGTGGGAGGCCTTTAGGCGAATGCATTGGGCACCCAGTGGGCATCGTCGCCTTCGAAAGCAATAAAATCAAAACGGTAGCGCACAGTGGAGTGGTTAAAAAATTGCGCCCGCAGTCTGGGGAGCAGCCACAAGGCGGAACGAATGATGCGCTGCTGCTTAGCACGGCTGAGGCTATGCAACGCCCCACCATAACGCGTGTGGCGACGAAAACGCACCTCAATAAAGAGCAGTTGTTGGGGCTTTGCAGCGATAATGTCTATTTCACCAAAAGGTGTGTGACAATTTTGCCCTAGAATGGCCCAACCGTCGGCCTGCACCAGCTTGGCAGCATGGGCTTCGTATTGGTCGCCAACCTGTTGAGTCGGGGACCGTAGTTTGGACAACGCTGGTGGATCGAGCGCGCCGCTGTGTGTGGTAGTAGAGCTAGGCAGATCAAGGTTGGGTTCTTCAGTGCGCACGCGACGCTTGGCACCACGACGTGTCTGGCGTTTCTGGCGCTGTTGCTGGCGGCGCTGGGCGTGTGCGGCCGCTTGCAAGGCTAAGGTGAGCGGGTCGTGCGTGGAGTGAGCCATAGCCAAAGGTCGGTCATCAATTCGATTAGTCACCCATCAAAGAGTGTTATGACGGAATTAAAACAACAGGGCACCACTACTGTGCCAGTAAACCAGTTAATAGAACGTGTAGTAGGACAAGTTTGGCCAGGGGGCAGTTTGTATGTGGTCGCCACACCCATTGGCAATTTAACGGATCTCAGCCTACGTGGTTGGTATGCCTTAGCGCAGGCCGATGTGATCGCTGCGGAGGACACGCGCTCCACGCGACCGTTATTACAGGCGTGGGGCGTGCAGACACCGTTAATGGCCGCACACCGTCACAACGAGGCCATGGCGGCGGAGCAGATCGTGCAGCGTTTGGCACAGGGCGATCGGGTGGCGTTGGTGTCGGATGCGGGCGCGCCGGCAGTCAGTGATCCAGGTGCGCGGATTGTGCGGGCGGTGCGTGAGGCGGGTTATCAAGTGGTGCCTATTCCAGGGGCCTCAGCCGTCATTACGGCGTTAATGGGTACAGGCGCCACCTCTGACGAGAATCCGGCCTTTGCCTTTGCGGGGTTTGTGCCGACCAAACAGCAGGCCCGGCGAAAGTGGTTTGCTCAATGGCAAAGCTTTGCAGGGCCGGTATTGATGTTTGAAAGCCCACACCGCCTGCGAGCCAGCCTAGCCGATTTGTTAACCGTATGCGGCCCTGAGCGCGAGGTCAGTGTGGCGCGCGAGCTCACCAAACGCTTCGAGCAATTGCACACCATGCCACTCGGTGAGGCCGTGGCGTGGTGCGATGCCGATGCGCACCATGAACAAGGTGAGTTTGTATTGGTGTTGCATGCGCCTATGGTGGGGGACACCTTAGGTGAGGAGTTGGATGCCACCACTCAGGCGTGGGTGCAAGCGTTGTTGACGCATTTGTCGGTACGCGATGTGGCCAAGGTCGTCAGCCAAGTGACGGGTTTAAGCCGAGATGCCGTGTATCAGTACGCCTTAGCGCACCGCGACGGTGGGGTCTAGGCCGGTTTGTTCACGCAAGCGCATGGCCGCGTTGACGGCATCGCGTCGGCTTTCATAAGGGCCAATTTGTACGCGATACAGCTGATTGCTGGCCTCGATGTGGGCATCTCGAAACTCGATGCTGCGAGCTTGTTGGTTGATGCGTGCAGCCAAGGCCGAAGCGTTTTGCTCGGTAGTAAAGGCCCCAAATTGTAGATAAATTTGCGGCTCACCGCTTTGGCCAGAAATGGGCTTTAACGAGGGGGTGCTGCTGCTTTCTTGGAGGGGCGCCATAGTGATCGCATTGCTGGCTTCAAAGGCATATTGCTCGGTGTTTTGCTGGGTTTGGTTATCGAGCTGATGCCGGGCTAACAGTTCAATGGCGTCGGGTTCGCCCACTGGGGTCAGGCTAGGCGGCGGATCGGCTTGGCGGCTGCGATCGGCAACGGAGGTGGCTGAGCTATCGGAGTAGCGTCCCTGACGGATGTCCTCGTGAGTAATGGCCTCAATCACCACCACACCACTGCCGGGGCCAATCAACCCTAGCTTTGCCGCAGCGGCATAGGACAAGTCAATCACACGGGATTTATGAAAAGGGCCGCGATCATTAATGCGCACAATGACCGCCTGACCGGTATCGGGGCGGGTAACTTTGGCGTAGCTGGGTAAGGGTAAGGTGGGGTGCGCCGCGGTCATGCCATACATATCGTAGGTTTCGCCATTGGCGGTTTTGCGACCGTGGAATTTCTTGCCATACCAT
>DWUQ01000046.1 GCA_019120675.1 Candidatus Paenalcaligenes intestinipullorum | reverse complement strand
TGTCCTTGACTAAGAATTGGTGTTTCATATTCGACCTCATACAAAAAGAACCTAAGCCGGCACCATGCCTACTTAGGTTCTTTATAGTATAAGCGCTGAATTTATTCAGTAGTATCGGGCTGCCATTCGCTTACAAAGTCTTGATAATTAGGGCGCTCTTTGGTGGGGACACGCTCGGGCAAGTTGCCCATCGCCACAAAACCTAGAAATTTGTAGTCCAGCTCATCAAAACCTAAGGCTTCGGGCACACCTTCGGTGTAGGTACCTAGGCCTGTGCTCCAAAACGCACCGTACCCTAATGCGTGCGCAGCATTAAGGATATTCATCACAGCTGAACCCGTAGCGAGCACACGTTCGGTTTCAGGGATTTTCTCATTGTCGTGATCAATATGGCACGCAACCGCAAGGATGATCGGAACATTTTTTAACCACATACGCGCCCCTGCGATTTTTTTGGGATCCATGGGCACGCCTTCTGCTTCGCAAACGTTAAAGGCCAGCTCACCTAAGGCCGGCACCGCTGCACCGCGGATGAGCTTAAATCGCCAAGGACGCAATTTGCCGTGATCGGGAGCAATCATTGCTGTTTGGAGGATTTGGCCAAGCTCCTCTTCGGAAGGGCCTGGGCCTTGAACAAACTTTACAGAATTACGGCTAAGCAGAGTAGAGATTACAGACATAGGCAAGTGATAACGATAAAAAAAGAATAGGGTTAGCAGAACCAAGCAATTAGGGGCGTGGCGTCGGTGCAGTCACAATCAGGGCTTTCATATCGCGAATAGCCTTTTCCCAGCCGTCGAAAACGGCTTGCGCTACGATCGCATGACCGATATTCAGCTCAGCAATGCCTGGGAGAGCGGCAATAGCCTGGACATTGCCATAATGTAAACCATGCCCAGCATTGACGCGTAGCCCCAAACTGACGCCCGCCGCAGCGGCTAAGCGAATACGTTCGATCTCGGCTTGCGCGGCTTCAGGAGACTCCGCATCCGCATAATGACCGGTGTGGATCTCGATCACGGAAGCCCCTGCTTTGTGGGCTGCCTCGATTTGCTGAGGCTGCGCATCAACAAAAAGAGACACCCGTATGCCAGCATCGTGTAATTGGTGCACCGCTGCCTGAACCTGATCAAAATATTTGATGACGTCTAACCCGCCTTCAGTAGTCAGTTCTTCGCGTTTTTCGGGTACCAAGCAAACGTCTTGGGGCTGGACTTTGCACGCAATATCCAGCATTTCTTGGGTAATGGCACACTCCAAATTCATGCGGGTGCGCAACAATGGACGCAAAGCAAAGACGTCGGCATCTTGTATATGCCGACGGTCTTCGCGCAGATGCAAGGTAATAAGGTCAGCACCGGCCTCTTCGGCGCGTTGAGCCGCAACCAGAGGATCAGGATAATTCGTTAGGCGTTGCTGACGTAACGTCGCAACGTGATCAATATTGACCCCCAGTTCAATCATATTAACCTCGTAAAAATTACTCAGTAGCGGGATTAAGGCGCTCCTGAGTGGATGAATTGTTTTGGTCTGAGACTAAAGGATCTATTCCCCAGCCTCCGCCCAAGGCTTTGTACAGTTCAATACGGTTAAGTAGGGATTCTAACCCAACCTGTATTCCTACCTGCTGAGCACTGTATAAATTCACTTCTGCAGTTTGAACCTGTAAGAAACTATCAATCCCTGTTTCATAGCGCAAGGTAGCCAAATCCGTGCTGCGCTGAGCAGACTTAATCATTTTAGCTACGGCTTGCAGTTGTTCCGCGTAGGTGGCCTCCCCTGCTAAAGCATCCGCGACTTCAGCAAACGCGTTTTGAATGCTTTGCTCGTATTGAGCCACTGCAATGTTATCACGTGCTTCGGCAACTGCCAGTGCAGAGCGCACGCTGCCCCCTGTAAAGATAGGCATGGTGATTTCGGGCGAGTATTGCCAAAAGCGATGAGAGCTGCCCACCAGACTGCTTAAAGAGGGGCTAGCAAACCCTAATAGCCCCGTTAATGAAATGCGCGGGAAAAACGCGGCACGCGCAGCACCAATATTGGCTTTTGCTGCTTTTAACGCGTGCTCAGCAGCAATGATATCAGGCCGACGCTCCAGCAGCTCAGAAGCAAGCCCCGTAGGAATCTGTTGAACTAGCTGTGTCGGACCAAAGGTTGCGGCTTGAGGTAAATCGGCCGGCAACTCGGTACCAATTAAAAGCGTCAGCGCATTTTCAGCGCGTAGCTCATTACGTCGGGCTTGTTCTCGATCGGCTCGTACTGTTTCTAATTGCAGGCGCGCTTGGTTGAGATCCAACTCTGACGTGGTACCCACATCAAAGCTACGCTGTACCAATCTAAAGGTTTCCGCACGGCTTTTTTCGGTATTGACCATGAGGCGTTGTAGCTCTTGGGCACTGCGTAGTTTGAAATACGCCTCGGCCACCTGAGCGACCACATTAATACGTACTGCTCGCTGCGCTTGCTCAGTAGAAAGATACTGCTGAAACGCAGCTTCGCTCAAATTGCGCAAACGACCAAAAAAGTCCAACTCAAAGCTGGTTAGCCCCACTCCCAGTTGAAAGCTTTTGGATACTGAAGGCGAGTCTGGCCCTTGGGTACGCATATTTTCAGGGTAGCGTGTCACCTGACCATTGGCCCCAGCACCAATACTAGGAAATTGGTCAGCACGAGTAATCCCAAACTGGGCACGCGCCTCCTCAACGCGATCTACCGCAATCCGTAGGTCACGATTATGATCTAAAGCTAGCGCAATTAAAGCCTGTAATTGGGGATCTTTAAAAAACTCCTGCAAGCCTAATTGCTCAAAGTCATCCTGCGAGTCCGATACCGCTGCCTTTGAGTAACTGGGAAACTCGGCTTGGATCGGCAACGCAGGACGTTCGTATTTCGGTGCCAATGAGCACCCAGCTAAGGTTAACGCCAACGCTAAAGCGCTTAAACGAGGAAGGAAAGAATGTGTCATTAGTGCTGACCTTCTGAGTTGTGTTGAGCACGTTCTTGTTCAATTTGTCGTGCGACCTCACCAAAAACTTTGGGCTTAGTTTTGAAGATTTTCAAAACAAACACAAAGAATGCCGGCACCATTAATACCGATAAGGGGGTAGCGGCTAACATCCCACCAATGACCCCAATCCCTACCGCATTTTGACTGGCCGAACCTGCACCCGTAGCAATCGCTAAGGGCAATACACCCAAGATGAACGCAAAGGAAGTCATTAAGATCGGACGGAATCGCATTCTAGACGCTTCAACCGTCGCGTCAAGCAAGCTGCCCGTGCGCGCATAGGTGTCCTTAGCAAATTCAACAATCAAAATCGCGTTTTTCGCTGCCAAACCAATAATGGTCACAATCCCCACTTGGAAATAAACATTATTGGCCATGCCTGTTAAGGTGGCGAGTACCACTGAACCAAAAATACCCAAAGGTACCGCCAACATCACGGACAATGGAATAGCCCAGCTTTCGTACAAAGCTGCCAGCACCATAAACACAATTAAAATAGACAAGGACATCAAAATAGCATTTTGGCCAGCCGCTTGAATTTCCTGGAAAGACAAACTGCTCCACTCAAAGCCAAAGCCATGGGGAAGCTCGCCCACCAAACGCTCCATTTCTTCCATCGCCTCGCCCGTGGTGTAACCTGGCTTGGGGATGCCTGAAATGCTAATGCTGGGATAGCTGTTGTAGCGTTTCATTTGTACCGGTGCGATGGATGGCTTAGCGCTAATAACAGTACGTAAGGGCACCATTTCACCCTTGCTGTTTTTGGCTTGTAAACGCATGAGGTCTTCGATATTCATGCGATACGGTTCATCGGCTTGCACCCAAACATTTTCCACCCAACCCTTATTGGTGTATTTGCCGATGTAGCCACCGCCCATTGCGGTGCTGACTAACTGAGCGACTTCATCAAAGTTAAGACCTTGAACAGCGGTTTTTTCACGATCAATGGTCACTTGCCATTGTGGAGCCGGCTGTAAACCACTAATCCGTACATCTTGGACGATATCGCTTTGTGCGGCGAGACCCAGCAATTGTCCCGCTCCGTCTTGCAACGCACTTTGTCCAAGCTCACCGCGATCTTCTAGACGTAGGTCAAAGCCTGAAGCATTCGCCAAAGCGGTAATGGCGGGCGGCACAATAGAAAACGGAATGGCATCGGGCAAACCGGGCAGATACTGGTTGGCTTCAGAAACCAAGGTTTGCACGGAGTTTTCTTTGCCTTTACGCTCCGCAAAGTCTTTTAAGGTAACAAAGGCAATCGCTGCGTTCAAACCACTACCATTAAAACTAAAACCGCGCACGGTAATCATGTCACGCACTTGTGGCTTAGACTCGAAGTACTGCTCGACCTGCTCGACCATTTCTTGCGTACGTGTGGCGGAGGCACCTGCAGCCACCTCCACGTTAACGAAGGCAAAGCCTTGGTCTTCTTCGGGCAAGAACTCAGACGGCATACGCATATAAAGCAGTATCGTCACGCCTACCAAAATAAGGTAGAGAATCATCATAAGACCCGTGCGACGCAAGCTGCCTGCTACCACTCGCTCATAGCGATGGGTTAAACCATTAAATTTGCGATTAAACCAGCCAAAAAAACCTTTACGCTCTTCGAGGTTGTGCCCTTTAGGGATGGGCTTGAGCATCGTCGCGCATAAAGCTGGGGTAAAACTTAAGGCCAAAAAGGCAGAGAACGCAATGGAAATCGCCATGGCGACAGCAAATTGGCGATAAATAATGCCTACCGAACCAGACATAAAAGCTAAAGGCAAGAACACGACGGTCAAGACTAAGGTAATCCCAACAATCGCACCGGTGATCTGCGGCATTGCCTTGCGTGTGGCCTCTAAGGGTGGGAGCCCTTCTTCGGCCATAATCCGCTCGACGTTTTCCACCACCACAATGGCGTCATCCACCAAAATACCAATAGCCAGCACCATCGCAAACATTGTGAGCACGTTGATGGAGAAACCCATCACATTCATCACAGCCAAGGCCCCTAAAATCGCAACCGGCACGACCAAAGCCGGAATGACGGTGTAACGGACGTTTTGTAAGAACACAAACATCACAATAAACACCAGAATCAAGGCTTCAAACAGCGTGTGCACCACCTGAGTGATCGACGTTTCGATATATGGGGAGGTATCGTAAGGAATGGCGTAACTCACCCCTACAGGGAAGAACTCTTTAAGCTCCTCCATTTGAGCACGTATGGCTTTCGCTGTAGCGAGCGCATTCGCATCCGAGGTCAAAGAGATACCAAAGGCCGCTGTGGGTTTGCCATTTAGGCGAGCACCGAATTGATAGTTATCCGCGCCAATCTCTACGCGAGCTACATCCTTGACCCGCACAATAGAGCCTTCAATGTTGGAGCGAAGAATGATATTTTCAAATTCGTCCACACTTTGTAACTGACCATTCAGCACCAGCGGCACGGCCACACGCTGGCCAACTTCATTGGGAGGAGAACCTAAAATACCACCTGAAATCAGCACGTTTTGTTGGGAGATCGCATGATTAAACTCAGCCATACTCAAGTTATAGCTGACCAGTTTCTCGGGATCGACCCATATGCGCATCGCTTTGCCCGCAGCAAATAACTGGAATTGACCCACCCCTGGAATACGTGAAATGGCGTTTTGTACGTTGCGTTTGATGTAATCCGCTAAATCCACCTCGCTGAGACTGCCGTCTTCAGACGACAACCCCACAACTAATAAAAAATTCGGTGAAGACTGAGTGACCTTTAAGCCCTGCTGAATG